>JAJDEA010000126.1 GCA_029260035.1 Phycisphaerae bacterium
AGGGGCAAAACGAATTCTATATTTTTTTTCCCGCTCGTTAGATTTTCCGGATTGTAGTTCCGGGCCAAAAGATAGAGAAAACTTGCTACTTTTTCCGATGCCGTTTTACGGCCAAGTGTCAGCATCCAATCCCGTGCATCATCAAGCTCTTTCAGTGCCTGGCTATGCAGGCGTTGTTCCAGCTCCGGCACGTCCCGTATCATTTCATCTAAAACACGGCGCGGGAATGAACACAGTGTTACATCTGTTGCAGTCTGAGCCTCGGTATAACTTTGATGATTAGTTGAACGACCGACGAAATCGGGGGCAAATTGCAACCCAACAATCTGTTGACGTCCATCGGACATCAACTTTGAAAGCTTGACCACCCCACTCATAATGTTTGCGCAGCGCTCATCAGCGTCTTCACGACAATCAAACGTATGACCGGCAGGCACCTGTTGAATAATTGCTTTTTTGCTCAACAGTGTCAGCTGCACGGGTGCTAGAGCGCCACAAACACCCTGGTGCCGTGCTTCACATGATTGGCACACGACGGGCAGATCCGAATTATGAATGTCTTTTCGTTTCTGCTCGCTCAATTTGGACACGTCCCTCAGCATCTATTCTTGCGGTCAAAATGTCTCCAACCGCTAATTGTGCGTTTGGAACTGGACAAGTCGCATTACTGTGATTTCAAACCATATTCGTTGGGAAACATTTGGCATCATTGACTTTTCGGAACACTTGAAAGTATCGCATTGTACAAACTCGAATAGTAACAAATTCGGTCAGACAGCTGATGTCGGCCTCGAACCACTCAACATTCAAATACAGGTAGTTACTAGCATAATTATAACCGACAACACACATACGTCATTGCTCTCATGCTTACCGTTGGCTCTATTGGGCAATGCGCCCCATAAATCAAGGCCATATGATAGGTCGCGAACGTCTTGTTCTATGTAAACTAGAAGTCTCATTCCATATACAGCACCTTAGTGCTGATCGCTTCTTGGTGGACCAAGTTGCGAACAGAGATACCGAATAGAAGCAACACAGTACGGCGCTATGACATTATGCGGGGCGCTTATGGCATCGGGCTCGTCAAAAACGCCCGATATAGGTCTGCGTGGTATCTGGTGAAAAACTATCGATATAGATTAAGAGGTCCTTTATTTCGGTGCTTGAAAAATCGAATGCCGGCATCTCGTCGTGACCTTCAACCTTTCCCGTTGTAGCTGCTTCGACGAGCATCGGTATAGGATATCGCTCATGAAGATCTCTGAATGCGGTGTTGGCATTGATACGCGTCGGGCTCGCGTCGCTTCGATAAATCGCATGGCATATTGCGCAACGATTCTCCGCAATGGCGCGCCCTCGCGTCAGCGCAGAAGTTTCAGCCGTAACGTCTGCGAACGCTGGAACGATCGACACAACCAAGACGTATAGCGCAGGGAAAAAATATTCTTGAATTCTACGGATCCCTTTTGTCATCTGGTTTCAGCCAGGACTCCTCACAGGACATCGCTTTCAACATCGTCGACCGAGAATCCAAGCTTCTCAAGTCCTTCTTCCAAGTAGTCCGCCAACAGCGGTACACCAAGCAGATAAGCTGACGTCGCATTCACGCGCTCGCTGCGCGCAGTGTCCTTGGCTTCTTCAAGTTCTGTCGCCTCGTATGTTCCGCGGCCAATCCACATCAACGCCACAAGAGACTCCTGTTCATCCACGTTCATCCCATCGATAAAAGAGATCAACTCCATCACAATTGGATCGTCACGCAAATCCTCAAGAACAGCTTCGGGATTGTCTTCGACTTCACTGGCAGTCGGTTCACCGCCCCAAGCAGCAACTTTAACGTCAAACTCACGCGCTCTTATGATAACGTGAGCGACTTTCTGTGGTGAAATTTCAAGCATCTCAAAAAATAACCCGACAGTGGCACCTTGATATCAACCTAACATAGATATCGATTTTCCTCTTGATCTTGATCAAGCCGACTCGAATTTTGTTGTTCTAATCTTCTCTCATAAACAGGACCGTAACTCGACATTTACGCAACTATTGAGGACCTTCGGATGCCGAAACCATCATTGAAATCCATGAGCATACTCGTCGGAATTATTGCGATGATTTCTCTGGTTCCACTGACCCTAGCGGCAGAGGATGAAAGCAAACCGCGACCCGATGCTTCACGCGGCCAAGATCTCGCCGAACGCCTATGCGTAAACTGTCATACGATTTCCAGCAATCACTCAACGGCGACCCAAGCTGACGTTCCGTCGTTCAAGAGCATCGCGAACAAGCCGCATCAAACGGCCGAACACATTCGCTACATCTTGTTAAAGCCGCATAGTCCGATGCCCGAAATACAACTAACTCTCATTGAGTTAGACGACCTAATTGCGTACTTCGATAGTGTGCGTGATCCAAGTTCCGGCCCGCGCCTTGTTCCGAAAACCAAAGAAGTAGCCCCCAAACCAAAATACCCTGAACCTTCGTGAAACGTGGCATTCGAATTTGAGAGTCTAAGAGGTTCAAGCCGCAAATGCAGCTGACAATATCTCACCAAGTCGACAAATTGAACATGCACGCAACGCGAAGGAATCACGAAGCAATGCAACTCTTATCATTGGTTCTCATTCGAGTTCGAAACTTAGCTTTCACGTTCGTCATTCCGACCGCAATTATCGTTGTCTCGTTTGGACTTGTACCGATTGCCATGTCGCAAGAACAGCCGTCGGCGCCTGGCGGATTTGACTATTGGCAACCTGACTGGATGGTTCGTGAGCTGTGGGGACCAGGGCGAATGCCTAAGGGTATGATGGTCCGCTTACTACGCCACACGACGTACATGCAATATGGCGTCCCAAGCGAATACCAAGGCGTGAAATCGACAGTCACTCCGGGGCGAAAAACAATTGCTACGGGTAAAAGAATTTACAAGTTGCACTGCGCTCAGTGTCATGGAACAGACGGCTTGGGTGGAGGAAAACCAGAACACGGGCTGTCTCCGTCTCCTGCTCTGCTCGCCTTCATGATCCGTCGACCAATATCAGTTGACGAATATTTGCTATGGGCGATCTCGGACGGTGGTCAGCAATTTGAGACAAAAATGCCCGCTTTCAAGGATGTGCTATCTC
>JAJDEA010000127.1 GCA_029260035.1 Phycisphaerae bacterium
GGCTTGACGCTTCTTTCGTGACAGCCCGTCAGATTGACGAGCAATGCCAATGACAGGGTGAGAATGAGCCGGGCGAAGAATCTCGTGACGCGGGGTTTTTCAGTGGTAAATGCCATTTTTCATGCCTTATTTGGGAACTGATATTGACGATTCAGCGAAACAACCTGGCATCATAACGTCCTAAGTTGGCCAACAACAGTCACGCCGGAAATACGTTCTATTTCACTCGGGCACGGCGATTTTATGCTATTGAGGCTACAGAATCCGGAGTTTTTCCATGAGATGGCCGCGGCGTAACCCGTTCCCGAGGTGGGCGATGACGCGACCGGCGGGGAGATTCTTCGTCGACTTACCCGTTTTTCTTTGCGATAAAATGGTGAAGACGGTAGGATTGGTGCGATTAGATACGAGGTAAGCTGGGTTGATTGTCGGTGATGATACGGCCGATGTGATTCTGATTTATCGCAACGGCGGGGTGGTTACAAGTTGGGATCCTTAGGGAGGGGGCGAAGATGATGTTTTCGAGCATGAAGCGAACTACCTACCTTGTTGCGAGCTTCGCATTTTGGGGCGTCGTTGGAGCGGTTCAGGCGGGGCCGGTCAACGTGATCGTTGATGATTTTAGCGATACGACAGGCAGCACATTTCCACTTGTTCGAACCGTTGAAGATGGCCCCGGAACGCTAGTTGGCACCTTGGAGAGTGGGTTATCCGGCGTGCTGGGCGGCAGGCGTTTTACATCCATTGGTGCGGAAGTTCTCGAGGTTCCCGGTTTGGATAGCCTGACTGTCGATTTGTTCAACACGGGCGGGCAATCCGTGTTGGATTTTTCGAGCACGTCAGGGGTGCAGGGCCGAATGCAATTGATCTATGGCTTTACACTGAATGCCGACTTGTCGAGCTTGTCGTCCGTTGAGATTGCGCTTACTAACTTCGATGCGCCGCTAACCGGCACAATGATGGTTGAAGCAACGCTCTCAAGCGGAACGACGGACAGAGTTCTGCCTGTCGCCGCCGTTGTCACGCCCGGTGCCCAGACGGTTAGTTTTGACATTACATCGTTAACGCCGTCATTCTTGAGCGATGTCGATACATTTACGTTCGATTTTCGTGCTCCCAAAGGGGCTGATTTTCGAGTTGACGGTATCACAGTTGTCCCGGAGCCAATGACGCTGATGTTCCTTGCCGTAGGCGCCTCTTGGATCGCTGTTCGCCGTGGCAAACGAAATTGATTCGTTTTTGCATTTTCGTCCGGCGCAACGGGCTTCATGCGAGCACACAGTCTTTAATGTGTCGTTTCATGTTCCCAGGCTATGATGCTGTGAACCAAGCGCGATCACTTCGCCAATCGGCATAGTGTTTCATAACTTCGAGAATATCCGTTCCCTTCTTTCACCGGAAACTGCAAGGCTGACCAGCCTGGATTGATGATCTTCCCTTCGGCATTTGCGACGCCTCGGAATCCGTACATCATATCGAGTGTGTTGGTATAGCCTTGCTCGCCCATGGCTTTCGTAGCCATTGCGGATCGCTTTCCCGAACGACAACCAACGATTATGCGTTTATTCCTGCGGAACGTTGCATTAACAATTCTGCTGAAATCGGGATTGGTTTTCATTTTTCCGGTGTCTTTGTCTACTATGAAAAAGGGAATGTTGTAAGCATTGGGCGGATGTCCTTTTAAGAATTCCTTCGTTGTGCGTACATCCAAATAGATATATCCCTCCTTGAGAAGCGACCGTGCCTGTTCTGGAGATACTGTCGCTATTGGGTTCAGGGCCGATTCGGTCGTTTCGGCTTCGCGCACCGAAACCTTGCTTTGATTGACCGAGCAGCCTGCAATGCAAAAGCAAACTACGAGAACAAGAAGCCATCCCAATCCAGTGCCATGTTTTGTGTACAAGTTTGATGTCATCCTTTAGTATCCTTAGTAATCCTTATCGTTAGCCACGGAGTTATTTATGCGACCATCGCCGAAAGATATCAAGCTCAAGCGAGCTGAAGGCATCGTTGAAATCCTCTGGCTCGATGGGGAAACCAGCCGATGGTCTGTCTACGATCTTCGATGCTCATGTCGGTGCGCCCATTGCGTTGATGAAATGACCGGCGAGCGAACACTCAATGTTGCTGAAGTCCCTGACGACATTGGTATCTCGGATATGGAACTTGTCGGCAGTTACGCGGTCAAGTTTACCTTCTCCGATGGCCACGATACCGGATTGTACACTTGGGACAAACTATATGAAGCGGGCCAGCAGTTTCTTGCGTGACCAAGAGCTGTCTGTCATAACAAAACCAAGTCTGAAGTCCGTCTCCGCTGTCATCGATTCGATTCGGCCAACATCGCTTGAACGGTTTCCTTTAGCAGCACGTTGCCGCCAAACTCCATTCCCAGCGAGCGAATTTTTCCGGTTTCAATATCATGCTTAGCCCCTTTGTTTAGCGGTTCAATGATGCTGTTGCTTCCCGTGATGTCCTTTGCGATTTGGGCGATGGTCTGCTCTGCTACATATTGGTCGTAGCAATTGTAGACCTGACCGGCTACTCCTTCGGCATGTAAGAGGATATCGACAGCCTTAGCGACATCCTTGGCGTGAACTTCTTTGCCGCCTTTCGCGCTGGCAATCGGTTTCCCCTGCTTCACGCGATGAACGAGATCGTACCATTTGCTTCGTTCGATCGGCCGAGCGATGCCATATATGCCGGTCGGTCGAAGGGCGCAGATGTTATACATCTCTCCCAGGCCGAAGCTGTGTACGAACATCTCGATGGCTGCCTTGTGGGCACCGTAGTGTGTTGTTGCCCAGGATGGATGGGCTTCGTCAAGCGATCGGTCATCGAGGATCACCTCGTGAACAGCGCAGGTCGAAATGAACACAAACCGCGCAACGCCGGCCCTCTTGGCTTGTTGAATGAGTTGAATCGTGCCGAGGACGTTCCTTTCCACGAATGTTGAAATGTCACCCTCGGCCCCACGAAATCCGTCGCCCGGGCGATCGAGCGCTGCGTGAACGACCGCATCTACATTGTCGAGCAGCCCTGCGATGGATCTTGCCCCTCCAAGGTCGCCGGTGACCCATTCTATAGCCTTGCCTTGTTCAACGAATCCGCCGCGATCTGAATCAGGCCGCGTCCAGCATCGACAAGTGTGCCCACGTTCCAGTAGGTCGTTCACAATATATCGCCCGAGGAATCCTGTTGCGCCGGTTACCGCAATGTGCATGTCTTCTCCTTTTCCATATTTCAAAAAAGCACACTACCATTTTCTGGGCGGAAATTCGAGGAGAATGGGCGCAGACTGTTTTCACGCCGCTTTCGCATCAATGGCCATCCGATTCTGTCGCGCACTTAGGCAACCGTTGCAGCCCCTTGGAACTTGGCTTAGTCTTCCTTTATGGTCATGAACTTATGCCGTCAATTCAGAATAGCTGCTATGTTCGAGCGATCGACTCGAGCCACCGATCCGAAAAATATCTTTCGGCTTTTCGTTCTTGCAATTAGCTTGGCCAGCCTGACTGGATGCCAAACCGGTGGCGGCAAGGCGGCTGGCGTAACGCAAGCGGATAGGCTTATGCAGGCCTACCCCGAATTGAAGAGCGGACGGTTTGCTGTTATTGCCGACTTCGAAAACCCGGCGCATATGGAGTTAGTTCAACTTGTTAGCGTGTCGCCGAGCGCGCGGTGCGTTCCCGATGCCAAACAGGGTCGCAAAGATACGGGTCGAAATGGACTACGATTCACGGCTGGCTCGCCGAAAGACACGGTTATTCTCAGTAATGTCAACGCTACAAATTGGTATCTGAAGCGCGATTGGCACCAATATGACTTGCTGATGATCAACGTTGAATCCCCGAGTGACGATCTCGCGTTGGAACTAATTCTGTCGGCGGGCATGGTTCGCGATCGCTCGACTGTTCGCTCGCGGTTGCCCTTGAGAAAAGGTTGGAATAATCTGAAACTCGACTTGGCCGATGTAGGTGAGAGATTGCCTCTTGACGACGTTCAGGAGATTCGACTTGCCGTAATTGATGCTGATAAACCAGTGACGCTGAGCATCGACGACATCGTTCTGGTCGGCGCTCAAGTGGATGTCTTCGGGGATTCAAAAAACCTGCAAGGTCAACTCTATGTGCGAACTGCTGGCAAGCGATGGCACATCGGTGCTGGCGGTAAGTTTGAGTTGGTATTTTCAAACGGCCAGATTGTGGGCTGGTTCAATCTGGAGGCGGACCCTCATCGGCTCAATAACCTTGTCCAAGGGACTACGTTGGGCCCGTCGCCTATCGTTGTGAATCCACCAAATCCGGATGAGCCGGATTTTGCGGCATTAGGACAAGCCGTGACAAGTCAGCCTCGAATTGTTGAAATGAACGAAGTACGCATCGTCATTGAATCCGAATGGCGTTTTGTTGACACCATGAACCGCGATGCTAGGGACCGTCCGTTCCACCGTTGGCGTTATGTTATCTACCCCTCCGGCGAGATTTATGCCACGGTTGAGGCAACGCGTCGGACGGCGAATTGGTCAAGCGAGCAACTCGGCTTGGCTGTGGCTCTTGCAAGTGATTCGTCAGTTGAACTACGCACATTTGAGGCAAGTGGGGCAGGCGGGAATGATCAATCTTTCCGGTCGGTCTACGCATCAGCTCGCAATCGAACAGCGAATGCGTTGGTGCTTTTTTCATTGGTTGATTCGAATGGATCGTCCGCTGCACCACCGCGCATTTTTGAGCGGTTTGATCGAGCCAGGCAACGGGCAATGTTTGTCGGTGTTACGGAACAGCCTGTTGATGGCACGGTTGCACGCTGGCAATGTAATTTTTTTCTCACATCAAGTGATTCAGTCTCTGACCAGGACGCCTCGGTCTTGGCGGATTTTTCCGGGCGACCATCGTCGGTTCAGGTCGCACTCGGCACATCGATGACGCGCAACTCAAAGATGTCGCAAGGCAGCTTTGATCGGACGACGGGTTGTTATGTGCTAAAGCCCGATGAAGGTCGGGTTCGTGTCACCATTGATGGATCGAAGGCCCCGGTTTTTTCGCCAGCATTTGAGATCGTGGGTACCCCAGGCAGGCAAGCATGGGTTTATGTCAACCATCTGATCCACAAGCCTCTCGCATTCGACGCTCACGGACATCTCATTTTCCAGCTGCGCGGGATGATTCAGAAGCAAACATTGATTGAAGTTCTCTTCCAAAACAGCCCCGGCGCCCCCAGTCCTTGACAGTCTCATTTTTGGGACCTATACTCACAGATTCGGCTTTCACAGCTCCTTGTCTGACAAAAAGTTACAAGTGCAAAAGGAAGTGGCGAGAGAAACGACCCGGTGGCCAGGAAGATAGCAAAAAAAAGCAGCAAGAAGAGTACAGCAAAATCGGCGAAGAAGGTGCGCCCGGTTCGCAAGAAATCCGCTGCCAAGAAAACGACCACCACTGTCGCAAAAGCAAAGAAAAAGGCTTCCGGCAAGAAAAAGCTCGTTTCCAAGAAATCAGTTGCGAAAAAGGTAGTTAAGAAAGCCGGACGCAAAAAGAAAGCGACTGCAGCGAAGGCACCCGCGAAAGCGCGCCCAATCACAAAGGCCAAGAGCAAAGTAAGACGGACTTCTTCTGCCAAGGCTGTTCGTTCATCGCCCAAACCTTCAGCTCCGTCGGCCAAGCCGTTGATTGCGACAAGCCCGGAAGAGGACAACGGCCAGTACATCGAAAAGAAAGTTCCCAAGACGCACCTTACGAAGAAACCTCTTCAGCGTTTCAAGCAACTTCTGCTTGACAAACGAGCGGAACTTGCGGGTGATGTCACGAACCTGACGAGAGATATGGGTAACAACAAGCGAGATGGTTCCGGAGGGGCGTCATCCGTCCCCATGCACATGGCCGATGTAGGAACGGATAATTGGGAGCAGGAGTTCACGTTTGGTCTGATCGAAAACGAGCAGGATCGAATTCGTGAAATCGACGCTGCCCTCAAACGGATTCAAAACAAGACCTATGGTGTCTGTCAGGCTACGCATGTGCCAATCAGCCTAGCCCGACTCGAAGCAAAACCTTGGGCAAAATATTGCATTGAATATGCCCGTGCCCGTGAGGAAGGTCGCGCCGTCTGACGCGAAATTGTCATGGATCAACCTGTCGAAGCAACAACAAAGTCCAGCTTTGGTCAAGGCGAGGCGGCATTAACGGACATCGCTTCGCAACTTCGGTTTTGGCTGGTTACCGCTGTTCTTCTATCTCTGGACCTCTGGTCGAAGAGCTGGGTCTTTTCCGCGCTAAAGCCAAACGAAGAACGAACGGTTCTATCCGACTGGATCGTTTTTCGCCGTTCGCTCAACGACGGGGCAGTTTTCGGCTCATTTAGCGGCCAAGTGGGCCTATTCGTATTTGCCTCCATTGTTGCCCTGGGATTCGTGTTTTACCTTTTCGCAACCAGCCCCAGAACCAGTCGATTCCTGCATATCACACTTGGACTCATCCTCGCAGGGGCGATGGGAAACTTATATGACCGCTCCGTTGTCGTCGCCGATGTTGTTCGCACTACAACTGAAGAAGGTTCACGAACTGCGATGATCGGAAAGATCGTGGATGATTCCGATACAGAGGTCGTTCGTATCGGCGAATGGCCGGAAGGCGCGAACCCCCGAACATACCGACGGAAAGACGTCACTTTGTCGCGCCAAGGCGTCGTGCGCGACTTCATCAAGTTTGTGCCGGGGTTTCCGAGCTGGGTTCCCAAAGTGGGTGGGAGCGATGTTTGGCCTTGGATTTTCAACGTCGCAGATGCCGCACTTGTCTGCGGTGTGATCGTACTCATTCTGGCTTCCTGGACGGATCACGGCAGGCGGCAACCCAAACAAGCCTCAGCGCCCTAAGAGCCAACCGGTGCCCAAACATTCAAATAAGGGAAACAGCATCAAGCCTTCGATTGAACTCGATCTGGAAATGATGCGTCGCGCTATCCGGCTCGCCAGGCGCGGCGAAGGGCGAGTTGAGCCGAACCCGATGGTCGGCTGCATCATTGCCAAGCGCGGGCGCATCATCAGCGAAGGTTGGCATCGTCGGTTCGGTGGCGCTCACGCGGAAGTTGACGCGTTGCGTCGCTGCAGCGAATCGACCCGAGGCGCAACCGTATACGTTTCGCTCGAACCCTGTAGTCATTTCGGTAAGACGCCTCCATGTACGCAAGAATTGATCCGGGCGAAAGTGTCTCGCGTTGTCGTTGCGGTTCGTGATCCAAACCCACAAGTCAAAGGCGGCGGGATGAAGCAACTTACGCGGGCTGGAATAAAAGTGACAGTCGGCATCTGTCATGAAGAATCCACTCGTCTACTCGCGCCATATCTTACGCACGTCCAGTTGTGTCGACCATACGTCATTGCAAAGTGGGCGCAGAGTCTGGACGGGAAACTGGCCACAGCGTCGGGCGATTCGCAGTGGATTTCCAATGAAAAGTCAAGGCAATTCGTACACAAGTTGCGGGCACGTATGGATGCCATTTTGGTCGGATCGGGCACCGCCTTGCGCGACGACCCTTTGCTTACCGCGCGAAATACCACACTGAAACGCCAGGCCAAAAGAATCGTTCTCGACGCTCGATTACGCATCAACCATCGCAGCAGATTGGTCGCATCAGTGAGAGATCAAGATGTACTCGTCTTTACGTCGAAGGATTCGTTCTTGTCACGCAAAGCAGATCGGCTTCGCAGGCAAGGCGTGGAAGTTGTCGCATGTCGAACAGCCCGATCGCGGCTGTCGATCCGTGACGTGCTGAAGAAGTTGGCGGATCGAAAAATCACGTACCTGCTCGTAGAAGGCGGCCCCACTTTGTTCACGTCATTCTTCACCGCTGGATATGTTGATGAAGCCGTAGTTTTTACGGCTCCCAGGATTCTTGGTGGCGATGGCGCGCCAAGCGTCGTACGAGAGTCACTTGGTGCCAAAGTGAAGGCATGTCCCGAAGGGAACCTGGAAAGCGTTCGCAGATTCGGCGATGATTTATGTCAAAGGCTTCGCTTCACATCGCCAGCCGACTTGTTGTCTTAGCGCAAGCTCCCATGTTCGCGATCGGAGGCTCCGTAGTGGTCGAGCCGTTTCTTCGCAACCCTCCAACGAGATCGAATATGCCCAAGCGGTGATTTCGAAAGAATCAAGATCGCGATGCGGACAGGGCTTCCTTGCTGCGTTCTCCCTGAGAGGCCAATTGCTCGCCGAAGGGGACTCTTCCTGTCCCACGTTTGTGTGCGAATGGTTTGACCGCCAGAAGGAATGGGCGATTCTGCGAGACGCTAACGAGCAGGGCGATCGCGACGAAATTGCTCAGCAGGCTGCTCCCGCCGTACGACACGAATGGCAACGTCATGCCGGTGATTGGCATCAACCCGACAGCCATACCAACGTTGATGATGACCTGCGTAGCGATGAGTGTCACGACTCCGACAGCCAGGAGTCTGCCGAACGGATCAGACGTAGCGGAAGCAATACGGACCCCTGCTCCGACGATTGCGATGAAACAAGCCAACACGACAAGGCAGCCTGCGAAGCCCCATTGGTGTGCAACAATGGAAAACACGAAATCGTTGTGGCGATCGGGTAGTAATCCATGCTGTACATAAATGCCTTGCCCCCATCCTTGGCCGAGAGCGCCTCCACTTCCGATCGCGTTCTTGGAATGGACAAGCTGATACCCCGCGCTAGCTGCCCATTCGACGGCTTGACGTTTGGTCACAAAGGACTCGTATTTCTCCGGATTGTCGATGACTTTCCTACGAAGTGTGTCCGACTGAAGAAGGACCGCCGATACGCGTTGGCGCTGGTAGCTCTTAATTTGATGCCAAGCAATCGGCGCAAGAGACAGGCCAAGCGCCACAATGATCGCCAGGTGACGCTTCTTCGCGCCCGCGATAAACAACATCGTAAACAGAACAGGAATCAACAGCAGCACCGTCCCCAGGTCCGGCTCGACGAGAATGAGAAAAAATGGGACGCCCGAAATGACAAAGGGGACGAGCAATCCACCAAAACTGCGGTAGTTCTTTCGATAGCGCAAATACCACGCCAGCGCGATCAGGTAAGCTACTTTCATCAACTCGGATGGTTGAAGTTGGTAACCCGGAAGGTGAATCCAGCGGTAAGCCCCATTGCGGGGAGCGGTCAACCCTCCCATAGACGTTCCCAGAATCTTGGACAAGAGAAGCGGGACCAGTAATAAGACAGCTACGAAAAAAATGCCATACGCATGACGTGATATCTCAGCGTACCCGATTCTCAAAACCACCAATGCAACGATCAGGCTAAAGGCGATGAAAAAAAACTGTTTGGCGGCATTTCGCGAGCCGTCATGGCCAGCCATGTAGTGAGTGTCGGTAACGGATATGCTCGCGATCCCCATGACCATGAGCACGGTGATGGCGGCAAATATTACCCACCCAGGCTCTGTAAGTTGGAGCGTGCGGTGTTTCATGGTTCGGTGCTCGTGACAGAAGCGCCGTCAAGCCGCTTGTGGCGCAGGTAATCTGCAAGCACCTTCGATACTTCGCGTGCTACCGGTCCGCTAACCCTGCCGCCACTACCTCCAAATTCCACCAGAACCGCAAAGGCAATCTCCGGCTCCGCCTGCCAATTCGGCATGTCATTGGCACTTCTTTCCTGTAAATAACCTCCAAACCATGCGTGCGAAAAATGTTGTCCTTCGGACAGCGGTGCGACAGGCCATTTTTCCGCAACTTCGACTTTGGCGGGGTCAAACGTGGCAAGAGGAAACTGACGCTCGAACCGGGCGATGGCGGGTCCGCGCGCACCGGCTCGAATCAGAGTGGTGTTCTCGTCGCCTTTGTCGTCCGTATACGAAATTCGATACGCTGTTGGCCATCGATATGCCGTTGCGCTGCCGGTCTTGCCACAAAGGACGTATTCCGAATCGTCGAGTCTTGCGTACTTGTAGGCTGTTCCATCAGGGTCATTGACAACGCCGTAAATCCCTCGTCGAATTGCGTTCCACTCCGCGTCTGAACCGGGAAGTCGCCAGACTGGTGTAGGGTCCGCATCGGGGAGCAGCGTTGCGGGTCGATATCGGCCACTCGCATATGTAGCCATAAGATTTGCAACCTGGATGGGTGTCATCGATAGTTCACCTTGGCCGATCGCAAAAAGGCGTGCATGGCCGCGATTGGCAGGCGTCCCCTTGTGTGACAACAGCCAGCTTGGCGTCGGGTTGATACCCCAACTCTCTTCGCGCAATCCAATGCCCGAACTCCGCCCTGCACCGACCATGTCAAAGACTGAGCACAGGCTATTGACCCCGACTTGCTCACCGAGGCGATACATGAAGATGTTGCAACTTCCGGTTAGAGCCTGTGTCATGTTCACGGCTCCGTGTGCCATGCGAACTCCCTGCCCGCCTATTTCCCAGCATCTCCATCGATCACGATAATCTTCGAACAGGTACCCGGTGCAATCTTCACGAGTCTCCAGGGAAATCTGATGGCCGACTAAGCCAGCCAGGCAAGCCAATGGCTTGATCGTGGACCCCGGCGCGTAACGATTTGCCACTGCGCGGAATCGCAAGGGAAGCCGAACAGTGTCATCTCGCAATTCATTGTATAATATTGAGAATTTCGCCGGGTCATAAGCGGGATAAGAAACGAGCGAAAGCACTTCCCGGGACTGAACCTGCATGACAACGATGGCCCCGCCCGACGACTCGGGAACGCGATCCACCGTATCACCCAGGATTGCATAAAGACGACGCTGGAGTGACGCATCGATTGTTAGTGCTACATTTTTGCCATGCTCCGCTTCGATCACGTCATCAACGAGGCCGCCAAGTTGAGTACGATGAATCTGCCCCCGCCTTCCTCGAAGTTCCTGCTCAGCCAGCCATTCAATGCCGCTGACACCCTTCCTTTCATTGGCCAGATACTTGGCAAACGGGTCGTCTGCATTTACATCTTCCTTCACGGCCTGCGCGTCCACCCGGCTAAGTCGACCCAGCAAGTGTGCGAATGGTGCAGCATCTTCACAAAACGTTCGTTTGGTCGAAGGAACAATGTGTAGCCAGGGGAACATCGAAAACCACTCGCGAGCAGCGATTTGCTGTTCAGCCGTCAACCCTTCGACGATGGCATGAGAGACTCTTTCTTCTGCGATCGTTGTGTCAAAACCTCGGCGATTCGAGACGGCGCGTCGTACGCGTTGGATTCGCTCCCACGTCTGCCTGGAGCGCTGTCGCAAATCCGATGAAGATACAACCTGCCCAAAGTTTGAGAAGAAAGTCTCGACGTCAAGCCACATTCCCTCCACGTCGTCGAGGAATTCTCGTTCCAGTGCAGGGGGATCGTCCGCATTGCCAAACCTATCGGCCCAGCGTTTCAACACGCGGTTTATCGCGAAAGGCTCATCTTCTACCGAAGCTGCGAGCACGTCATAATCCAGGTTGAGGTTCCACGACGGCTCGTCGCTTACAAGCAATCGACCTTCTCGGTCCAATATGCCCCCACGAACGAAAGGCAATGGCTGCGGCCTGAGATTGAGAGATTGCCGGGCTTGTTGAGTATAATGCGCACCCCGGACGATCTGGATTTCGAAGAGACGCACGACAATAATGCAGAGCGCCGCACCCAATACTCCCAGCAGCATTTTCAGTCTGGACTCAAACACGGCTACCTCTTAAGGCGTTCCGCGCCCGCCCACTGATAGCGAGAGGTGGCGAAACCGAAAAAACCGCGCGATTGGAAAAGCACATAGCAGATGATCGGCGACCATAGGGCGGTGTATACAGATGCCCATAGGCATTGGCTAACTAATGCATCAGCCATCGCGCCACCGGGATGGTAGATTAGGAATTGAAAGAATACCCAAGCGCCACGCACAACAAATCCGATCAATAGACAGAGAAACAGGGGCGTCAGCAAACGGTCACGGAACAGGAATTCTCGAACGGCGCGTGTGAGCATGGCAGCACAAACGTATGACAACGTTAGGATTCCGAGACGCTCGACGGACATCAAATCGGCACAGAAACCCAATACCCAAGCAAGTATCACTGCATCCAATAGCCTGGCATGAAGGGAAAAAAAGACAACGACGACAAGCAACCAATCGGCTCGTGCTCCGGCCAAGGTAAGCCTGGGCGCGATGGTTGCCTGCACTGTCAAAGTCAGTGCTGCGCAAAGAATGGTCATAGGCCAGCGAAGCGAATTCATTTTGTGACGCCTCGGCTACCAGACAAAGTGGAAAGCACTTTTCGCTTGTTCGCTTCCGCCATGGCGAAAACCGCACTAGCCGCAGCTACCTGCAAACGGGGGTCAGACGAATTCTCCATCAGTCGTTTAATCTCTTGAATTGCAGCATTTTCACCTAACGCCCGCAAGACGCGCAATGCGAGCAGTCGCACACGCAGCTCCCTGCCCGAGCGCGAATCCCTTTTACTCTCGACACCTTTGCCAGGGTGACGAAGCGACTGCATTGCGAATGATACCCCATCCTCTGCCCCCAGAATGGCTAGACCAAAGGCTGCTGCTAGTTTTGTTTCGGTGTGCCCATCAGACGAGAACTTATATCGAAAGGTGTCAGCATGGTTTCTGTCTTCGGTGGCCGCGAGTGCGTTCAGCGCAAATACCTCATCAGCCCCGACGCCCGAATTCGTCATAAAAACGAGATCGCGTATCGCCTCAGGGTTGCCGAGCTTGGCCATCGCTTCGAGTGCATAATTGCGAACGCCAAGATCCCGATCGCGCATCGATCGCGCAAGCACTTTGATGGCACTTGCCTCGCCCAACAAGCCGAAGACCATTGCGGTGTTTCGCCGAACTGTCGGGTCGTCATCATAAAACAGATAAGTCGGCAAGCTGCCTGTCTGATCGGCAATACCCAGGCGATGCAATGCGAAAATTGCACCGACCCGAACATTTGCGTCTTGATCGTTCTTAAGGCTGCGCAGGGTGGGTAAGGACTCCCGATCTCGCAATTCGCCAACGGCCAAACATGCAGCGAATCGCACTGCCGGGTGATCGTCCAGCAGGGCCGATCGCAACCAGGACCTCGCCTCGGGATCTGTTACGTCGCGCAATGCCTCTACTGCTTCCGCACGCACGACGGGGTTGTGTGGATAAGCAAGCCCAGCTTTGAGATACTTAATGGCGCTCATCTTGAGTTGTGTATTCGTGACGGCCGGATCCATCGAAGGCTTGCGATTGGTCGTACAGCCCAAGCAAAGCACAGGCAGCATCAATGCAATGACGCGTTGCTGGGAAATCATGCAGACACTCCTGAGGCCGTCTCTTTGTTTCTCGTTTGAACGCGCACGATCCAATAGTCCACAAAAAAAGCAAACCAAACGATCACGCAAAGCCAGCCAAACCAATCGCCATACTGCGAGTAGATAGTATACCGTGAATCGGTCTTCACATGTGCGACCGAATACCCGGCATTGTCACCAGCCATGGTTGCCGATTCTCCGGGCACCAGTCCATACCGATGTCCCGTCGGATCGATAAAACCGCTCACGCCGGTATTCACCGATCGAGCGATTCCGACGCGGTTTTCAACAGCGCGAAAGACGCAGATCGCGAGATGCTGTGGCTGTTGAACGCCACGACCAAACCAGCCATCGTTACTGATGTTGAGTAGAAAATCAGCTTGTTTCTTGTTGTGACCGCCGCTTACAAATTCGCGAGCGACATAGGGCATGACATCTTCATAGCAAATGGGCGTACCAAATTGAAACGTGCTGTCAGGCATCGAGGCAGGTGTCATCGAAAAAGTCCGGAATTCCTCGCCCGGAAAAAGTGAATATTCTCGTGAACCATCGGAGCCACTAAAAGGCATAATACTGTTGAGCCAAAAGTATAGCGGGCGAAGTCGACCAAATCGAAAAGGGACGATCTCGCCGAAATAGACGAGATGAATCTTGTCATAGCGTGCCAACTCCCTGCCATCGGGGTTGAAAACCATGGCAGAGTTATAGAGCCTCTCTTTCGTCAATAGGTCATAGGGTGTTCTGATTTTCGATATGCTCCCAATGACAAGGTGTGCGTTGTATTTCGTCGAACGATGTTGAAGCTCTTCAAAACTGTCACGGCATAGTCTATAAAAGTCTCGTATTTCAGGATTTAGAAACATCGTCCAAGGTGTTTCTGGCAGAAGAAACAAGTCCGGCTTCTCACCCGCTGCGCCGTCAATCATGTCGAGATAAAAATCTCGCTTCTCAACAGGTGACACCTGTTTGCCATGGACAGAGTTGAGAAAATCTCCTTGCAAGACCGCAACCTTCGGACCTTCTGCTATCGTATCTTGGTGCAGACGGAACCATCCATATCCAAGCGATCCGAATAGAAGGATTAATGCTACAGCGATTCCGACACGAGCACTTCGCAGGCTGATTCCCGCAGCGCCGCTTCGCCCCGAAGACAATCGGCGAATCACCAAGTCCGCAATTGCGCCGTTCATGGCAGCTATAATAAAGCTAACTCCGTATGCACCCACGAAATCGCTTACCTGAATGATTGGCAAAAACTTATACGCACTGTGCGCAAGAAAAAACCAAGGAAAACCCGATATCAGAACGGCTCTTAACATCTCGCCGCCTACCCAAACAAACGGAAAGACGATCGCGAGAGGCCAGTGCCTACGCCGAACAACAGATCGAACCGGAATGGCCACGACAGGTAGATAAAAGGCCTGGTAAATGGAAATCGCCAGGTACCCCCATCCCGTAGCAGGATACATCCATCGCATATTGATCAGGAAAAACGCAAGGCCCAGGAGCAGGCTATGAAAGTAAACCCGAGGAGCTTGCCCGGCTGATCCGACATACACAAGCCAGGGAACTAAACACACAAACGACAGTGGCCAAAGCGATATTGGTGCAAAAATCAAACTCATCGCTACCAACGTCGTGAGCGAAAGCAGCGCAAAGGCTCGATGAGTCACGACGCCATCCGCCGCAAGGGGGATCTTCTTGACGTTCGTTTTCGTGGCAGCTTTCTTGGATTTTCTTGCTCGTGCTGTCACTTGTTTCTTACTCAACCCATCTTGCTTACAATGTATGTTCCGCTTCGCCGCTCGTCGCGGAATCGCGAGGAAAACGCCGCTGCTGCATCGCATATTTCCATTTCGCCGCGATTTCAAAATACATCATTATCGAAATTATCAAAGCAAAATCATGCCCACTTCGGATCCGTTATCCAAGCTCTCTTCGTTTTCCCTTCGGACAATCAGTGCATTAGCCATCGCCATACCCAATGAGTCTC
>JAJDEA010000128.1 GCA_029260035.1 Phycisphaerae bacterium
AAGTGAATGGCCCGCGCGAAGCGCCTGCCCCATCATGTCAAAAACGTCAGGCAGTTGCGCAGTAAGTTTGTGAATGCGCCGCCCGCGTTTGAAGTTCAAGACCATGAAGGGGAGTATGAGAATAGCAGCCCCGGTTCCAAAAGCCGCCAGCGGATGAAACGACAGCACAATGAGCAAAACAGTTGTGACGATCGATCCGCCGACGAGATTGAGCAACGCCGATGAAGCTGACCAGTTCACGTCAGCTTGATCCAAGAGTGTTTGCAGCTTCGGAACGACGCTGAACTTTCCAAGGACGGAATCTGCAAACGACGCCGCTTGCCCATCTGCGCCGCGTCTCAGAATCGACTCGACACCCTTTTCCATCTTCTTGGTCTTGCCATGCAGACGGTCTTGAAGCCTCTTCTTGCTCGAGGTCTTCGACTCCACGACAACCTGATAAACGCCATAGAACACAAGCATTGTGCCGACGACAGGTAGGATATAGAGCACCAAGCCATCCGTCGCTGCCAGCATCGGCATTAGATTCGTTGTCGATTCCATAGTGGACATGGGTACAAGCACCCCACCTATCTCAATAACTTAGTCAACATCATCCACGAGTAATACTTTGCGCGTAAAACTTTCCGCGTTCACTGAGCATCCCGCCGTGTTCAACCGTTCCAAAAACGACGGTCGGATCCCCGTGGCGACAAACTGCCCATGCGCTTTCCCGCTAGTCGTAATTCCCATTTGTTCAAACGAAAAAATGTCCTGCATCGTGACGATATCACCTTCCATACCCGTCACTTCGGTGATACTCATGATCTTTCGTGGGCCACCCGTAAGCCTCTGAGCATTGATAATGACATTGATAGCCGATGCGAATTGCTGACGAATGGCCTTCACAGGAAGGTCGAAACCAGCCATCATGACCATCGTTTCAACGCGGGCAACAGTGTCACGCGTACTGTTTGCATGGAGCGTCGTAAGAGACCCATCATGCCCCGTGTTCATCGCCTGAAGCATGTCTAATGTTTCCGGGCCACGACACTCACCAACAACGATTCGATCGGGTCTCATACGAAGACTGTTAATCAAGAGATCCCGAATCGTGATGCGTCCCTTGCCTTCAATGTTGGCAGGTCTTGTTTCCAACCGAACGACGTGGGGTTGACGAAGCGACAACTCGGCGGCATCCTCGATCGTTACAACACGATCGTCGTGAGGTATAAATGACGAAAGATTGTTCAGCAGCGTCGTTTTTCCAGAACCCGTGCCCCCGATCACAAGAATGTTTAGGTGAGCCCTGACACACGCGTCGAGGAAATCACGAATCTCGGGAGTGCATGATTTGAAATTGATATAGTCATCCCAGGTAAGAGGATCCGCTCCAAATCGCCGAATGGACATCGACGATCCGTCAATCGCCAATGGCGGAATGACCGCATTGACTCGACTCCCATCCGGCAATCGTGCATCAACAAGTGGGCAGGTCTCGTCACACCGTCTACCCACTGCACTAACGATCTTGTCGATGACATGGTTGAGGTGGGAATTATCCCGGAACTGCACCTCGGTCACTTCCAACTTGCCATGTCTTTCAACATAGACTTGCTTTGGACCATTCACCAAAATATCACTGATAGAAGGATCACCCAAAAGAACTTCGAGTGGGCCCAGGCCGAAAGTCTCGTCTAATACTTCGTTTATCAGGCGTTGCTTTTCGTTGAAATTCAGTAATGTGTTTTCCTGATCAGCAAGTTGAGCAACGATATCTTTGACCTGCTCCCGCAGGCTATCTTCTTCACCGACCATCCGAGCCAAGTCAAGCTGATCAATCAGCTTTCGGTGAAGTCGCATTTTCAGTGCGTTGAATTGTTCGATCTTATCTCGAGATACAGCGGACGAACCCTTCGGCGATTTCTTTTGCGGAGTGCCAGCACCAGCGCCAGCGTTTTGCGGAGGTGTTCCTAGCGTACTAGACTTCGCCTGCGGTCGCTGCTGTCCACTTTGTGGAGGAGGCTTCGTGGCGGATCCGCCAGCCGGAGGCGTCGTAAGATTGGTTGTCGCTTTCTTGCCAAACACGATATTGCAACCCCATAGAGATTCTTGATAAGACGTCTCGAACTCTGGCGCCTCAGGTCGTGGCCATGACCTCATTCATTGCGCGGTCCAGCTCAAGAAGATAACTTACGCTCCAGCGAATATGCGCCCGATCAAGCCCTTCTTACGAGCATCCTTATCATCGGACTCGGAAGAAGGCGTATGCAGCCGATTGGCGATTTCCTTGATTTCCTGTCGAACTCGACTTTTCGGACTCATTGATTGAAGCGTTTCGCCTAGATTTATCGCCCCACTCACTGTCTGCCAATCGTCCGACACCGAAGCAAACTCAGGGAGCGATAACGTTTGGCAAACATCCTCGACAGAGAGAGCGATCGCATCGCACCCGGTTCGATTGCAGACCAACTTGGTCCGCTCGAGATTGAAGCCACCTTCGCGCAAGCTATCCAATATCCGCTGCGCGTTCCGAACTGTTGGCACAAGCAGTTCAACAAGAAGGAGATTTACATCTGAGATATCAAGTACAGACGTGGCTGCAGGATCGCTTCGCAGCGGACCGTCAACAATAACATAATCGTTGAATTGTTGTAGTGTGGACAACATGCCGACACAGGAAGCCGCCGTAATCAATTCCGCTTGCGAAAAGCAGGTAGGCCGACTGAGCACCTGCAGGCCGCTTTCGTGCTTCACAAGCGCCCGCTCGACAACCTGCTGTTCCAACGCTTCCGGGGTACTGCACAAATCGGCCACAGTATAAGTCGGTTCGACATCCAAGAATGTTGCAACCTGTCCGAAGCGGTAATCCAGATCAACAAGTGTCACGGACCCTTCCGTCATCGTGGCAAGCTCGACGGCCAAGTTCGTGGCGATGGTTGTCGATCCTACGCCACCGCCGGCACCCATGATACTAACGAGAATACCGCTGTCTGAAGTCTGAACTTGCTGCGTAGCTGTTTTTTCAATGGCTGCTAGGAGCGCCTCGGACTCGATAGGTTTGGGAAAAAATTCCTGAACGCCCAGCCGCATCGTTTTGAGTATGAGTGGACCATCCGTTGATTCTGACACCGCGAAAACTGCGATGTTCGGCGAAGCCTTGATGATGTCACCGATGGCGGGGAGGACGACCTCTGGCGACGGGTCTAAATTGGCAAGAATGATGTCCACCGGAAACTGCTTGACTGCCTGAGGGAGCAATGCCGGCTCATCGACTTCAGCTAGAATCTTGACGTTCTTCGACTCGAGCAAAGATGCGCGAAGCGATTTCGCCTGCGCCTCCTCAGAATTAAACACAATGAACTTGGTATCGCGAGCCATAGGGTTTTATTCACTCAGAGTCGCACAGTATTCCGCGAGCTATTGGCTTCCATTTTTGTTCTTCGCGCATAACAAGCTGCACGGACGGTGCAAACGACCTCACCAAAATGTCCTATTCCGCTATTCAGCTAGACGAGCCATGTGGCCCGCTATTGACGGACTAAGACATACCTATTGCGCGCACCTTGTTTTCATCCTTCCACCAATACCCTATCGGCAGTCCAGGTGCGTCAAATCTGCTTGCTCCACAGCGCGTAATCGTACCACCCAATAACTCAAAACCGCGTTCATTCCATCGCGATCGAATGGGTAGGTTTCTTGGGAAAGCGATCTTATCGGAGTCAACCGTGCAACGCTGACATCTTGGCACTCTCAGTTCAAACCAGGCACTACAGCGTAATCGGACAATTTGCGAAAACCAGCCAGCGATCGCCCCATAACACCATCCAAGCCTTTGATTTCCGGCGAGCATGGCTATGTTCTTCGTGGTTTGTTAGGAATGAAACGACAACATCGCAAGACCATTAGCACGAAATGGACGTCCGATGTGAACGGACATCGAAACTCTTCGTTCCTCTGAGAAATAGAAAAGCTAAGACGAATCGTAATCGGCTGCTAGGTCGTTCCTGGGTACACCCGCTACTCGCGACACATGCTGTGCACGCCCAAAAGTTCGCAAGTGCTACGACTCTGGTATCCCAGGAACAACTATAGAATATAATTCGGTCAAGTAATGCTTCTCTTATTGCGATTCAGTGTGACCCCATGGCCCATGAACAAATAGTTCATCAGGTTGAGTGTCAAGCATAGCCGTCTTGGTTGCGTCCTCTTCGCCAACGACCGCCTGGCTGTCATCAGCTGATGCCTGAAGCATCCCGGACATATAGAGTTCGAAATCTGATGGGCTTTTGACGCCTGCGTTTGGAAGCGTAATGCCCTGATTGACTTCGAGCGGTGCAACGATCTCCGGCGTCACGAGAATCACCAATTCACTCAATGACCGCTGAAAATTGACGGAGCGAAACAGCGAACCGAGAACAGGCACATCGCCAATGCCTGGAACGCGACTCGCGATACCTCGGACCTGCTCATTGAGCAAACCGGCAATTGCGATGGTCTGACCACTACCCATTTCAACTGTCGTCTCAGCGGCACGAGAAGTAAGTCCAGGAACCACAAAACCCTCAATCTGAACCGAAGAGGAAAAATCCAGCTCAGATACTTCAGGGGCGACCCGTACGCGAATTCGCTGGTGCGATCGAACAGTCGGAGTAAAGTTCAGCCTAACGCCAAACTCGCGAAACTGAATCGTAACCTGCTGATTTCCCTGTGGAACTGGAATTGGAAATTCACCGCCAGCCAGGAAGCTAGCTGTTTCACCACTTACAGCTACAAGGTTCGGCTCGGCCAAGATAGATGCCAACGCGTTGTCGGCCAACGCACGAATGAAGAACTGCGTCTGAGCGCGCGGAAAACCCAACGAAAGAGTCGACGCTTCCAGAAGTGGAATGCCATCTGTTCCTGTCAGAAACGGGATCGGCTCTGTGACCAACGTGTCAGCCGCGGCACCAATGTTTGCCGGATTGATCCCACCAATCTGATTGACGAGGAAAGCATCGCGAACGTTTTCGCCTGCCAAGAAACCATTGATACCCAGTTCTCTCACAGCTCGTCGGCTGACTTCAGCAACGACACAACGCAGCAATACCTGCTGTTCTCCGGCTACCTCAAGATGGTTCTGCACAGCTGGACCACTAGAGCTCGCGCCACCGCCCCCGGGTAAATACAATTGGGCTAGTTCTTCGATACGCTTCGCACGGTTGGCACTCGAAACGGTACCCGTCAAAATAATGTTGCCCAAGACTGAATCAATGTGGACATCCGATTGCGGATCGATTCGCTGAGCAGCGGAAGTAAGTTCCTTCAAGTCCGGCTCGACTTTTACATCGAGAACATATTGGTGGTTGTCCTTATCCCAAAGAACAACATTCGTTCGACCGAACATGATACCCGTCACGAGCAGCTCTTTCGCACTAACAGCTTGGACCGAAGCAACATCCGCAGCCACAACGTCGGCGCGCGCAACTTCGACCGTTGTCCGAACGATGACACTCCGATTCATCGGGACATTTACGCGTCTCGATTCGCCGGACATGTCCAACACGGTTGCTTCGAAGACTTTCTTCGAACCACTACCTTGGGCTGCCAGAACGGAAGACGAAAAGGCTGCAGTTATGCAGGCAAACGTCGTCAAAGCGAGAAAAACTGAATGTCGCCGCACGCGACCCTGTTTTGAGGCGTTGAGATGGCCTTCCATGACTATACTCCGCATTATTCTTCCTCCGCTCTTGTATTGGCGTCTTCAAAATTATCGTTTTTTATTCCTGATGACCCCGACCCAGTCGTCGCCCTGTAAGAGTCCATCCGGTTTCGTGCCGAAGGATTGGCCTTGAGCGACCGATCGATAGGACCGTTTTGCACTCCGATGATAGCTCTCGACTTCAAGTCTTGGAACGTAATTCGCTGTATGTTGGAGTTCTTCAAACTCGATGCGCGGTGATAAACAACCATACTGTACGGAACATCAGCGCGTCGCATCGTTGGTTTTGCATCAACGACTCTTTTCGGCGCCGGAGCAGGTGGTTTTTTTACGTTATTGCGTAATGCCTCGAACGCATCATCGCCCGCCGTGATGGCTTCCTCTGTGACTTCTTCGTCATCACCTCGCATCGATAGCGTGATTTTCCCTTTGGTTTGGGCAAGATGCAGTTTAGGCGCGTCTTCCTTACGAACCAAAAGCGTCGCGCTCTTGGCAGGTTTGACTTTTCCATCATTTGAGCCGCCTGCCGGACCTGCCGTCGCTCGGCCGATGGCAACGATTTTTACTTTTTGCAGAATGACTTCCGCCACGGTCTGCCGCCTTGACTTGCGTCTATTTGCATCACCATTGTCTACATCCATAACGGCGATCACATCCACCCAAACGCCAGGCTTGAGCTGGTAGGCCACACCGGACACCTCGTCAATTTTCACCGAAACAGCGCGGAAGCCGGACGGAATCCGACCGACCATTCCAGGAGTCGTTCCAGTCGGGGCGAGCATCGAATTGAAAATCGGCGAACGTTGGGGAATCTGCTTCTGAGACACCCGGCCAAGAAGTTCTTCTTTGTCCGCTATGCGTTCGGAAGCAGGAATAAACGACGCGTCTGTCGTTTCGAATTCGTCGAGCAGCTCCTCCGTGATTTCGACAAAAGCATCGATATCGTGAGCCGCGCGGAACACGGTAACTGTAGGCTGGTCACCCGTGCTACCTTGAGCCTTCTTCACAAAATCCACGAGGAATTTGACAGCAACGAGTCCGACACACAGGCCTAGGGCCAAAGGAATAATCGCCTTTCCCTTCATGATCATTAGTCCCTTCTTCAGGCTTACACGCAAGCACATCAGCGCGTTAGCGATAAACCAAACCAGATATCCAACCCCCGGCGCTCCGATGACGCTCGATGCAGTCCAGGAAATTCTTCCTGCTTATCGGAAGGTTCCGGACTCGCTTGGACCTAACCATTCAAAAAAAACGAAACAAAGACCGTCCACTTCCATCTCGTCGTGCGCGCATACAAGAATGGGGCCGACATTAGCCGACCCCATTCGAGTTACATGGACGTTAAAACCGATCGCATGACACTGAAAACAGCGTATATTTTGATGTGGGCTAAGCCAATTCTGCCATCGCTCAAACCCTGACGACAGAAGCCTGAGACCTTGTCCAAGGCTAAGGACCAGCCACGCCTTCTTTCCGCATACTGCAGGTGCCTGTCAAGTCATAGGTATAGGTTCCGAAAAAACCGCCAACTAGCGATACGTCATTGTAAGGAACCGATACCGAAACTGTCTCTACAGGATTGGCCACCGAACCGTGGTCCATCGTCACGCTGTAGCCCGTCAAACCAGTCGAAGACAAGGCAGCATCTACGCGACTGAGAATCCCGGCGTCATTCGACGTCTGAAGCGAGGCGAAACGACAACCTTCGCGCGCCGCATGCTGAAGCGACTGACGCATCATAAACACATAGCCAAACTCAATGATGCCGAACAGAATCGTGAGCAACAGGGGCAAAACCACCGCAAATTCAACGATCGCCGTACCGCGCGCTCTGTTCGCATTCCCTTGCAGACTCGTACGCCGCCTTGAATGTCTCATTTTCAAATCCCCCACCAGCCAAAGATTTTAGCCGCCAGAATGATCAACGTTCCTCCAGTGAGCGGAACGCCATATGGAAGCAATTGCGAAGTGTTGCCAAAACTCTTGGCAGAACCAAATTCTGAGAACATTGTTTGTGTATTGGAGCACTTGGTCATAATCACGCCCATGTTTGCGCAAGCAGCTTTCATGCGGCCTGTTGACAAGATCATAAGGATGGCCGTGACCGCACCGAGCACTGCACCGAGTGCAAACGAATAGAATGTCAGCAACGGACAAAACCATACGCCAATTGCAGCCATAAGCTTGACATCGCCTGCCCCCATTCCGTGCATCAACCAGGGTACGATGAGTAAGCCAAAGCCCGTCAACATACCGAGCGCACCGTTTCCAATGCCGGACCAACCGAAGTAGATCCCCTGAACGGCAAAGCCCAGGATGATTAGAGCCAGATTCAACCAGTTCGGCACGCGTTTTTGCGAATAATCAATCCAGGACGCAAGCAGAATACCGGGTACCAAAATCGCGCACGTCGTATACCAAAAGCCCATTTCCATTGGAATTGGTTCCTTACGATGTTTCCAAGCTGAAGTAATCTCGCCACCACCGACGAACCAATCACTTCAACTGCATCCCCCCCGGCTCACCCAGCACCGCAAATAGTGCTGAATAAAACAAGGCGGGCGCCACCGAGTCTCGGCAGCGCCCGCCGATCTGATTACATCAGACAGTAGACCCGGGCCATCTCATCGCGTGAGACCAAGCCCTAACGGCCTACAGCGCCACCAGGCGCCTACGCCGACGCATGCCTACATGGCGGCTAGAGACGTCTGGACGTCACCGAAGATTCGATCCACTTCGGTACCGAGCAAAGTAATCGTGGCAATCGCCGCGACAATAATCAACGCGAGCATGACTGCATACTCTGTGGCCGTCGGGCCATCTTCCGACTGCAAGAACCGTTTCGTTACGTTCAGAAAATTCTTCATATCCGTGTTCCTCTCCTGACTGTTGGCCAAAATTGGCCGATTGATTTCGAAGGTCCGTCAAATGCAAGAAGTGCATTCGATTCCTTCCGGTGCAAGTTCGAACCTCCAACCGGGTCGCGAACTGGTTCAGCTATTTGAATGCAAACACCAAGTCGCCTGCATAACAATTCTTCGCCGATTCAAAATCCTTCCTTCCCAGTACGCCAAGGAAGAACTTTCGTATGACGCGTATCACGCTTTCTGTAACGTTTGCCGCTTCGTTTCCATCCTTGCAGGCAACACTTTCAACCTATGAAACAATTTCGCCAAGAGCAAACGAAACGCCAAGAATATTTCTCAGTGCATTCGGCGACCTCTTAGACGCTCAACACAGCCGCGCGGATGGTCACATAAAGCCCTTGAACATTGGCACCAAACGTCCCCATCGTCACGAACAAACCCAGCGCAATCAGCGCAAGAAGGATGGCATATTCCGTAGCCGTTGGTCCATCTTCAGATGTGAGGAATCTCCGGATCCGAGTCCAATAAGATTTCATCCCCTGCCTCCAAACCTCGGCTTCTTCTTCCGGGCTGAATGGTTAGCGCTCAATTTCGTCACTCGTCGAAACTGCCACACTTTAACATCCAATACAATTCGCACGCCTGCAAACAGTTCAGGTGAAATCAGTCAGCCGATAACTCGCTTATCAGCCCAACTCCAAGCCACCCTCTGACCAGCGCAAAGCGATTGGCATAAAAAAAGGGCGCCCACAAAAGGCGCCCTGGGTACTCCTATGATTCATCAGCCGCGCTATATCAACGGCTCCTGAAACCTACTCATCCACCAAAAGCAGGTCCTCATATTTTTCATAATTCAAAGGATCACGGGCTTCAAAATCCGCTTCGTCCTCATAAACTTTCACGAGTTCTGAATCGCCCTTACGGATACGCACTTCGATCGTGCCATCGGGTTGAAGCTTGAAAGTCTGATTCGCTTTTCCAAAGAAGGCGAAATCACGCCCAATCCTCATAGGCGACTTCCCCGCACCTTTAAGCTCAAGCAATTGCAGCGGGCCAGCGACTCCGTGAGTCTCTCGCAATCCTTTCAACGCCTCTTCCAATCCTTCCATTGCCAAGTGATACGATTCCTTAGCCTCGCCCAGATTGGTGTCCAAATCAGCGTGCAGTTCTATCAGCTTGGTTTGGAAGTCCTCAGCGTCAAAATCAACATCAAAGTCGAACTTAAAATCGTAATTCCCAGGGTCAGCAAGCCCATCAACGTCAAGCTTGACGAACACATTCTGGTTCGCATTCTTAAATGCATCGTAGGCCTCTTCATCAGCATCTCGAAGAATTACCTCGTCGGCGTATATTTCTGCAGTTTCTTTGCCATTCGCGTCAACGCGCGTCACGTTGATCTCGCCGCCAT
Source organism: Phycisphaerae bacterium (assembly GCA_029260035.1). GTDB lineage: Bacteria > Planctomycetota > Phycisphaerae > UBA1845 > UBA1845 > OFTM303. The sequence continues at coordinate 9,959 of JAJDEA010000128.1, forward strand.
CGCGCTGCTCGACAATAAGCGTTGATCCGTCCTTCTCCACCTTCGTCTCAATGACGACGGCACCGTTATCCTGCATAACGGAAATCGAACGCTGCTGGCCGCCATGAGGCAACATCATCTTAATGTTATGTGGAAGCCCGGCGATCTCTTCCACATCACCCAAGTTCTTAAACGTCCAATTGCCATCATCATCACGCACAACCATCTTGGCACGCAGGCGAACCGTATCCTCAATCTCGCCGAGCTTTACCGGGTCCAAGTCGAATTTCCAAGTGCCTTCGCCTAGATCGCTTCTCGTTCCAAGCGTAACTGAAAAAGGAAGCTCTTCACCATCGCGCAAGACCGAAACCTCTACCGCATCACCAGCCTTCTTGGACTTAACAGCGTTTACGAAAGCCGTGATGTCATCGCCAATCCCAGCACCATCAATTGCCAGAATCACATCGCTTTCCAGTAGACCCGCCAAATCAGCAGGGCTATCTTCGATCACGTTGCCGATCACGACTCCAGTTTTCTTCTTTACGCCATTCTCGGTAGTCGTACTCCCTGATACCGAAACACCCAACCAGCCGCAATCATTGTCATCAGACGCAACCATTCGATCAATGACAACATGATGCTTCTTGCCATCTCCGGCGACGTTTGCCGAATCCTTGGTAACAAACGCAAACGCGTTGCCTGCATTGTTGTCACCCTGCAATACAATCGTATGCGCACCGGCGCGTATAAATTCGCCTGTCACCGCTACAACGTGAGGTTTCGACGATTCGTCCTTCTCAAACGCAAACGCAGATGATACCCATTGCGGAGCCGCCGCAATCAACATCCATACAAACAACGATTTCATTATAGATTCCTTTCTCAAAGCGCCATGCAAGGCGCACACCTATTTAGCTAACCAAACAATAATCGCCAGCTTATAACTCCTGGCGAACTTGATTTCTCGGGGAAATCCTTCTCGGCTGTCTCACCGTCTGGGTTCGATCCACCTCGAGAAAATAGATATTCCCATCATCACCGATCACGCCGATGACGTCGCGACCCGCATTCCGCTTAATGCGAGGCTTACTCCAATCAACCATTCTCATCATTCCATTATCTGGGTGTCTCATGGACGGCACTTGTGACGGCATCGATTCTACCGGACTCTTCTGAACCACAGGCGTCGACGTATTGCCCGGGAAAGTCGTCTCCGCAGGTTGAAAAACGATGGCCAAGATCGCCGCCGCGATGGCACCGGGAATCATAAGCCAGCCACGATGAGCACGTCCTCTCCATGTAGCCGAGCGTTCGTGATTGGCCACGCCCGAATCAACATCAACCATCGCCGCTTCGTGAGAAAAACTAGCCTTCAGTACCTCGCTCGCCAATTCGTCAACACCAGCATACTCTTCCATAAGCTGTCTAGCTTCGGGGTTTCGCACCAACTCCCGGTTAAGCTCCAGCTCTTCCTCCATGGAAAGCTCACCATCCAATTGTCGAACGATCAGCCGTTCAAGATTTTCGTCTAAGGATTTCATGGCTCTATCACGTTCTCGTTTCTTGTCCAAACGTCATTTCGAGACAATCTCTCGGAAAAACTTCCTATTCGATCGCTACAGCAAAACAGAGCTTGCTCTGGCTCTACTTTTTCTTGAGCGTTTCTCGAAGCAGCCGTCTTGCTCGGACCAACCGTGTCTCTACCGTGTCAACAGGCATCTCCATAGTTTCCGCAATCTGCCGATACGACCAGCCGTTCAAATGCTTGAGCACGAAAGGCTCGCGATAGATCGCAGGCAACGATGCGACCGCCTTAAAAACATCGCCTTGACCTTCATCTTCAGACGATTCGCCATCCGAAGTGCTCGATTTCGACTCGATCACCATCTCGGCCGGCATCGGCTGACTCACCGGCTTTCTTCGCGTGACCTCTCTGCCCGCATCGATCGCCGCGTTTCTCGCCATCCGATAAAGCCAGGGTCGCCAACGGTTTACCTCTCGCAGCTCACTCGCCCGACGCCACACCGCAAGCCAAACGTTCTGCGTAACGTCATCAACCCGGTCCCGATCGCCCACCACGCCGAACACCACACCTCGAACCCATTCGGTGTGACGGCGCACAAGTTCCTCGAAGGCGTAGCGATCGCCATCTCTGACGGCTTCCACGACCGAATACTCCGGGTCAAATTCGTTGATTAACGGCACTGGCATAACCACCCATTAAGACGCATCAGCCTCCGCAATCCTGTCATTTCCTACAACGATTCCGCCCAAATGCCCAGCAACCGATAACTTTGAGTCAGATTTGAGACAGTGAAACGGGGAAAATGCCAGAACTTCATACGTATCGGCGAGTCGCAGGCTTTCGTGGGAAGGAATCTCACTCGGCCACCGAAAACGGATAGAACTTGCCCTGAGTGGCGAAGACCTGCAATTGGCGAACCCCGGCAGGCTAATGATCTTCAAACACTCAGCGGCAGTGCGCGGCGTGATGGGCCTAGCACCGTCACCGAAGACTCGCCCAATAGGCTGATAATTTCCGCCAGAAACTTCGGCGTGGGGCTAACTCGTATCGATGGGTGACACTCGATTTGCGCCACCATCTCACCGGAAGTCGGCACACTGATATAGACCGGACAATCGCCCGTGTGCTCACGAAGAGAAGCAACGAGTTTCTCCACCGATGTCTCTATCGTGACATTTAATAGCACAGCCTTCGATAGTGATTCCGTCACCTGGGCGTGCGGAATCACACGCGTGACACGCACCGAAGGCTCCTCGCGCTTGCGATCCACTTCGCCTTCAAGAAAGACAATCGCATCCGGCACAAGAGTCGATCGAAACTTTGTGAGGATGTCGGAGAAAACCACCGCCTCTGTTCGACCGTCGAGGTCTTCCAAATTCACAATTCCGATCTGCTTGCCCTTATTGCGACCGTTTCTCATGGTAACGGCGCGCATGCTCGAGACCATTCCTCCGATAACGACTTCTCGGCCATCGGGAATGCTCGAGAGGTCCGTCGTGCTAACTGTCGCACACGCTCGCAATAGTTCTTCATGGCTTGCTAGCGGATGATTCGTAACGTAAAAGCCGAGAACCGCCTTCTCTCGGGCGAGCATCTCCGCTTCGGTCCATTCAGCATTCGAAAGAACGGGGCCTTGCGTCTCCTTGCCTTCGTCGGACGATGGCTCACCGAAGAGCCCCATCTGTCCGCTCTTGCGGTCTTCCTGGAATGTTTGGCCAGCCGATATCGCGCTTTCTAATGCCAGCACCATGGCCTTACGCATCGCTCCTGTTTCGTCAAAGCCTCCCGCACAAATAATGGCTTCGATCGCTGCACGGTTAACACAGGAATGGTCTACTCTTTCGCAGAAATCAAACAAATCGCCAAATGGCCCCGATTTCGCGCGATCTTCCATAATGGCCACAACTGCTTTGCTGCCGACCCCTTTGATCGCTCCCAAGCCGAAACGAATGGTTTGGCCTTTCTCGTCGGAAATGCGCGTTGCTTTCCCTTCTGCGCTATCGCTCGCCGATTTAGTTTGACGGGCCCGCACCGTAAAGTCGTAGTCGGATTGATTGATGCCGGGCGGCTCAACTAAAATGCCAATATCCTTGCACTCATCAAAATATTCAGCCACCTTGTCGGTGTTGGACATTTCAAACGTAATCAGCGCCGCCATGAATTCGACGGGGAAATACGCTTTCATCCACGCCGTTTGAAACGCGACCAGCGCATAGCCTGTCGAGTGTGCCTTATTGAAGGCATATCCACCAAACTTCAATATGTCTTCGAACACCTGATTGGACACGTCTCGCTTGACGCCATTCGTCTCGCACCCCACCAAAAACGGCTCGCGCATCGCCTCGATCATGTCCGTCTTTTTCTTGCTGATCGCTTTGGCAAGCCGAAACGCTGTTTTGAGTTCGATTCCGCCGAGACGGTTCACAACGCGCGACACCTGCTCCTGGTAGACCATAATGCCGTACGTTTCGCGCAACACATCTGTCATAATCGGGTGAGGCGTGGTCCATTCCTTGCCGTGCTTGCGAGCAATGTAATCCGGAATGTATTCCATCGGCCCCGGTCGATAGAGCGCATTCGCCGCAATCAAATCTTCGATACGGTTAGGCTTCATACGCATGATCACGTCGCGCATTCCGCCTGACTCGAATTGAAAAACACCTTTCGTATCGCCGCGAACAAACAGCTCGTAAACATGACGGTCCGTCAGATCGAGCCTGGCCAGGTCGATGGGTTTTCCCGAACTTTGCTCCGCCAGCTCCCGAGCGCGCTGCAGCGTCGTCAGTGTGCGCAAGCCAAGAAAGTCCATTTTGAGCAAGCCGACCTTCTCGACCGAAGGGCCGTCAAATTGCGTAATCAGTGCGTCCTGCCCATCTGACTTGTACAAAGGCAGAAATCGATCCAACGGCTCGTCGGCGACGACCACCCCCGCCGCATGAACGCCCGCGTTGCGCGCGACACCCTCTAGCTTTCGGCCGATATCGATAACGCGTTTGACCGCTTCGTTTTCTTCGTAACGTTTTTTCAGCTCAGGCTCTTGAGCCAGCGCCTTGTCGAGCGTCATTTTCAAGTCGCTTGGAATCAGTTTCGTAAGCTGATTGGCTTCTTCAAACGACAGACCCATGACACGCGAGACATCCTTCACCGCCGCCTTCGCCTTCAACGTTCCAAACGTAATAATCTGAGCCACATGGCCGTATTTCTGACGGACGTAATCGATAAGACGACCCCGCCCGTTTTGGCAGATGTCGAGATCGATATCCGGCATCTCGTCGCGGTCGGGATCCATAAACCGCTCGAAATACAAGCCATATCGAATAGGATCCGGGGTGCTGATGTACAAACAATAGGCTACAACCGAGCTGCAACCACTGCCTCGCGCACCAACAGGAATTTCTTCCTCGCGAGCAAAATTGACACAGTCCCAAACGATAAGGAAATAACTGGCGAACCCCTTGCTGATGATTACATCAAGCTCATACTCGATTCTCTCTTTCAGCTCATCGTCGATCTCGCCATACTGTTCCACAGCCCCTTTGTAAACAAGCTGTCGAAGGTATTCCCGATCATCAAGTGCCTTGCCTTTGTCGTCTTTGATTTCCTCCGGGACGCGGTAAACCGGTGCGTGGCGAGTCGAAAGGTCAAGCTCGAGGTTGCACATATCCGCCACACGCAAGGTATTGTCGAACGCTTCGGGGTGCTTGGGAAAGAGCTCCGCCATTTCCGCGGGGCTCTTGAAGTAGAATTGATCCGTCGGAAACTTGAACCGGTCCTCGTCTGCAACCTGCTTGCCGGTGTTGATGCAACAAAGAACGTCATGCGCTTCGACGTCGCTGTGCTCGAGATAGTGAACGTCGTTCGTCGCGATCGTCGCCACGCCGAGTCGTTTGGCGATATCGAGCAACTCCGGGTTTAACGTCTTCTGTTCCGGCATCCCATGATCCTGCAGCTCAACGAAGAACCGATCAGGGCCGAAAATCTCAAGATAGGTCTTAGCCAGTTCTTCCGCCTTCGCCCGGTCTTCAGACATCAGCGCTTGCGGAATCTCTCCGCCGATGCAGGTACTCGTGCAAATCAAGCCAGCCGAGAATTCACGCAATACTTCCTTATCAATGCGAGGCTTGCGATAGAATCCCTCGGTGTAGCCGATGCTCGAAAGTCGCAAGAGGTTGTGATAGCCCTCCCGGTTCATCGCGAGAAGAAGAAGGTGGAAGGACTCCTTGCCCGCCCGACTCTCCTTCGCTCGCCGATCCGTAGCTGCAAGGTAGGTTTCGCACCCGATGATGGGTTTGATACCCGCCTTGATTGCAGTCGTATAAAACTCAATCGTCCCGAACAGATTACCATGATCGGTCATGGCAACAGCTGGCATGTCGTACTGCTTCGCGCGATCGATCAACGCACCGATCCGCGTCGCACCATCCAACAAGCTGTAGTGCGTGTGCAAATGAAGATGTACAAAAGGCTTGTGTTCCATCGCTCATCCAGGCAAACAGGCAAGCGTCGTCGGGCCGAACAGCCATACTCTTGCCGAAAAACTTCTAAAGCTAAAGGCGCATCGTACCTTGCGCCCGCCTTTCGACAACTTCTATTCTTGCGATCGGTTTTCACAATGAAGTCACACGGCTTGCATCACGATGCGCACAGAATTCAATGTCTGATGAGGATTTCTTTGGGCAATCAAAGTTGCAAAGCCAGCGGGCTATGGCCTTTGTTCATTTTGGAATCGTTCGCGCAATTGAGCGACGAGCGCCGCGCAATCATCATCCCGGCAGCGCTCTTCGCATAACCCCAGGAAGGACTCGGCGTTTTGACGTTGCCCCTCGCACGCCCAAAGTTGAGCAGCCAGGCAATAAGTCCTAGGCTCGTCGGAATTCCGTCGCAACATGTAGCCTAGCGCAAGGCGAAGCTGATCCATCGCCTCCACGCTTCCTGTTTCACGTTCGCAGATTGAATCGATACGCCTTGAGGCTGGTCCCGTTTGCCCGTCGTTCATATCTGCGATAAACATGGCTACAAGAATGAGGGCCGAATCGGGCGATGCTTTTCCTTGTTCAACGATGATTCGCCGAGCCGCAGACGTTTCTTCTGAGAGCGCCAAGGCTATCGCATTGAATGCTCGTGATTCGTCAAAGCCCGGCCAATCTCGCGCAAAACCACTCCACATCGCAACTGCCTTCTTGGGCAACCCTTGCGTCACCCAAAACCGATGCGCAGCCTTAGCTTGATCGATCGTCTCCAGGCCAGCTTGAATCGCGTGCTGGTACAACTTGCCTGCCTGTCCAATTTCTCCCGCAGATTCATAAATTCGCGCAAGGTTGACCGCAGCCGACGTATTGTTCGGATCTTCGTTTACAATATCACCATAGACTCTCACCGCCTGCTCAACCCGCTTCGTTGCCTGCATGATGACACCTAGGGCAACGCGTGCGGCAGTATTTTCCGGCATCCAATCCAGCAATTCCCCCAAACGCATTTCGCCAGTCTGGTACGATTCGTGCGTACCCGTTTCTATATCGAGTTCCACAAGTCCCAGGATCGCGGGCACTTCGTATTCATTATTCCGCAAAGCCTGTTCATACATCGCGAGGGCGCTATCTCTTTGATCCAATCGACGATAATGACCGGCAAGCCTGATGATCCAGGGATTTTTCAGCGGCGCGCGCGCAACCGCCTGTTCGAGAAACGGTATTGCCTTATCGATTTGCCCCATGTCAAAATGCGCAGCAGCCATCCGGTAAACCGCGTTCGGGCTTTCCGGGTCAAGCTCAATCGCCTCATCAAGTGCCTCAATCGCAGCATCAAAATGTCCCAGCTTGATATTCGCCGCACCGATCAACTGATACGCCTCGCTACGAACATCTTTGTCGGCATGAACCAACTCGTGCTCCGCCGCAACGATTGATTCCTCATATCGCTCCACGTTGTAATAAGCCCAGCCAAGCCGTTCCCAAACGTGCATCGCATCCGGAAAAAGTTCGACAATTCTCTCACTCTTGCGAACCGGCCTTTCGTAGTAACCCGCGACATGCCAACTGACGCCAACAAGAAGCGCAACCACAATCGCTCCCAATGCAACTTCAATCGATCGACGCCCCTTTCCAATCTCTTGAGTGTCATCAGCGCGGCGCATTTTATGAAAAAATACTGCGCATACCCAAACCAGCCCAACAATTGGCAGATACATATAACGATCCGCTGCTAGCGTATTGCGGGTTGGCACCAGCTGCAGCGTGGATGCGATCGTCGCAAAGAACCACGCAAAACCCATCGCTGTCAGCCGCGATCGAAAGACAGCCCACATGAACAAGCCCACTACCGGCAGCACAATCGCGATCGCCCGAAGCGTTTCGGCATCCGACCACCGGACAAATCCCGGAGCCGGATACCAACTTGCCAAACCGACAGGCCAAACAAAGTGCTCCAGATACCACGCCAACGATATGACACTTCGAGCGATACGGGAGCCTTGCAGGTGCTCAGCTGCACCTGAAAACATGCCAGCTTGTGATGTGGCGTAATAGTTCACAGCCCCGAAGATGACGGTGATTACAACACAAGTTGACCAGATCAGCCAAAAAGATCGGCTGAGTTTTCGCTTCATGGCCAGAGGCGCGAGTAATAGCAACAACGGCAGTCCAACGCGAATCTTGCTGATCGCGCAACATAGCGAGAAGAAAGGAGCAGCCAGCGCCCAAGAGGTTTTTCGAGAATCCAACCACTCCGCCAATGCTAGAACGGCCAATAAGGCGAATAAGGTCGAGAGCAACATCATTCGACCGTTGATCCATGCGACGACTTCCACCTGCAATGGATGAGCAGCGAATAGAACACCCGCTACCATCGCAACCGTGCCTGCGCCCTTGCCGAGCGACGCTGTACATAGCTTTCGCACGACTGCCCACACAAGCAGGGCATTGAACGCGTGCAGCAGGATGTTCGTCAAATGGAAAAGCCAGGCACCACTGTCCACGCCATCACGAAAAAGATCAAAGAAATCTGCAACAGCGAACTCGGCTGAAAAACTGAGCAAGGGCAATGGCTGATAGAGATCGCGATGAATAATCGCAAACAACTCGATGGCGTGCTCGAACGACGGATGATTTACCAACACATGATTGAGAACAAGCCTATGATCGTCACCCCCGACAAAAGTGCCCCAAAGAGTCGGAGCCCCCATAGTCAAAGCAACCACCAGAACACAAAGCGGATTGATCCACGACTTCTGTGCGCTTCGCGAGCCAGTTCCAGTTGGCTTCTGGTTTGTTGCGTGATTTTTGGTCATGCCCTTCGCCGGTGGAAATCAAGATCAAGCAAACGAAATCTTCGCATATCGACCGATACACATTGTCCAGGTAGCCCGCAAGTTCAATGTTACCACGTCCACAAGCAAGAAACGCCGGATCGATTCCATAGCCCTGCTCGTCCTTGACATCATTGTACAGACAAAACTTGCACAGGAGCAGCCCCATAGCGACAATGCCCGTTTCAGACGTGGCTCGCATTTTGCTAAGATGCGCCACATATGTTCCAAACATGAATTCTAAATGGGAGAGAGCGATGGCTAGTGTTAAAGACCTCGTAATGGGCCAACTGCAAACAGGGATGATGCTGATTGAAAAAGCGATTGAGGATTTGGCGGATGAAGAATACTTCAAGCCCGCCGCCCCCGGAACCAACCACATCGGATGGATATTAGGCCACCTTGCTCAATCCGAAGACAGTATGGTAGCCGTCATTACAGAAAAGAAAGCGCGCCTTGGCGAGGAATATCGTGAGAAATATTCCGGCGGGTCCGCATGTGTTGCGGATAGCGCAAATTACCCTAGCGGTAAGGAACTGACTGAGCTGTTTCGTAATCACCGGGCGCATACGATTGAAGCCTTAACAGCATTCGACGAATCGCAATGGGACGATCCCACGCCGGAGGGGTTGCCGCGTGACTTCTTCCCGACAAAGGGCATTGTTTGGGGCATGATGGGCACACACCCGTTTTGGCACATCGGCCAGATGACCACATGTCGAAGCGCTATGGGAAAAAAAGCCCTCCTTGGTTAGGTCGCATGGAGTTCGAGTCTACCTCGTAAATAATTGCAGGTGCGTCACGCAAAACATCGCCTGGCGGCAGACTAGGTAATATGACACGACCACGTCGATATATCTGCATATCCCTTGGTTTGGCGCTATGGGGCATAGGATTTGTCGGCGCGACCAAGGCTATGCGCACAGTGTACGATCGCGCGACTCAGCCGACCGTAGAATTGTTCATCTCCGCAGAAAAGCCAAGTTCACTCACCGCAGGCGACATGGTTTTTCGCAACACGGAATTGGGGCTGGAGCGGATCGGCGAAGTTGCCGCCGTTCAAGGCGAAGACAATCGAGTCAGATTGAACATTCGACCCGAAGCATTTCAGGCGATGAATGCTTCCACCTTCGCGACTTGCTGGGAAGGGCCCTTGGACGCTGAGGCAGCCATCGAGGCCTTACTGCCACCCTCAATTCAACGAAAAGTTGCAAGGCGCATCGTGGCGGATTGGCGTGCCCAGCACAGCCTCCTTACGTCAACATGGGGGCCCATTGCCGCGGACCTGGCGTCTGCATTCACCGACGCAATCAAAGATGACGTTCAGGCGTCTTTTCATAGACATCAAGATGAACTATGGGAGATCGCTCAAATCCATGGGCAAGCGGTCAGCGAGGCCTGGCCCGAAATACAGGCCAGACTTCAACCCATTCTGCAGGCACACCTGAACCCGGTTCTAGGTCGCTTGATTCACGAAGCCATCGCCGACGCCCCCAAAGTGTCTATCGCGTGGCAAGTGGCATTGGGTGCAAACTCGAAAGCATTTCAGGCCATGCTCGATTGGCTTGTTGATTACCTTGCAAACATGCCCGAAGCGGACAAGGTGGAATTCGGGCGCGCGGTTCGTAACACGATGGATGCAGCACGCAATGACCCGGTCGTACTTCGCCAACTGTCCGAAATGGGGCAGAGGATTTTCGAAGACGAACGGCTGCGAAATGTCGTCACGGAAATCTATCGTGAGTCAATCGCAGACAACCCACGGGCTGCGGAGTTTGTGCGCAGCCATGTCCTCGAATCCCCCGAAGTGCGAGAGCAGTTTTTCACCTTCATCGAATTGTTTGGGCCGACCGCTCGCAACGTAGCCGCACTTTGCCTCTTTGACGAAAACGGCGCAACGCGGCCCGAAATAGTTCACCTTGTCCGGTCAGTGGCGCTTCGACGAAACGTGGCGTGGGTCACGCTCAGCACGCCGAACCCTTCCGCACCATCGATACACTCTCGGGATATGCTCACCACGCGATTTCGAGGTTCGAAACCATGACCTCGAATGACCAACGACTTCCTCTGCTTCGGATTCGAGATCTAAACGTCACACTGCCGTCAGGTCGGCGACTTCTAAGACGAACCAACCTGGACATTCGCGAACAAGAACTTGTGGTATTGGTAGGACCAAGTGGATCTGGAAAGACGACGCTACTGCGATTGATTGCAGGCATCCATGAGCCGGATGATGGCCTACTCATCGAAGGCGAGGTGCTGGTGGGTAGCGAAAAAAATCGACATAACAAAACGCCGATAGGCCTCGTCTTTCAAGATCGAGCGCTATTTGATGAATTCTCCGCTGCCGCAAACGTCCAATTTGCGATCGATCATTCCACAAGCCGGGCGGATCACTCGCTCGAAACGGCGAACGGATTGCTCAAGCAAATGCAGGTACCGTTAGATACGCCGCTGGCTCGCATGAGTGGAGGCGAACGTCAGCGCGTTGCCATCGCCCGAGCGCTAGCCATGAATCCCCCGATTTTGCTTTTCGATGAGCCTACAACCGGGTTGGACCCAGCTCGTTCGCGCGATATCGTGGAGCGCATCACGCAAACACAACGAAATACCGGCAAGACCGTGGTCGTCGTAACCCATGATTACGCTCCTTTTCTGCAATATAGCCCACGACTGGTACTCCTGGATGAGCAAGAGCATTCACTTGTTGAGGTGCGTGAAGAAGAATTACGGATCTACTTCGACAAGGTTCTATCTCTGCAGGAAGAAATCGAATCTAACTCGACGCCAACACCAGCAGAACGTCAATTCCCTGGCATTTCCATGCTGGAGAAGCCGGGGCTTGCATTATTGACTCTGTTCAACTCGCCGGTTGCAGCACTTCAAGGTTGGCAACAAGCAAAATGGAAACTTCGATACCTTTGGCACTATTCGAAAATGGTGGCTTTTGGCTCGACAGCCGTCTATGTCGCCATCGCGGGCGCAATGCTGGGATTTGTCTTCACATCCTTTGGCTTCCAGCGTCTCCCCTACGCCGAGGTGACAATTCCCCTCGTCACGGAGGAATTGCTCGCGGCGACGGGATACAGCACTTACCGTGTGATAATTCCATTACTCATCGCCGTATTGCTGGCTGGCAAATGCGGGGCGGCTATCGCAGCCGATGTCGGAACGCGCCGCCATTCCCACCAGTTCGACGCAATGCGAAGCCTGGGCGTCAAACCCGAGACATATCTCCTGGGGAACGCATCCATCGCCCTTTTTATTGCGAGTCCAATCCTCACCATTATCGCATTCGTCAGCAATTATTGGGCTGCAATGACCGCCTACCTGATGACCTCGCAGGACACGACGCTGACTGCCTTTCGACGGAATTTCCTGGCAACGGTTTGGCCGACTGATCGCGCATTGCCCATCGGCACCGGGTGGGTCGTCCTCAAAGCAACAACCAGCGCACTACTGATCGCAGCCTTAGCCTATACAATTGGAGCCAGGCGAAAACAATCCGCCGTAGACGTCAGCAAAGATGTCGGCCTGACGATCTTCTGGGCCACGCTTGCGGTGCTCACGCTCCATTCGGTCTACTCGCTCATCGAATTCTGAATCAGCCTCTACTCAACGAAAACATCCCGAGTCGCGTTTCTCCGTTTGGACACTTGTAGTCCAGCTTTGTTCATGAACCTGCAAACTACGGACCTTGAGCTTGCGATGGGGCGATAATCGCACGCAATACTCTGCGACCGATACATATCTCCTAACGCAATCAACTCGGCACAGCGGCTGGTCCGACTAATTACGCCTATTACAATGCCCGATCACATCAGTGGATTTCGGGACGGATCAATAAAGCTCTCGGAGCGAAAGCCCAACGTGCAATTCGCTTGCCAAGTCCGCGAAGCGGATCTCAAGAATCGTAAACAGCCGCGTCCATGTACGTTCCTTGATAATCCAACCAAACGGAACGATTGCCAAATAACTACCGTGTACTTCCACACGTTCGCTCCTGATAGGACCAGCCCTATTCGGAACCATCGCGCGCCGATAAGCGCAGATTTTGCAACAACCTAAGACGTGCGCAGAACACTGACGATAGCGACTGCAGAATGAAGAACCTGGATCGATCGCATACTATGCTCATGGAAGAAAACAACATTCTCGTTGCGGGTAACAATGCTGTAAACCTGCCGCAACTCCGTCGGGCGCTGAGCGCAATTCGTTGCCGCGTGACAGCCACAACTACGATTTGCGAACTTCATAACACCCTCAGAGCACAGAACTTCGACGCCGCATTCGTCGCGCTCAGCGCCGATGGTGATACGCGTGCACTTTCGGGAATCGACCTTGTTCATCACCTGCAACCAACTTGCCAAACGATCGCCGTATTGCCTGCAGGCGCCGAAAAGAGAGTCAGAAAGGCCGTTCCGGAATGGGCATTCGATTGCCTCGACACCGGCGCGAACCAACAGGCATTCGCGCACCTCCTGCAGACAACGGTCGAACGAAATCAAGAATCACATGACAGCCCCGCGCAGAAGATCGATCCACGTTATGACGAGTCGGACCACCTTATGGAACACACGGTGGAACACAGCCGAGAACAACGCCGACGCGGGTATGTCGAATCAACACGAGCGCTCATCGCGGCTGTCGAAGCCAAGGACCCGTATACCCGCGCCCATTCCGTGACTGTCTCGTTGATCGCGGAAGGCATCGCATCGCGTTTGAAGATGGATGAAAAAACGATAGAGACGCTCAAGACCGCAGCCTTGTTGCATGACGTTGGCAAAATCGGCGTACCCGACGCAATCCTCACAAAGCCAGGCCCACTCACCGACGAGGAATACGCCGTCGTCCAGAAACACCCCGTGACCGCATTGGAAATCCTTGGCCATGTCAGTTTTCTGGCACAGGAAAGGCCCATGATTCTACACCATCACGAACGGTATGACGGGAAAGGCTATCCATCCGGGTTAAAAGCAAACCGCATCCCACTCGGTGCGCGTGTCTTAGCTATGGCCGATGCGGTAGACGCCATGTTTTCGCCAAGGAGCTACAAACCAGCCTATGATGTGGATCGCGTCAAAGCGGAAGTCGCTGCGGGTTCGGGTTCACAGTTCGATCCCGATGTCGCAGAGGCGACGCTTGATTGGCTTGAAGCCGAGCCAGCCTCAATTCCCAAGTCTCGAACCGAACCGATGGAATGACACGAAAAGCCCGGTAATCGCAATCGGTTGCTTGACCGTCTCAGCAACTGTTCGCTCGTTAGTTCCGTTTCCAAAAAACGCCGCCCGTCAATCGCTCGAGTTGAATTAGCGCGCCCCTGACACCAATCAGAACAACTATCCGCCGGCATGTCCCCGAATGATGCCGGACTCGCGGAAAGCTCTGTCCAGTAGCGGGTCTGGAATCATATAGGTGTGTTTATGGCGCCGTGATGCTTTCGAAGCCTGCTCAGCACGAACTGAATCTCCGAGCAACTCATAAGCCTGCGCCATCGCAGCATCAACCGCCGCATCTCCGTGCAACAGATCATTCGCTTGACTGAGATAAGAAAGCGCCGATTCGACATCCCCCATAGCAAGTAACGTTTGCCCAAGGAATCGGTGTGCAATCCCGAATTCCGGATCAAGCTCAATCGCCTTAAGACATGCGTCTCGAGCGCCCGGCCAATCTCCCCGTTTTTCTCGGCCACCAGCAACACGAAAATGAACTACCGGATAGTCTGGCATCTGTTGAGACACTTTTTCAAAAAGCGCTACCGACTCAGTCCCATTGTCTCCATGCATGTCGAGGGTCGTCGCAAGCAGATACGAAACACTCGGTTCATCCGGCGTCAAAGTGAGCGCACGGCGGTAGCATGTTTCGGCGCAACTTGAAAACCTGAGAAAACTGCAGAACGTTCCCAATTGGGCCCATGAAGACGACAGGTGTGGCGCTGCGCGTACGGCTTCGCGTGCCCGAACCAATCGGTGTTGTGCCTTGGCATCCATCCCCATCCGAACAGGGTTCGGAACGTCCCACGTCCACGGATCATCATTGGTCACTTGAACAGTCGTCGCACTCAAACGCGGGATCATTAGGAGCGACATGCCGATCAATGCAACAAAGCAAACGATACCAACAGGAGCCCAGCGCCTTGGCTTATCTGACCTGGAGCGACGCTTAGAAGACACTGATTCGTCCTTTTCGCGCTTCTTTTTTTTCCGCTGACGATGTCGACTCATATCGAACCTCCAGATCCACGTACGACCGTAACGAATCGATCTAACCCGGCGAGTTCAAACTTCTCACTCAACCCATCGGGCCAATCGATAGTCACTTCGTCAATGCGATCCACATGGCCAAGTCCAAAATGAACACGAGAATCGCTACTCGACAGGTACCCCACCGCCCGATTGACTGTGCGAAGGAAACGCTTTTCGCCGCTGATCACCGTCACCCGCGCGCCGATCGCATCTCGATTCAACCTCGGATCCACGGCGCGAATGACAAGGTAGCGGCCCTTCCGCGGTGCGCTGTTTTTCATAATACGCCCAGGTCCATGAATATTGGATACCGCAAAATCCAGGTCGCCATCGGAGTCCAGATCGCCCATCGCCAAACCTCGGGAAATCTCAATGGGCCTGCTGAATGGTGCGAGCAGGAGCGGGGAAAATGTGAACCGTCCTTGGCCATTATTGAGATAGAACAAATTCGGCTCAGCTAAGCTATCCCATGGCGAAGCGAGCCTGACACCGCTAAGAACCTCGCCACGTCGAATTCTGCCATTCGCGGCGAAGACATCCAAATCGCCATCCAACTCAACATCAAAAGCCAATACTCCGAAGCCGGTATACGGCGTGCTGGACCACCCAAGCCCCGATCCACCGGTCGCATCCAAGTACCCATCCTTTTGACCAAGGTGCCGATAGTATGTATTGCTCTCCTGCCCAAGGTGCGACAGAAATATGTCATTTCTTGTATCGCCATTGAAATCCGCCACAACAACGCCCATGCCCGCTTCTGCAGTGCCATGCAGATTGAACGCCACCCCCATCGCCATCGCGCGCTCACGAAAAGTGCCGTCGCCTTCATTGATCCAAAAATGGTTCGCATACGCGTCGTTTGCGACGAAAATATCCGGCAAACCATCAGCATTCAGGTCCTGGCAGGCCACACCCAAACCCGGCGCCGCAACACTGGTTATCCCCGCCCGAGCGGAAGCATCGGAAAAGGTACCGTCTCCATCGTTGTGCAACAAAACATCGTGGATCGGAGAAAACGATAATGGGCCACAATAGTCGGGACGGCCATCCGGGCTCTCGCATTTCTTGCTTGCATCCCACTCCAGGTATTGCGTAATAAATAAATCGAGAAAGCCATCTCTGTCGTAATCAAGAAAGCAGACCGATGCCGACCACTCGTCAACGGCAATTCCAGCCGGTTCCGTTACATCCGCAAATGTACCGTTGCCTTCATTGCGATAGAGCTTATCCCCACCCAAGTTACTAACGTAGACGTCGACATCTCCGTCGTTGTCGTAATCTCCAACCGCCACACCCATTCCATACGATGTATCGCCAAGTTTGGATGCCAGAGTCACGTCAGCGAACGTTCCGTCTTTCCCCTGCCGGAATAGACGATTTCCAATCTGCCCAGACGATCGGCCCGAAGGCAGATTTCGATTCCCATTCGTAAAGTAAACGTCGAGGTCATCGTCGCCGTCGTAATCAAAAAATGCGACGCCACCCCCCATAACTTCCGGGATCAACCTCTTGCCAGCCGCACCATCTTCATGAGAAAAATTAATGCCGACTTCTTCGGTTACATCATGAAACCAAACGGACGATGGAGAGGAGGTCGCATTGGCTACGTCTTCGCGGCAGCTGGCGCACACCAGGATCGTTAAGACAGCTAATCGTAAAAGCGGCTGTAAAAGCTGGCTCCGAAAGCCCATGACTATCTAATCCTTCATGGCGAAACGCGCATATCGCGCCCATACATACGGAAATGAACGCGAAGAAGAGACTTTAAGCCCGTTCTTTCACGCTCGGCTTACTCACAAGACGAGCATTTCGCCTCGCAGGCATACATATTTCAAACTACAACCCTAGACATGCGGAGAACATCGAATCTCCTCACGGCAACGCCGGGCAGACTTGATCCTTAATGAGAAATGGCAAAAGAAATGCACCGCCCGCCCAAGCGGTTGCTTTCAACACTATTGTTAGGGTCATCATACATAATCTGACAATTCAAATCAAGCGATTTGCGAGCAGCCCAAACACGCAACTGCGAGCCAATTCCCGCAAATCGAAGCGATTGCGCCCCCTTCAAGCTAGGTCCGAGAATACGTTTGTTCCGAAATGGCGCGCCCAATAAGCCATGCCCGTCCGATACAGAGATCGAGCGGCGCGAGCAAATCGTGGGCCATTTCAACCAGGATAATGAGGTTTCCGGAACTCCCGGCATCGCAATGCGTAGGCTGTAATTTGTTCATGGCGGCCATCCCCGAAGGCAGAACAACGGAACGGCTCAGCATTAAGACTTGCCAACAATGCCACGATTTCGGCACTATCGATAAGACCGGAGTCAAGGTCGAGGTGAAAACGTTCAAGACCACCCGCAACGAACGACAGGAACGCCTGATTGACGTAGTGAACAGAGACAACTAAATTGCCAGAAAAATACCCTGTAAAGTGGAGTATGTAGCCGTGAAACGAAGAACTTATCTCATTATTTCCGTGGTTTTCTGTTCCTTAGCAGCAACATCTACTCTTTGGGCTGACGATACGGATGAAACCAATCCCGGCGCATCCCAGTCTTCGTCGTTACAGGACCCCGGCACGATAAAGATGGTGGAACTGCTCGCCAAAATCGAGAGGGAAGCCAATCCGGGAAGCCCATACCTAAACAAGCGTCGAATGAAGAAAATGGAGGACATACTCACCGGCGTAACGGACGAGCAATTCGAAGTGCGCATTCGACTCCGACTTGCGGTAGAAATGTTGCGTGCAGGCGAGAGCGAAAAAGCAGCGGAAGAGTGCCGAAGAGTGGAAGGGCTGAGCTCCGCGTGGAAGACGCCTCTTCCCCCCGAAGCGATCGCACAGCTTCGGGATCTCCTCGCGCTCTCATACCTCAGGCTGGGGGAACAACAAAACTCCATCGCACTACACGGAGCCGATTCGTGCCTGATCCCCATCAAGGGCGATGGAATCCACACCGATCAAACGGGATCCAGGAAAGCCATCGAGGTGCTCGAAGAAAACCTGAAGACGAAATCGGAGGACTATTCCCTGCGATGGCTGCTCAACGTTGCCTATATGACGGTTGGAGAGTATCCTGACAAAGTACCGGCACAATGGAGAATCCCGCCAAGCGTATTTGAATCCGACTACGACATCAAACGGTTTTACAACGTAGCTGGCAAGTCAGGATTGAATGTCGTGGGTTTGTCCGGCGGGGCCATCATGGAGGATTTCGACGGAGACGGATTCCTCGACGTCATGATGTCATCGTGGGGATTGAGCGATCAAGTAAGATTTTTCAAGAACAATGGCGACGGCACGTTTACAGACAAGACAAACGAAGCGGGGCTGACGGGAATCGTGGGCGGTCTAAATATGACCCATGCGGATTACGACAATGATGGCTATCCAGACGTCTTGATTCTGCGCGGCGCATGGATGCAAGACCATGGACAACACCCCAATTCCTTATTGCGTAACAACGGGAATGGAACATTCTCAGATGTAACCGAAGCCGCCGGGATACTGTCCTTACATCCAACACAGACCGCAACGTGGGGAGATTACAACAACGATGGTTGGCTTGATCTCTACATTGGAAACGAAACCGAAAAAATCACTCAGAACCAGCATCCTTGCGAACTGTTCCACAATAACGGCGATGGAACGTTCACCGAATGTGCTGAGATGATGGGAATCGACGATCTGGGCTATATCAAGGCAGTCGCTTTCGGAGACTTCAATAACGACGGCCGGCAAGACATCTACATCTCCGGACACAAGACGAACGCCTTGTATCGCAACGACGGGCCCAAGAACCCGGCCCCAAACGGACAGAAGCAATCGACAGGCACTGCTCAAACATCAGCCAAGCCGATTCAACCTTGGCGATTCACGAACGTAGCTGAGGAAGCTGGCGTAACGGAACCGCGTGTCAGCTTTCCCACATGGTTCTGGGACTATGACAATGACGGCTGGCTTGACATCTTTGTTTCCGGATACGGCTGGGAAAACGAGGGTGACGTCATGAAGGACTACATGAATATCCCTAACAAAGGCGTCCTCCCACGCCTTTACCGCAACAACGCCGACGAAACCTTCACCGACGTAACCAAGGAAGCAAAGGTTGACAAACTCCTGCTCACAATGGGTTCCAATTACGGCGATTTGGATAACGACGGGTATCTCGATTTCTATGCCGGCACAGGAACCCCAAGCCTCCTAGCTATTGTGCCAAATCGAATGTTCCGAAACGACCATGGCGAATCCTTTCAAGACGTGACAACATCGGGTGGATTCGGCAACATCCAGAAGGGGCATGGGGTCGCATTCGGAGACATTGATAATGATGGCGATCAGGATATCTTCGTGGTGATGGGCGGTGCCTACTCAGGCGATGTATACCCCAACATACTTCTTGAAAACCCAGGCCATGGCAATCACTGGATAACCATTCGCGTCGAAGGGGTCCAGTCAAATCGGGCGGGAATCGGTGCGCGAATACGCGTGCGGGTTGATACGGGTACAGGCGAGAATGATATTTATGCCATGGTAGGCACCGGAGGCAGCTTTGGTTCTTCCAGCCTGCAACAGGAAATAGGACTGGGAAAAGCCAAAGCCATCAAAGAGATTGAAATCAAATGGCCGACCACCGGCCTTGCACAGACCTTTCAGGACGTAAAAATGAACCAGATTATCAAGATTCGGGAAGGGGACCCGAAGGTCAAACAAATTCAATCATCCTCATTTTCTCTTTCCGGGCCAACCCCATAATCCTTGCATGTGATCTAAACGCAGCAGATTCGGATAAGCGTGCCAGTTATCGACTCAAGTAAAGCCGATAATTCGTATCTTGGCGGCATGAGTCCATAGGGCGTCACAATAATGCCCATCAGTGCAAGTCTGCGCTTTTTTTTGCGGCCCTGGCACCGAAGGCACTGCTCGAGAGCAGCGGCACAGCCGAAACCTATGGCCTAAGCAGTTGGAATCGAGGCTCCGCACTCGGAAAAGCAGAATTCTGCCGATTATCTGGACGTTCCGGGCCACATTAGAGTAGACAAAACCACCCACTTACAACCCCCGAAACCTTGAAGCGGCCCATCTGGCGTGCTAAAGTAAGCATGCGAAGGATGCAGTACTGGGGGTTCTGCATTTCGACAGTGGGAAGAAGCGACCACACGACAAACCTTCGGCAACCACGATCAATAGCAAATGGGGAGTGGTAGCCGTTTCGGTGGCGCAAATCGACAATACGCGAGCCGTATGGGGGGATACGGGATCATGAATATTCGCAAGCTGGGCTTAGCCGTCTTGCTATTCGATACCGTAGCTTTGTCCGCTACATCTTCGGTTCAGGCGCAAGAGGCTTGGTCCGTTCGAGAAGGCTCGACGGCAGTCTGGCTAACCAGTGACAACGTGATTGCAAAGACCACCTCGGCTTCAGCGCCGAATGAGTTTCGGAAGAGCTTGGGGGGAGAGTCCTTTGTTGTTGATGTCTTGCCAGGGGGAGTTTTCGGTATACCGATCGGGCAACAACCGGCAAAGAACATTCATGGACGAGTGTCTCATAATGAAGACATCTTACTCCGGTCAGCAAGCGGCGAAGCAATACTTCGTGCACCGGAGCTTCGAGTAATTCAAACGGACACCAGGGTCCGTTTTGAAATGAGCAATAGTCCGACGGAGCAAGGCCGAGGATTGATTCTCAACGATACGACAATCATGTTTGATCGCATTGGAAAGTCAATTGTCATAACAAGCGGTGCCGTAACGCTTGCACCCGAAACCGCCAAGGCGCTGGGCCTTGACGCGGGAGCAAAAATTGGACATCTGTTGTTCCGCGCCAGGATCGCGCGTGCTGACTCTTTGAACGATACAGGCATTGACTCCATTGAAGCGTCGCCGAGCTTGAGCCAGCCCCTCGCCAGCACAATCGGGCCTGATGTAATTGTTGGCGACTTGTATAACGAAGGCTTCTTCGGCCGGGTTGGTGGCATCTCAGCATTTGCAGTGGGCACACGATCCTGCAACGTCGGCGATCAGCCAGCGGATTGGTTTTCGACCACAGAACGACATCCCGTCATTGACCAGAGCATGTTTCGATATGCCAACAATCGATTCGAGCAAATCGGTTTATCGTGGGTCAAGCATGGCTTTTTCGCCGTTAGGGATGAATCTTTTTGCGGAGGTGGCTGCCAGGACCCTGGTGGCCCAATGGGAACAAGGCTCGGCGTTGGCTGTTCTGACCCCTATTCCGCATCGCTTAACGGCGAACAAGCAAACATGGGACCGCGATCGCAAGTCAATCCTCATACGGGCGTGTTTCCGTTCCCTTATACCGTCAGCACGCCAGCAGCTCCCACAATCGGTCGTAGGCTCCAAGTTAAGGATGTCGATATTGACCCCGCTTTGAATCCCGGCGCGCTGTATTTCATTGAAGGGCATTATGTAACCGCAGATGATGCCGCGGCAGGAAACGGCAACAACAATGCATCGTATCGACCAATAACCATCGCCGGCCCGGATGGCTTAGACAGATTCACTTACAACTTGATCGGCACAACCCAGCAAGAGCAAGCTGGCATTCGCGCGTGGCAAGACCACGATCCCGCCGTCGTCGAAACGGATATCCAACTTCCGGGTGAGGGGCTTTTCATTCTCGCTGCCAAAGAGACTGCACTCGCCAACGGGTTCTGGGAATACCAATACGCGATCCAAAACCTGAATTCTGATCGAAGCGGGGCGTCGTTTTTCGTGCCACTGCCAAACGGCTCGGTGGTTACCGACATAGGTTTTCATGATGTCGATCAACATAGCGGGGAGCCGTTTTCGCTTACTGATTGGTCAGCTGTTGTATCAACCAACGGAATCACCTGGTCGACGGACATTGACACTATTGATCCCAATGCCAATGCACTTCGATGGGGATCCATGTACAATTTCCGTTTTCGTGCCAATGTCACCCCTGCTGCCACAACGATCACCCTCGGGCTCTTCAAGCAAGGTGCATTCAATGACATCACCGCCCCGACAATCGGCCCCAAACTCGACCTTATCGATTGCAATGGGAATACGATCGCCGATGCGTGCGACATTAGCTGTGAGGCCGTGAATTGCACGCAACCCTGCGGGGGCAGTGAAGACTGCAACAGCAACGGCGTTCCCGATGAATGTGAACGGGACTGCAACAACAACGTACACGCCGATGAATGCGACGTGGCACAAGGAATAAGCCCAGACTGCAACAGCAACCTCGTGCCGGATGAATGTGAAGTCGATTGTGACGGCGATGGCATTCCTGATGAATGCGACGTGTTTGATGATGTGGATCAGGATGCGATCCCGGATTGTTTTGATTTGTGTCCATCCACTTTGCCCCTGGGGCCTTGCGTCTGTCCGCCTGCGGGACTATGCTGTTTTCCGCCTAATCTTGGGGGATTTTGTGTTGGTCCCATCCCGGCTGCAGATTGCATTGACGTGGGCGGAATTCCTGACTGTCGAGCGTCTCAGCTTTGCCTGGACGGCTGTTTGTTGGGGGATACCAATGACAATGGCGAATTGGAATTACGGGATTTTGCAGCATTACAGAACTGCTATAGCGGCTCCGTGAATACCGTTGGATTTGCTCCACTCACGCCCGAGTGCGCGCGAGTCTTTGATTTCGACGCAGATACAGGTGTGGATGGCACCGACTATGCCGTGTTCGAGTCAGCGCTCGGCGGGCCTTGCTCAGAAGACGCTGACAACGATGGCACACCCAACTGCCGGGATGCGTGTCCAGCCGATTCGGCAAAAACGGTCCCTGGCGTTTGCGGGTGCCATATTCCAGACTCTGATACGGATGGCGATACCGTTCTCGATTGCAACGATCTCTGCCCCTTGGATGCGATGAAAGTTGAACCGGGACAATGCGGATGTGGAAGTCCGGATATTGATAGCGACCTGGATGGTGTGCTGGACTGTAATGATCTCTGCCCTTCAGACGCAGCGAAAATCGAACCAGGGCAATGCGGCTGTGGTCTTGTTGATGTAGATTCGGATGGCGATGGCTCGGCGGACTGCGTCGACGGCTGTCCCTTGGATCCACAGAAAACATCGCCAGGGCAATGTGGATGCCAGAATTCCGACATAGACACTGACGGGGATGGAACAGCAGACTGCATCGACGGCTGTGAGAGTGACCCAGAAAAAACGACGCCGGGACAGTGCGGCTGCGGCAGGGCAGATATCGACTCCGATGGCGATGGCGTCCTCGACTGTTTTGACGACTGCCCCTTTGACGAAGCAAAAACATCATCCGGAATTTGCGGATGTGGTATCGCCGACACAGATTCTGACGGAGACGGGACGCCGGACTGCATAGATGGCTGCCCCTTTGACCCCACGACAACGCTGGTAACGCAATGCAATTAAACGGGGAACGCAAGCAACCCGTCAGGATTTATGAGGTAGACTCCATGAGGGTGAAAGACGAGACAACGATGATGAGAACATCACGCAGCCTTGGGGGAGGGAGTTTCTTACTGAAATTCGTTCTCGCAATATGTGCGATCCTCGTGCTTGTCGTTTCGCCGACGCAAGCCGCACCGCGCGAGTTAAGGCTTGGCGGAAAACCATCAACAATAAGACAATCCGGCATAGGCTGTACCATTGATTTTGACTGCGATGACAACAATGGCTGCACAAACGACCAGTGCATCAGCAACAGTTGCGTCAACAATACGATTCCGAATTGCGTTCCATGCGACCCGGTTCCCAATTGCCCGGCGATCGACATGGTGTTCATCATGGATACATCCGGCTCGATGGGGGACGAAGCTGTAGCACTCTGCGACCAAGTCAAACAGATCGTCATAGACTTGCAAGCCAACGGAATATTCGTGAATCCGACTTTTCTTGGAATCACCGAAACACCCGGTGGCCCTTTTTATTGCCTTACGGACAATGTCGTCAACATGCTCGGCCCAACCGTCCCGGGAACGGCGGACACTTGCGATTTTCCAAACAGTCTTTCGTCATTCGAATCTTGGGGTTCGGCCACAGCCATCGTCGCTGAAAGGTTCTCCTGGTCTCCCAGTGCAACAAAAGTGATTGTTCCAATCAGTGACGAAGGGCCCTGCAACGGAAGTTTTCCAGATGGGTGCAATGATCCAGGCGACGACCGCGACTCGATTGCCAATGCAATCCTAACCGCGAACGCCCAAAATGTAGTGGTTGCACCTATTACAGGGACAAGCTCCGACGCTTGTGTCGTAGGATTAGCAACTGACCTCGCCGATGCGACTGGCGGACAAGCCTATCAGACGCAAGATGCCCAGACGGACATCGTAACGGCAATTACAGACCTGTCGTTAGATATATGCAATGACGCATTTTCCTGCGATGATGGCATCGTTTGCACAGTCACGGACACCTGCTCGCCATTTGGACAATGCAAGGGCATCGATCTCTCGGCAGTAGCCTGTTCAACCGACGCAGATTGTTTCGGATCAGTTTGTAATACCGACACCGGCTTTTGTAACTGCATCGACCAGCCAGATTTGTGCATTGAGACTGTCGAAGGATTGATTCCTGGAGGACAGTGCTTCGAGGTTGGAGAGGAGTTCGCTGTAGGCGTTGAACTTGGCACAAGTTCCAATTACATCGGTGGCGGCCAATTCCTGATTAGTTATGATCCTTCCGTCGTCGAATTCGTATCTCTCGAGCCCGGCTCTGCAACCGACTCTTCGTCGCCGTTCACAAGCGCCTTCAACGTTTCCGTCGATTCAATAGCTGGCGAGATTTTCGTGGCGGTTGCCGTACAAATTGGTAACCCCGGGACACACGGCCCAAACACAATGGTCTCGATTCGATTCAAGGCCTTGAAGCCATGCAACACAACTGATTTCTGTTTTCTTGACCAAAACCCGAAATCGACGATTCTCTCTGACGTACAAGGATCGCGTGTTGACTTCGTACCCTGTTGCGCACAGGGAGTGTTCATCACAGATGGGCCTTTGGTTTTGTCATGCCCAACAGATACCGCGATCAACGCCGACGCTGGCGCCTTGAGCGCTACCGTGAATTGGAATCCCACATCGGTGTCTGACCCGTGCGATGGCCCGGTGACGCTAACTTGCACAGGGGTAAGCAACACGGGTGCCAATTTTGATGCGCTGGCCAACTCGGGTGGCCTATTCCCAATCGGGTCAGTCGATTTTTCATGCACAGCGGCTGATGCATGCGGGCAATCGGATAATTGCCAATGGAATGTCACCGTCGCAGACAATCATTTAGTTGAAGCGGGTGTTCAATTGTCGCAAGTCAAGACGGCTGTTGCTTTTGAGCGTTGCGTCGAATTCGAGTTCTACATTGATTGCACGCGTACTACCCTCAAGACGAACAGTATTCTAAGGTTTGGGCCTCCTGCGGACTTCCCGGGGTTTTCTCGTGGCAATTTCTTTAAGATTCCCGCCGACAAATACACATGCGTAACGGCGCGTGATCCACTGCACACGCTGACCTCCTCCACCAACTTGACAATCAGTGGACGAAGATATGTCGCTGACTTTACGAAGGATCCAATCTTCAATGGAAAGTGGTTAATCAGCGGAGATCTTGATGGAAACAATGTGATCGATCTTCTCGATGCGGCCATCTTGTCCGGACAAATGCTCTCGCCTCTAAACCCCGACACGACTTGTTCTACAGTAGGCCCACATGCCGACCTCAACGGCGATGGGATTGTTGACGTTTTCGATTCAGATATTCTTAACGGTAATCTCTTCGCGATAGGACTCGGTTCTTGTTGCCCATCAAGCCCTCGGACGGCAAGCAGCGATTTCGTTACAGAGCTTTCCATAAAAGAATTGCGCCGAATGGGGCTCGGTGAACTGGCAGCCGCTGACCAAGACGGGAACGGATTCGTCGACCTGGCAGAATTGCAAGTGTATCCCGCCCAAGTCCAGTTTCCCAGCCAAAAACCCATAGACCGAGGAAACCGTGGCTCTCGTGGTTTCAAACGGTAGTCCATCATTACGTTCAAAATAAAGTCCTTCACCTCTGTTAGCGCTCAACAGGGTTCTTGCAAGCGCACTCGCCCACTTGAACTCTCGGCTTCTTTGCGTATTGTCTATTACAAGGAACATTCAATTGAAGTGGCGAATCGCGATTATAGACAAGAAGAAACGAGCATTCGGACGTTACAGTTGAATAGAGCTTGCGAAACAGCGCGATCGAGAGGTAGCTACCCATGAACCAACGGTCTACATCCCCCATAGGGAGCGAAAGCCGTGTTTTACAGGAAGGTCTGACGTTTGACGACGTCCTCATGCTGCCTAGACGGTCATCAACACTACCCGACTCACTCGACGTCAGCACACGGCTAACAAAAAAGATACGGCTCAATATCCCCTTGGCCTCCGCAGCAATGGATACCGTTACGGAGTCCAGATTGGCTATTGCTTTGGCACAAGAGGGTGGGATCGGGATCATTCACAAGAATCTTAGCGTCGAAGCGCAATGTCGCGAAGTACATAAAGTAAAGCGATCCGAGAGTGGCGTGATTCTCGATCCTGTCACGCTTACGCCAAACACACCGGTCACGCGTGTCAAAGAGGTCATGTCGCTCCAGAATATCTCCGGGGTTCCGATCGTCGGGGACGATGGCAAGCTGGTCGGAATCATCACCCGCCGCGACATGAAATTTCTACAGAACGAAGACCTTCGCGCAGGCGACGTAATGACGTCGGAGAATCTCGTCACAGGCCCGCCGGGAACCAGCCTTGAGGAGGCTTCAAAAATCCTCAAGAGGGCAAAAGTAGAGAAACTGCTACTTGTCGATAAGAACCACAAGCTCGCTGGTTTGATCTCAATGCGAGATATCGAAAGGAGCAGGCATTATCCCGGCAGCTGCAAAGACGGACGTGGAAGATTGCGGGTCGGGGCGGCTGTCGGTGTGCATGATTACGAACGAGTCGAAGCGCTTATTTCCAACGACGTTGATCTAATCGTGGTTGATACGGCGCATGGACACAGTGACAATGTGATCGACACGGTCAAGGAGATCAAGAAGCGATTCACGATCGAACTGGTGGCTGGAAACATCGCCACCGCAGACGCAGCGCGTGACTTGATTGACGCGGGCGCGGACTCATTGAAAGTCGGGATAGGCCCCGGAAGTATTTGCACAACCCGCGTGGTATCGGGCGTAGGCGTTCCACAACTTACCGCCATCTTGAACGTCTGCTCCGGTATCGGAAAATCGGATGTTTCCATCATTGCAGACGGCGGCATTCGTCAATCAGGAGACATCACAAAGGCACTCGCAGCTGGTGCCCATGTGGTCATGATGGGGTCCTTGTTTGCCGGGCTGGAAGAAGCGCCGGGTGAATCCATCACATGGAAAGGTCGCCGATTCAAGGAATACCGAGGCATGGGATCTCTTGGTGCAATGGTCAAAGGCTCAGCAGATCGATACGGTCAATCCGCCG
Source organism: Phycisphaerae bacterium (assembly GCA_029260035.1). GTDB lineage: Bacteria > Planctomycetota > Phycisphaerae > UBA1845 > UBA1845 > OFTM303. The sequence goes on from JAJDEA010000128.1 coordinate 37,463, forward strand.
ATGCGGGAACCAGCAAGCTCGTACCCGAAGGCGTTGAAGGGCGGGTCCCGTTTCGCGGACCGCTTTCTGATTTTGTTTATCAGCTTGTAGGCGGGCTGCGTTCCGGAATGGGCTATTGCGGCGTGCAAACAATTGACGAACTACGAACGCTGACATCATTTTGTCGTATAAGCACCGCCAGTGTCGCGGAATCGCATCCACACGATGTGATGATTACAAAGGAGTCTCCAAATTATGCCCTCGAACGCAAGTATGATTAGCCAGCACACATTGATCTGCCAGTGCTTTGTTTCGTCAATCGGCCTCGCGACCGTTCTACTCCTTTCCGGATGTGAACTCGCGACCAATGCCTATATCGACCCAATCGACAACCAGCAGCGAATATCGACTGCTTCGGTAGATGCAGCCTTAGAAATCGAGGCATCACCAGCACCCAGATCTCGCTCGTATACGTCGCTCCGTCTTGAATCATTCGACAACGGCGTGACACACGGACCTTTGTATTTTGAGGACCCGTACGAGAGCCTTGAAGGCGATGATGACTTGGCGTGGTCGGGACAGGATCATTTTGCATCGATCGCCTGCCCCGTAAGATACGCGGCTAATCTAGCACTTACTCCGCTAACTGCAATCGTAACGCCACCCTGGTTGGTAATGGAAAGCGACGGGGCGCCGTCGAAGCGATGTATCGAGACGCACGATGCAATGAAGCCTCATTCGCACGACGAACCGATTGAAGCTCAACGGGACGAAAAAAACGATTGAGTGGAACTGCACGGTTTTCGGCGGCGGTGAATTTGCACCTCACGTCAGAAATACTAATGCTCGGGTATCTCTTTTGCGTCTGTACAATTCGCAGAGTCAATCAAGTTTGCTTTGAATGAATTCAGTAGGTCACCAACCATACGACCCTTCTTCATCGCAGGCCCAGCTGCGCTGCCCGGCTTGTGGCCAACAGTTGGACAACCCACCTCCGAATCGATGCCCACTTTGTAAGTTCGGCTTTGATGACAATCGGGCGACAGGTTCCGACGTCTCGCCCTTCGCGGGTGCGTTCGCGCGCCACGAGCGAGGCTGGCTTGCCATGAACAGATGGGTCTGGCTTGCGAGCGCAGAAAGATTGAAGCACATCGCACTCATGCGTTCTTCCGCCGCATCGCGCCGGTTCATGCTCCTATCTATCACAGTTCTGTCGATCGGGCTTGGCGTGTTTCAGTTTTCGAAAATGGGTTGGCATCGAGTCACCAACACGCCCGCGATCGAGAACACCGGCTCAGTCAAACCAGCCGGAGGTGGTTGGTGGCATATTGCGAAGGCGCCACGTCCACTGCCCGAGAATCTTGCTCCAGAGGTTTATGTAGACTTCTGGTGGAACCCGATCCACTCAACCGCGGGCTTCATTCTTGGCGCAGCACTGGGCGGGCTACTTGCCCTCTTCGCGCTGCGACTGATTCGAGCGGGAATCACCAAAGCCCATGTGCAAGCACTTCGGTGCGAGCTTCGCCTGACCGCTGCAACCCACTACAGCACAGCATGGTGTTCGGCTGTTTCATTCACATTATTCCTTGCCATATTGGAGCCAGCGTTTCTCGTGGGTGCGATCAACAGCTGGTGGAATCTCACAATCGCAAACACGGTAGCCTATTTTTCAACGGCCAGTGTGGTTCTCGGCTGTGCAATGTGGTGGTTTTGGCTCATTCGTTTAGGCACCACCGCTCCGGCGCGCACGCGAACACGAGTCGTCCTGTTCATGTCCATAGGGATTCCGATCATCGGCTGTTTCTTCGCGTTTGCGTGGCGTTATAGCATTGAAGAAATTTCCGGCCCCGTTGCTCGCCTTCTGGGCGTGCAGTTTTAACCTCTTTGAGTTATCTTGGGGGCAGGAGACAATGCATGAAACCTGCAACCATTGTGATCGTCGATTTCGGCGCACAATACGTCCAACTAATCGCACGACGCGTTCGGGAAAACCACGTTTTCAGCGTGATTGTCTCGCCCAGCGCAACACCTGACGAAATCAGGTCGCACAACCCTGTAGGCCTGATCTTCTCGGGCGGGCCAGCAAGCGTTTACGGCCAGGACACGCCGCGATGCTCGGCTGAACTTGTCAGAATGGGTCTGCCTGTTCTCGGGATTTGCTATGGTATGCAGCTCGCCTGCGAACTAATGGGCAGCGAGGTGCGAGGGGCTGATGCAAGCGAATTCGGCAGAACTGAGCTTCAAGTTGTCGAAGATGCAGGCCTTCTAGCTCATGTGCCGAAGCAAACCGCCGTGTGGATGAGTCACGGCGACATCGTCACCAAATTGCCCAGCGATTTTGTTGCACTGGCGCAAACGAAAAATTGCCCCGTCGCAGCAGTACGTCACAAGCGCGAACCTGTTTACGGCGTTCAGTTTCACCCGGAGGTCACACACACCCCCTGTGGCCATCAGATCATTCGCAATTTTCTTTACGATATCTGCGGATGCCAGGGTGATTGGCAAGTTGGCAACGTCTTGCAGGATTCACTCAAGGCGATCAAGGAACAAGTCGGCGAAAGCGACCGGGTGATCTGCGGCTTGTCCGGGGGCGTTGACAGCAGCGTGACGGCTGCACTCATCCACAAAGCAATCGGCGATCGACTGACGTGCATTTTTGTCGATAACGGCGTTATGCGCAACGGAGAAGTAGACCTCGTAGAAGGCACATTCCGTCAACATTTCAACGTGGACCTGCGCGTCGTCGATGCAAGGGAGCGCTTTCTCACAAGACTCAAAGGTGTGACAGAACCTCAGCAGAAGCGAATCATCATCGGCCATGAGTTTATTGACGTCTTCAAAGAGGAAGCCAGGTCGATCAAAAACGCACGCTTTCTCGCGCAAGGAACGCTTTACCCCGATGTGATTGAATCCGGCCATAGTTCCGTAGGGCACACGTCCAACATCAAAATTCATCACAATGTAGGCGGCTTGCCAGCGGAGCTTGGTTTCGACTTGATCGAGCCTCTGCGGAACCTGTTCAAAGACGAAGTCCGGCGCGTGGGCGAACATCTCGGCCTACCTGAGGAAATCGTCTGGAGGCATCCCTTTCCGGGGCCAGGCCTGGCGGTGCGAATTATGGGAGAAGTGACGGAGGATCGGCTCTCCATCCTGCGCGATGCGGACGACATTATCATTGAAGAAATCCGCTCTGCCGGGTGGTACAACAAGATCGCACAAGCACTGGGCGTATTGGTTCCTGTTAGCACGGTTGGCGTGATGGGCGACGAGCGAAGTTTCGCCGGTCAACACGTCGTAGCTGTTCGGCTGGTTGAAAGTGCAGATTTCATGACCGCCAGCTGGGCACACATAGACCACGAAATCCTTGGAAAAATCTCAACACGAATCATGAACGAAGTAAAAGGGGTCAATCGCGTGGTTTATGATATTTCGACGAAGCCTCCCGCGACAATCGAATGGCAGTAAACAAAAGTAGTTGATGTTTTCTGCGGGACAACAACGCCAGACACGGATCATGTTTCGACCAGCCAATCTGCGACGGGTTTGGAAACCTCGTCGAATTCATATTCTCGTAGATGGGCCTTCAAAATCCATCGCTTTATTTCTGGGTCATCCTCCTCATCAGGCAGATCGCCTGTAGCGACGCAACAGAAGAAAAACCGATATTCCACAGGCTCATCTTCGTCCTGACTGAACAACGGCGGCTGACCCACAACAACTTCGACCTCAGCGCCAATAATCTCTTCGGCGATTCGACGCATACCCGCTTCAGGCGATTCATCTTTCTGAACCTTGCCCCGTGGAAAACGCCAACACGGCATGCTGTCCGCGTCGGTCGCATCACGTTGAATCAAAATGTGGTTGTCAGATCGCTCGATGATACCCGCAGCGCAAACTCGCGTGTTTCGATTCTTCGCCATATACCACACTTCTACCATCGCAAAACCCAGCGCAACAGTGGCAATTCTGTGGCACTATAACAATTCAAACTATCTCGACGAGACCCGGAAGCGAGGCTGTTACGGAAAAAGAAAGCTTGCCTTAGTCAGAACACAATTCACGAATCGATCGAGGGGAATGCTCTTTGGCAAGACGCAAAGGCAATGTCTGCGATCCGATCCCAAAGCCCAGCATCGCCAGCGAGAACATCGCGCGAATGATCCAAATAACTCCACGCTGCGGAGCACGAAGAGTCTTCGTCACCCCTTCGATTTCGCCTTTCTTGAACTCTCCGCTTGACACCACCCAGGAGATGTACCCGAACGCGCCGCCCGGCGGATGATTACTCTCAATCACGGTGCGAATCGTCGACGCAACGTCAGCTCGGTATTGTTTGACGGTCCTCCCCTCTAACACGATCCTTCTACTTCGCGAAGCATTGGTCGCTTGTTTCATAGGAAAATCCCGGCTTTCCTGTACGATTGAAAGCCCCCAGACGACTCCCACAACGATCGACGTTCCAACAATAACGGCATTTCGACCAAATGGCCTACCCCGCGAAGCAATACGATGCATCACCGCACCGACAACCAATCCAAAGAGGGCGAAGAAAAAGATTCCAATGAAAAACGGCAGCTGCGCAGCATGTGACAAGAGCCAGGCTAGCGGCAGGGAAACCACAAACCCAACGCCCACCGCCAACCACCACCGACCCGACGAACAGTGTTGGTTCACCACATTCGGAGACGCTGCCTTTTCGCGCGATGATTTTTCGATTAGTTCCGACATAGAGTAAACTCTATTGGAACTTCTTGGCGGTGTCTTGTCCAGATATTGGCTTGACAGGCGGGTCGCCTGGAGAGGCTGGTTTCGTTGAAGGCTTCGAAGAATCTCTCGTATCCTCTGTCGGCGGCATTGCCACACAAATCACAAGCGTGATATAGTCATTCGATGCTTCTTCCGCCAGCCCAATACGCGTATTACCCGGCACGGGCCGTTTGTCGGCGATCACCGATTCCATCCGCATATCTTGATCGACAGTCTTGGCGCTTGATCGCTTGAACACCCGTTCCTCGACTTCACGTTGCCGACGTTCGACCAGAGTGAGAGTAGGGTCTGCTCGCTGGGCCTGCTTCGATTCTTTGGCGGAGGCGTCCACTTTGCCCAAACTCTGAACCGAGTCGCTCGACTCCCGGATTGGCGAATCGTCACTTTGCGCCAAGGCTGGGCTAAGTTTTGCGGCTGGCACCTTTGTGCCGGGAGTTGTGCTTGGTTCAACTGACATTGGCGCATTGGACGTAACGCGCGGACCAGCGTCTTTGCGCGTCACCCCTCCCGCCTGCGATTCCGTATCAGCCAGAACCTGCTCCGCCTCTTTTGGCGCTTCCTTCGACGGCACTTGCGATTCCAGCATCCGAGATGTCATTCCAATTACGTCCAACAATCCCGCAATCATACCAGTTCCATCATTTTGCCCATCGACGGTACGGCTGTCATCAGCCGTATGGCCGCCTCGATCAGCGTTTCGATCTTGCAGGTTCTTCGAATCATGTCCCGTCAGCGGCGCCATGGGCGCTTCGCCTTCTTTATCGCCAAGCCGACGCAGGGCATAAGTAACCGCCGACGTGCCACGAAACACCATCGGGCCATGCTTCAACTTCACATCGCCCGCGTCAAACTCATCCAGAGGAATCGCATCGATGAACTGTCCCAACTTGCGGGCAGGAATTCTCACAAGGATTTGTTTTTCGTGATCCGCCGAAAAATTGACTCCCTTCTTGCCTTCGTAGAAAAATCCCTGAGCAGCGTCTCTCCGTCGAATTGGTTTCGCCTCCGCAAGGTCAGCAATTTTTTGTACGCGAAAGCGGCTCTCGATTTGCCGAGAAATCACCGTATGTCCGGTACTTTTCTTTGCAACAAGTTGCAGCCGAATCGGCTCATTATCGAATGAATGTCCTAGCAAAGAATCGAACGCAAGTCCCGCATCCAATTTTTGATCCGCGCTCGCCAAAGCCAGCAACCTGTCTCGAATTATTGGTTCCTGCAACTTAGATTCCGAACTCGCCATTGAATCGAGATCCGATTTTGACTCAGCCTTGCCAGCGAATCTCGCTCTATCCGGCGTTCTCTTCGCGGCAGACGCCAAACGCTCTCCCTTTGTAGAAACTCCGGCGTCCTTCTGGGGAGTGGGCAATGCCCTCTTCCGTTTCACCGAACGAAGGCCAGATGCAGCACGATTGCTCGAATCATTCGCGCGCGGAGCCGAAGCAACTCTTTCAGATCGCATTGGCTGGATGGCGCTATTTTTTTCCCCTGGCGCGGGCACAATCAAATCCTGCAAGAACCACACACTGGTCACCGCCAAAAACCCAATCACCGCGGCGAGAGAAAGTAATCGGCCAAATCGAAGAATCCTTCTCGGCTCACGCCTTTCCGAATCGACTGGTCCATCCAATAGCATTTCACGCTCGGCGCCGCGCTGAAACGCTTCCATGATCGATGCTGGCGCAGCCCTTTGCGGTAAAGCCGACATCGCCTGCGAAGTCTGTTGAAGTTCGGCGCAGAGTTGCCGGGCTGACGCGTCCTCCGCGAGAAGCCGTTCAACCACTGCACGGTCCTTCTCGCTCAATTCGCCGTCAAGATATGCCGACAAGAGTTCGCTTGTTTCGTCGCGATCCATAAATTCCAAACCAATTCTGAAACAACTACCGTTTTTCCGCTGCAAGCCAAGGTGTAATCGCCATCCTAAGCGCCATTCGCGCCCGATGGAGCCTGGATTTGACCGTCCCAACGGGTATTTCCAGGATCTCGCCGATCTCCTGGTAGTCGAAAGACTCGATGTCGCGCAGCACGACGACAGCCCGGTGTTGATCGTCGAGTTCATTCAGCGCGGCCACCAACCTCGGCTGCATACCGGAACCGCCTCTTTCCTTCGCATCGTCTGATTCGCCGTTGCTGCGACGATCGGACAAGAGCCTGGCTCCCTGTGACAGCTCGAGCGACTGTGACGTTAAGGAGACGCTCGGGTTCTGTCGCTCCCGACGTCTGTGCGATAGTGCAAGATTCATCGCAATCCGGAAAATCCAGGTATAAAATCCCGCCTCTAGCCGGAACCCTGCTAAACCTTGATATGATTTCAAAAACGCTTCTTGCACAATGTCCTGCGCGTCGTCAGCACTGCCACAAAAACGCCAGATCGCATTGAACAATCGATCCTGGTATTTCTTGATCAGCCCTCCAAAGGCGTCGGTATCACCATTTCGAACCTTCTCGATCAGCTCCACGTCCTCGAGCGGGATAGGCCGGGATATTAACTTCGGCTCTGGCTTCTCCTTACGAATTGGACGTGACATCAGATATAAAGTTCCCGAAAGCGGGCAAAATGACTGCCAATAAAACGGACTAAACCAGCGACGTTGCCTAATTTACCGAATCATCCGCCCCGATGAACGGCGCGTCAATGAAGCGCTGGCGGCGCCTCCTCTTCATATACCCCCCTCTTACCATCGAAGTTCCAACCCGAAATCCATGAAACATGCGGCTTCTCAAGTACGCTTGACAACAATCCGAAATAACCTAATATCCGGATATATGGATTCTATCGGACGGCATGCTGACATGGCCGCAAGCCCAATAATGCCGGAGACTCTGTTTAAGGCACTTGGAGACTCGACGCGCCAGCGCGCTTTGGTAGTTCTCTCCAAACAGGAGCTGAGCGTTGGCGAGCTGGTTGAGGTGCTCAGTCAGCCCCAATCGACGGTTTCCAGACACCTTCGGATTCTCCGGGAGGCCGGTTTGATTCGAGACCGACGGGAGGGGAACATCGTTCACTATGTATCAAGCCGGGTGTCTTCCGACGATAACCAGTTCCCGCTGAAGCAGCAATTGCTCACCTGGGTCGCAGAACAACCTATCCCAAGAGCGATGGAGTCCAGGCTTGATTCCGTTTTGAAGAGTCGCCGTGATCTGAGCGATCGGTTTTTTACACAAATGGGCGATAAATGGGATCAGCTTCGCCAGGATAGTTTTGGCGATCGGTTTCATCTTGAAGCATTGCTCTCGCTGCTCGCAAGAAAATGGACCGTAGCGGATATTGGAACAGGGACGGGATACTTGCTCCCGATTCTCGCCAATCAGTTTGAGCGGGTGATTGCTGTTGATCCGGTTGAAGAAATGCTTGTCGCAGCGCGTGGCCGACTCGATAGAGCGGGAAATACAAACGTCGATCTCCGTAGGGGCGACCTATCAGCACTGCCGATAGAGGATGAGTCGGTGGACCTGGCTATTGCAATGCTTGTATTGCACCATGTTCCGGTACCGGGCGAAGCGCTGGCTGAAATGAATCGAATCCTTAAGCCCGGAGGGACTTTGCTGCTCGTGGAACAAGTGAATCATAACAGTGATTCATTCCGCGAACGGATGCAGGATCGCTGGTGGGGTTTCGAGCCTGCTGCTCTCGCAGACCAACTCGCCGGGGCGGGTTTTTGCAACCTTACGTGGAACGTCTTGAATTGTGTAGACCTTTCGGCTGATGCGCCGGAGCTTTTTGTTGTGAAGGGTAATAGAGGGACGGCGGAATCGTCATCCTAAAAAAATGTACGAAATCCTAGTGAATTCGGGAAACAAAGGGAGAGTATGATGACTACAGCGGTGGAAGATTACAGAGTAGCAGACATTGGGCTGGCCGATTTTGGGCGCAAGGAAATCATCCTGGCCGAACACGAGATGCCGGGATTGATGGCATCGCGGAAAGAATACGGCGCCCGTAAGCCACTAGCTGGCTTACGCGTGATGGGTTCTTTGCATATGACGATTCAAACAGCTGTGCTGATTGAAACGCTTGTGGACCTTGGCGCAGATGTCCGCTGGTGTAGCTGCAACATCTTTAGCACGCAGGACCATGCTGCGGCGGCCATCGCCAAAGCCAATGTGCCCGTCTTTGCCTGGAAGGGTGAATCGCTTGAGGAATACTGGTGGTGTACGAATCAGGCGCTTTCTTTTCCAGAGGGGGGGCCGAACCTGATCGTCGATGATGGTGGTGATGCAACGATGCTCATACACATGGGCTACGAAGCGGAAAATGCGTACGCCAAAGACGGCACACTCCCCGATCCGGATTCCGCCGACAACGAAGAAATGCAGATCATCCTGAAAGTCATCCGAGAAGAACTTCAAAACGACCCACAGCGATGGCATCGCGTAGCTGATGGAATGATCGGCGTCAGCGAGGAAACAACAACAGGCGTAATGCGACTTTACGAGCGTCAAAACGCCGGCACGCTCCTTTTTCCTGCAATCAATGTCAACGACAGTGTAACCAAGAGCAAGTTCGACAATCTCTACGGCTGTAGGCACTCGCTTGTTGATGGAATCATGCGGGCAACGGACGTCATGCTCGCTGGCAAGACCGCCGTCGTTTGCGGCTTTGGTGACGTAGGCAAAGGCTGCGCTCAGAGCTTACGCTCCCAGGGGTGCCGGGTGATCGTGACCGAGATCGATCCAATCTGCGCCTTGCAGGCTTGCATGGAGGGCTATGAAGTCATAACACTTGAAGGCGCTGTTGAAGACGCCGACGTTTTCGTCACAACCACCGGAAATCGCGACATCATCATGGCGTCTCATATGCAACAGATGAAACACCAAGCTATCGTATGCAACATCGGCCACTTCGATAACGAAATCGACATGGCTGGATTGAAGAACATTCCGGGAATCGTAAAGGAAAACATCAAGCCTCAGGTCGATAAATGGATCTTCTCCGATGGACGGTGCATACTCGTGCTTGCAGAAGGAAGGCTGGTGAATCTCGGGTGCGCAACGGGCCATCCAAGTTTTGTAATGAGCAACAGTTTCACCAATCAGGTGATGGCTCAGGTCGAACTGTTTGAAAACAAGAGCAAGTATGAAAACAAGGTATATGTGCTGCCCAAACACCTCGATGAAAAAGTCGCCCGTTTGCACCTGTCACAGCTTGGTGCCAAGCTCTCGAAATTAACGCCTGAACAAGCGAGCTATATCGGCGTTAGCGTTGATGGGCCTTACAAGTCAGACCAATACCGATACTAGTGCTTTGTCACGCCTAAGATTTAGGGTGTGCCACTGCTCTTGAGCAGTGTAGGTACCCGATACGGCGTGGACCGAACCCTAAGATTTAAATGTGACAAAGCACTAGAGCGGTTTCAGTTAAGTCGTAGCGCGTTAGGCGCCTGTTAGGGTTGCGCTTTGCGTGCGTCTCCCGTAGGTTCTTTCTCAGCCACAGAAGTGGCGGGAAGGAGTCACGGATGGCAACGCCGTATTCGCAGGATCTC
>JAJDEA010000129.1 GCA_029260035.1 Phycisphaerae bacterium
AACGATGTCGTGATGGCAATTCGCTGGGCGCCGAATCGCTCCAGCGTCCAGCCTATGAATTCTTCCGTGGGTGTGTCTTCGTTCACTTTTTGCAAAAGCCCCTGGCTTCGCGCCTGCATTTCCATCACTTCTTCTCCCGCTCCAAGGCGATTAGCCTCTCCACTCCGAACTGACAACACTTCATAGCGTGCGCTCAAAAAAAGCCCACAGGATCAATCCTGCGGGCCGCCGATAACAATTTACTTCTTGGCTTTCCCGTCAGGTTGCTCCTCCCGCAGACATACAACAACAGATACAATGACACACGCGACGTCCCTTGCCTGCTGAACCACGACTAACGAGATGCCCCACGCTCATTTGCACCATTTCTGCTGTACCCTTCTCAAAACCGGCCATTCTCTAAGAACGATGATATCCAAACAGCACACGAAAGTCAAGAATTTCACAGGCGCCTGCGGATGGCAGAAATAACCGGGATGTTTTCGCCCTGCGGCTACCGGAGGCGTAGAATTGGCATTATGAACGAGATTACCGAACCGAATACAGATCATGGGGAAGTAACAAAGCTGCCAATAGAAAAGCCACGATTCGGCAGATTGATGATTATCACCCTCGGAGGACTGGCGAGCCTCTTAGTCGTGGCTGCACCCAGAAACAACTCCGTCGATGCCCACATTGCTGCCTGGATAGCAGGCGCCTTCTGCGTTGCGATTACTGACTTCATGATTTGGTCAGTTTTCCTTCAGCAGTGGAGAAAAACGAGACGACTTCGTGTTTTCTGTGCGGTCCTTGTTGGAAGCTTCGTAGGTTCTTTTTCTTCGCTTACCGAGAACATCGCTTTCAACAAGGCGTTTGGTATCGACACTCCCGAGTTTGTCAAAGAAGTGGATGTTGTAGGACATTATTGCCGAGGGCCACAGTGCGGAATCGGCGATTTGGTACTCTTCCTTCAATTCAACGTGGACCGAACTGGGCTGCAGAAGATCCTTTCTGAACGCGAGTTCGATCGCGACGACCAAAAAGAACAGCTCTGGTCGAATCACGAACATCCGTGGTCGTCGGATGGGCGACTGATACAAAGGCGTGAAATGGCTTGGAGATCGCTTTTTAGTGGCCTCTTGGTTTTCAGCAACGCAAAATGGAATGTCGTTGCTCTACCGACTTCCGTAGAGTTTTATCAGTGGGGCCAACACGGAGGGCACTACACGCGGCTCCTATGGGATATGGATACGGGAAGAACTTACGTCGTTTACACAGTGGGATAAACAGGCCAAACCTCACCCAACTTCTCCATCGAAGGACGGGAAAAGTTGCTAGTCTCGCCCAATTCATGTTATATTGTCTGTCTTTGCCAATCTGTTGGGTCGGTGAATGACTATGAAGATTACGGACGTTTTAACCGAAGCTTGTATCAAGGTTCCGCTCGAAGCGACGGACAAGATCGCTGCGATCTCGGAACTCATCGACGTTCTGCATGCAGCTGGCAAAATCTCAGACCGTCAAAGTGTACTGGAAACGGTTATCGCACGAGAGAAAATGCGATCAACCGGCATCGGTCAAGGATTGGCCGTACCGCATGGCAAAGTATCAACCTGCGACTCCCTAGTCATGGCAGTTGGCAAGCCAACGTCCCCAATCGATTTTGCCAGTCCGGACTCTCGCCCTTGCGATCTCATCGTTCTCCTTGCAAGCCCGATCGACAAAACGGGTCCGCACATTCAGGCCCTTGCGAGCATCAGTCGGCTATGGATGGCAGATCGTGTTCGAGAGGCTGTTTCCGCAACCTCCACGTCCACCGAGTTGTTCGCGGTTGTCAAAGAGTTCGAAGCCTAGCGCAAGCTCTTTTCAACTGTAGCGTCCGGAAGTATGTTTCTTTCACATGAATGCTCTGGATGAGCCGCCTATTAAATCATTCGAGTCTACAACTGAGAATGGAGGCGTTTGACGGTGAAAATTGCAAAACGTATTCAAGACCTTGCCGAGTCGGCAACACTCGCTGTCTCGGCAAAAGCCGCGAAAATGAAGGCTGACGGCATCGATGTCATCGGGTTTGGTGCAGGCGAGCCGGACTTTGATACGCCGGATCACATCAAGCAAGCAGCGATCGCCGCCATTCAATCAGGCCAAACAAAATATTCCAAGCCTGCGTCGGGTATCGCTTCAGCGAAACAGGCGGTCTGCGACAAGCTCGCCCGCGAGAACAATCTAAACTACTCGCCTAATCAGATCATCATTACAGCCGGCGGAAAGATGGGCGTGTACATGGTCATGCAAGCCGTTCTCGATCCGGGGGACGAGGTCATCATTCCAAAACCTTACTGGGTCAGTTATCCGGAAATGGCTAAGCTTGCAGGCGCGAAGCCGATCTTCGTCGCAGGGCCGGAAGAAAATGCCTACAAATTGTCACCTTCAACTCTTGCATCAGCGATCACGGATCGGACGCGACTGGTTTTGCTTACATCCCCCTCCAACCCGAGCGGCGTGACTTATGATCCGGGTGAACTTCAGGCCCTCGCCGAAGTATTGGAAAACCGTGATCTCATGGTTTTATCCGATGAAATCTACGATCAGCTCGTCTACGACGGCCAGGAATCAATCAGTTACGCCTCGATCAGCGACAAGACCTTCTCGCAAACTATTACATTGAATGCCGGCTCCAAGACCTATGCCATGACGGGCTGGCGAGTAGGCTACGCAGCTGGTCCCACCGAAATCATCAAAGCCATGAGCAAGCTGCAGTCGCAGACAACAAGCGGAGCAGCTACGTTTAATCAAGTGGCCTTGGCGACGGCGCTCACCGCGGACCAATCGGTCGTGCGATCGATGAGAGATGAGTTTCAAGACCGTGGCTATCAAATGTGGAAACGCCTCTCGGCCATGCCCGGCGTGCGATGTCCTAAGCCAACAGGCGCCTTCTACTGCTTCCCCAATGTGTCAGGTACATTTCAGAAGATCGGCGTGCAAGGCTCGGCTGAGTTTGCTTCCAACTTGTTGGAACAGGCCAACGTCGCGGTGGTACCGGGCGTTGCGTTCGGCCTGGACGAGCATATCCGTCTTTCTTTTGCCTTGAGCATGGCACAGCTTAATACGGGGCTGGATCGAATCGAAGCCTGGCTGACTCAATAACTGTATATCCAGGTGGAACCGCCCGGTGAAAAATGTGAGACGTCGAAAACTGACTTTCGACTCGCTTGAACAAGTCGAGCCGGACATTCGCATGTTGCTTGCCGGCCATCTCGCAGTCGGCAACTGGTCGCTCGCACAAATATGCAAACATCTCGCGGATAGCTTCGTCGGCTCCATTCGGGGATTCGACCTGCGCAACCACCGGTGGAAGCGCACGTTTTTTCGGCGTCCGATGCTCCGATTCACTTTAAGAAATGGGATCCCGGAAAACTACATGGTCGACCCAAATTTGACGCCGAAACCGGAAATCGCGATGGATGATTCGGTCCAGATGCTTCGGGCCGCCATAGAGCGATATGTTCAACATACCGGCCAACTCCATGCACACCCCCTCTTTGGCAAGATGCCCCGCGAGGTATGGACGCGAATTCATTGTATCCACAGCGCACATCATCTGAGTTTTGCAGTACCTTCGAGAATCAAATCGGCCAGCGACAACGGGTGACATGTTTCGACATCACTCGCGATCGGGGATTGTTTGACAATTATACGCTTAGCCGCGATCCTCTTGGCCTTGTTGGCGGGGGTGGATACCAAGCCAACTATTCGGGCCATTATTCTTGCTATTGCGATGAAGAGCCTGCTGGTATGTACCAGCCCGTGATGCCATCGCGCTACGTTTGATCGCCAGATCGCCTTGGCAAGTACTTCGGCGATCCGATCAAATCGCCGTAGCTTTGATTTTTTGCACCTTAAGGAGACCAGCCAGATGTCGAGCGTTTCTCTATTCATGCCACTATTCCGGCGCATCGCAAGAACATCCATACTTACACTCGCACTCTGGCTGCTGTCGTGGCCCAATTCCACGCTCGCCAGCGGGCTTACACCTGAAGATGTTTCAAAAACGCAATCTGTACGATCCGTTGAAATCTCGCCCAACGGCCAACACATCGCATATCTCCTGACCGTACCGCGTACACCGTATGAAGACGAAGATGGTGCTGCGTGGTCGGAGTTACATATCGTCGATAAAAAAGGAGCGTCGCGCCCGTTTGTCACCGGTCAGGTCAACGTTGGCGCGATTCAATGGACGCCCGATGGTCGTGCCATTTCATTTCTTGCCAAACGCGGAAAAGACAAACACAAGTCACTTTATGTGATTGCGATCGACGGCGGTGAGGCTCGCAACGTACTCAGTTTCGAGACGAACATACTCTCTTACTCCTGGAGTCCTTCCGGCAAACAGGTCGCGTTCCTTGCTAAGGAAAAGATCAGCAAGAAAAAGAAGAAATACGGCAAGAAGGGTTTTAAGGCGGAAATCTTCGAAGAAGAATTGCGCGACACGCATGTCTGGATTGCAACACCGGACAACGACGAAGACGAGCCGAAGAAGCTCGACATAGAAGGCTCAGCATCGGAGCTGCATTGGAGTCCGGTAGCCGATCAACTTGCCGTCGCTCTCGCACCAACGCCCCTCATTGACGACCATTACATGCGCCGCAAGGTACACATTGTCGACGCCAATTCCGGAAAATCGCTCGCTCATTTCGACAACCCAGGCAAACTTGGTTCCGTCAGATGGAGCCCGGATGGAAAACGACTTGCGATCATCTCCGCAGAAGACATCAACGATCCTTCAGCAGGTCGGCTCATGGTAGCTTCGCCGGAAGACGGCTCGCTTCGCAATCTTCTTGAGGATTATCTCGGCGAGGTCTCCGCCATCGCGTGGCAAGATAATGACACCATTATGTTTCTCGGCGACGAAGGTGTTTGGACGACCTTTGGTGAAATCAGCCATGAGGGGGCCAATCGCAAGACGCTCATTGCCAAGGGAAAAGTAGTGCTCGCGGGCCTATCGCTTTCGAAGAATGGCCAATTCGCCGCATTTCGTATCCAAAGTCCGGCTCATCCCAATGAGGTAGCACTGATGAGTCACGGAAATAACAAACCTCGAAAACTAACGGATAGTAACCCCTGGCTCAAAGATGTCAGCCTGGCCAGGCAGGAGGTCATCGCGTTCAAGGCACGCGACGGACTCGAGATCGAAGGCCTGTTGATCCGTCCGCTGGAGAAAAAATCGGGCCAACGCGTTCCCCTGATTCTTACGGTTCATGGCGGGCCGGAAAGCCATTATCAGAACGGTTGGATCACGCGATATGCTGGTCCCGGCCAGGTAGCAGCCAGCCGAGGATTCGCAGTGTTCTATCCCAATTATCGTGGCAGTACGGGACGAGGCGTCGAGTTCTCCAAACTCGGTCAGGCAGATTACGCGGGCAAGGAATTTGATGATCTGGTCGACGCAGTCGACCACTTGATTGACATGGGACTTGCGGACAAAGACCGCGTAGGCATAACGGGCGGCTCGTACGGCGGCTTCGCTGCGGCATGGGGAGCAACTTATTACTCTGAGCGCTTCGCAGCCAGCGTCATGTTCGTCGGAGTAAGCAATCATATCTCCAAGGGCGGAACGACCGACATTCCCAACGAGATGTTCCTCGTTCACGCGAGAAAAAAGCTACACGATTCCTGGGATTTTTTCCTGAAGCGAAGCCCGCTGTATTACGTCAAAAAAGCACGAACACCAATCTTAATCCTTCATGGAAAAAATGACACACGCGTGCCACCGAGCCAGTCCATGGAATTGTACAGAAATCTGAAGAATCTCGGACAAACTCCCGCTCGCCTGGTCCACTACCCCGGGGAAGGTCATGGCAACCGCCGAGCAGCCGCTCAGCTCGATTACAACCTACGAATGCTCCGCTGGTTCGAACATTACCTGACAGGACCGGGCGGCAACCCGCCCAACTATGAAATCGATTACGGATTTGATGACGAGGAAGATGAAAAAGAGGATTCCTAGCGCAAGCTCTACTTAACTGCGGCTTCCGGGGTCTGGTTCATCCAGCATACACTTGTAGCTCGCCGCTACACTTGATTGCTCGTGGCACCAGACCAAACTCTATAACTCTACCTGGTTTCGATGAACCTCAGAAACTTGGAATAACGAACTCATCACCGTAGGAACAAGCAGTAAGAACGTCATGACAAAGGAGCTTCCACTGGTCATGCTGCGCATGGTTCCGTAAAGTGAGGGGGACGCCATAACCAGGCAGGTTAACCCGGAAATCAATAGCACCGCCCCCATCACAGCAGTGACAAAAATGATGACCAGCCGTCGGTTGATGAACCCGCATGCACTGCCACAAAAACACGCTGTGCTTCCAATAATCCAATAGGCAAAACCTTGGATACGCAAACCGTCCATCATCTGCAAGACCAAACCGGCCGCGAGCAACCCGGCCAATAGCGCCGCGGCGTATCGAGCGTACACATATGAAATATACGCAGTAGCCAAGCCTACCGGTATAGCATAGATCAACTCCACCCGCTCAGTTCCAAAATATCGGGTTGCTAAAATTGTACCGACAACGAAATAAGCCATCGCAACGCAGGGCTTCCAGAAACGCCACCCCAACAACATCAACATGGCGCCCGAAACAATCAGGGGCAGGCCAATGAGCTTGTCTGTGTTACGAAGAAATGATACCCACTCATCGACTGACGTAATCATGTCTGTTATCCAGCTTTAGCAAGCTCTATTCTACCGGTCGCGGTCGAGAACATCTTTCTTCCCGCCGATATTCGTATATCGCTGCAAAACTCGAGCGCTAGCCACTCTACGCACAGCACCGAACCGGGGATGCGCATGAGCAGATTCACCATTCGCGCAGCAATACACTGAACCGCATACGTCTTCTAAATCTACAATACTTTTATCGTCAAGATTTGCCCGGCTTATCGCTTTCCTTGCTCGGAGCTTTGCGGGTCAGCAGAGTCTGAAGAATCAGAGAAGTGACAATGAATCCACCCACGCCCATCCCCATAACCGTCGGATTGGACTCGATCGCCTTATAAGAGCTTGGCATTACCTGCGTGAGGATCGTTCCGGCACCAAATACCACGCCAGCAGTACCCATAACCGAAGTGACCAGAATCAACATCCAACGCATCGCGACGACGCCGAGAAACAAGCCGATAACCATTGCCAATACCATGAAGTTTAGGCCGCGTTTTTCAATGGACCCATCACGCTGTTGGACATAGTCCCTAAACTGAGCGAACCAAAGCCCTGGATCACCCTGCGGCACACCAGCCTGGCCGTTCACCTCGCCTGTCAATGCAGGCTGTAGTGAAGACGCCCGCCAATTGGAGCCAACCTCTTGCTCAAACCCTTGCACATGGGGCATGACATTTTGATAGCCGAATGCACCAGCCACAACCACTGCAAACACAGCGGCGGTTGCAACCCCCACCCAAATACGAAATGTCAGGAAAGCAATCGTCGCAAACATGGCAGCGCCGGCCAACCCACAAAGGATTTGGGAATACCCTGTGCTCTTTGCGAATGCAACACCTATAGCAGCCCCACCCAAACCGAGAGCCGCCCGAATACCGGATTTGGCAAGTTTGGCACCGAAAAGGCTAAGCCCCACGCCACCCAGCATGACCGCGATTGCGATTGGGATGATCGTCGCCATTGAAGCAGTCGGAACCTGCTGCGCTGTAAATGACTGAAGTTGTTCAATAATTGGTTGTAGTTGGGACATCATAGTACACCGCCTAAAAAGCCATCAAAGTCTACCAGCTATTCGGAGACCGCGCTGTAATATTCTGTCGGCGCGCGCAGGCCGCCAACTGCACCTCCAGTGTATACCTAAAGCCTGTTTTTTAGCCTGGGATCGTGAATTTGTCAGGAAATGTCGAAATATCGATCACCGCGTACCCTCCGTCGACTCTACCGGTTCTTTCGAAGTTCTCGCGAAGAATGGCTATTTTTCTGGCCAGACTGTTTTCCTCTACCTCTTCACCCGGTGCAGACCCCCAAGCAATTCGCCCGCCCGCTCGATCCGTGGCTAGTAGAATGTGCGACTCGTGCCGATCCAGCCGTCCCTGGTAATTGTCAACCTGCACTCCGGTAATCTGATCACCTACAGGCTTATCTCGTATTGCCCTGATGGTTGCCAGACCCGCCTGAATGTCATCACCACCCCAAAGATCGCCAGCCTCGGGAGGCGATGAAGCGACACCCTGCACAATCATCCATTGCCTGTCGTATCGGTATTTTCCGGGAAGCCTAACCCCTTGGTCGTTTACGAGAAAAAAATCCGCGCTTCTTTGAACAAGCGCGAAGGGTAAACGGAAATCGCAGCGGACTTCAAAGCGCCCGTCTCGAAATCGTCGAACGGAATTGACTTTCTCTACCCAACCGACTGACTGTACGCGCTGCGCAATCAGTTGGCACGCTCTGTCTTCAGTCCAATCTCCGTCGAGCGCAGGAAGTATTTCATCGTGAAGATCGGAAAATGCAAGCTCTCGGATCGAGTTCGGAAGATCAACAAATATGACATCAGCTTCTGGTTGGCTTGCGAACAGCTTCGCTCGAACGTCGCCGTTTAATGCGCTAAGCCCCATTGTTCCCGCGATGACACACGCAGACACCACCACGCCTGCACCGCTCCATCGAACGAGCGCCGATTGACGGTGTTCAACTACGCTGGCGATTAGCCCTACGCATCGCCTCAATATACCCGGCTTTTTCTTCTTGCTCCGTGCCATAAGAATCAGACGCAATTAGGATTCAATAAGTGACCATCAAACCAAGCTGGAACGAACAGACTCTATCGCTTCATCGATAAGGCCATAATCCGATCGCAAAGCTGATCGAAACTGACACCAATTCGCGCCGCCGACTTGGGCAACAACGAATGGCTCGTAAAGCCGGGAATCGTGTTGACTTCCAAGGCATAAGGTTCGAGAGTTTGCGCGTCGATCATCCAATCCACCCTTGAAAAAACTTCACAGCCTAGCGACTCGTGCGCTTTCAGACTTAGCGCTTGCACTCGCTCAAGTAACGGGACGGGTAGCGTCAGATCAAATAGATATTCCGTGTCATCGTCGAGGTACTTAGCCTTATAATCGTAAAACTCCCGCTTCGTGCGAATCTCGCAGACCGGAAGCGCTTCCTGACCAAGAATCCCCACCGTCAACTCCGGGCCACAAATACACTTCTCTACAAGGGCCGAGCCGTAATCTCTCACGAGCGACTCACAATAATCCTGAAAGGTATCACGATCGAACGCCTTGAAGGTATCCACGCTGCTTCCAGATGCCACAGGCTTGACAAAAGCGGGCAGATCAAAGGACGCCGCAACATCCATCAGGTTTTGCTGCGTAACCAATTCAAACTCCGGCGTGGGAACGCCATGCTGCGCAAATTTCCTCTTGGATGCAGCCTTATCCATCGCGAGTTTAGAGGCAGCCACGCCGGTCCCGCAATAGGGTATACAACGACGATCCAACTCCGCTTGAACCTGGCCATCCTCTCCGAACGCGCCATGTAGTGTGACAAAAACAAAATCCGCGGGGAGATCGAGCGCCGCCAAATTTTCCGGGCCAATGTCACAGAGTTCAACCTTATGGCCGAGACGACGCAACGACTCGGCTACCGACTGACCGCTTTGCAAACTGACGTCGCGCTCAGCGCTAGGGCCACCCGCCAGAACCGTCACTTCCAGAGTGCCCAGAGAACTTCGAGTGATCGTATCGCTTGCAACGTCCGTTTCTACCGTATTCATGACGATTTCCTCTTGCTTTGCTCTTCGTCCCAAATATCAATTTCCGTTTCCAAATCAGTGCCAAATTTTTGTCGCACACAATCCTGGACATGGCCGATCAACTGAATAACGTCCGCAGCGCGAGCATTCGCATCCGCGACAATGAAATTGGCATGACGCTCCGAAACGCTTGCCCCGCCTCGACGAACGCCTTTCAAACCGGCCCGATCAATGAGCGCACCAGCCGACTCACCCTCTGGATTCTTGAAAATACAACCCGCACTCTTATCCGCCATAGGCTGCGACGCCGTCTTATACGAAAAAATTCGGTCAAACTCGGCACGCGATTTGCTCGGCTCGCATTTCTCAAGGCACAGGCGGACGCCAATCACAATCTCATCTTTGATTGATGACTTACGATAACCAAATGCCATCTCAGGTGCAGATCGACGAACGACATCACCATCCAGCCGCATAGCGTCTACCTCCCGAACAACTCGCCCAAAATCTCCAAATCGCCCGCCAGCGTTCATGCAAACAGCTCCGCCAACGGTCGCAGGTATGCCAGCCATACATTCCAGACCCGACAGGCCTTCGTAAGAGCATTTTCGCGAAAAAGGCATTAGCTCGACACCCGCGCCCGCCCAGACGGAAGCGCCATCCCACTCAACCGACGTGAAAGCAGGCTGATTGAGAACAACGACAACACCCTGGAACCCGCGATCGCCAACGAGAACATTGGCACCAGCCCCCAAAACACGAATAGGAAGCTGCTCGTCCCTCGCTCGAACAACCATAGCCTGCAATTCGGAAACGTCTCGAGGCTGGCACAAAAACCGAGCGCGTCCACCCAGACGAAACCACGTCTTAGGTCCGAGCGACACATCAAGCTCAATACTATTTGCAAATTCGCTCCACCAGTTCATCAGCTACTTTCCAAACATCTCCCGCGCCCATCGTCAGGACGAGGTCTCCTTCGCACATGTTCTTCGTTACATGATCCGCGACATCATCAAGGCGATCAACAAAACGCGCATGGCCACCGTTATGACAAATTTTCGACACCAACTCCTTAGACCCGTCAGACAGCGCCTTTTCGTCAGATTCACGAGCACCATAAATGGCAGGCACAATGATTTCATCCGCACCGTCAAACGAACACGCAAAATCCTCCAACAAGTACATCGTTCGTGCATACTGGTGAGGCTGAAAAACAACCAACAGGCGGTCGTGTGGATATTGCATCTTAGCCGCCTCGATACTGACCCGAATCTCCGTGGGGTGATGCGCATAGTCGTCAACAACCGTAACCCCGGCAGCCTGAGTCCGCAGTGCAAGCCGACGACTGATCCCCTCAAATGAAGACAACCCTTGCAGCAAACATGCGGGCTCTGCACCGGCATGGTAAGATAGTGCCGCAGCTGCGACAGCATTTTCAACGTTGTGTAAACCTGGAACGGCAAGCTGCGCTTCGCCCAGACGCTGCCCCCGGTAGCTCAATTCAAATCCAAAACAACCCGACGTCCTTCGAAGATGCGTCATCTGCCAGTCATTCGATTCATCCTTGCCAAATGTCTCGACACGGGCGGGCGCATTTGATGCCACAGAAACGGCATGATGGTCTGCGCCGTTTACCAGAATGACTCCATCCGCCGATACCTGATTCGCAAACGTGCGAAATGCACAGAGTATATCATCCAGGTCTTTGTAGCAGTCCAGGTGGTCCGGCTCGATATTCAAGATCGCAGCAATGCTTGGATGAAGGTGGAGAAAAGATCGATCGTACTCACACGATTCGACGATGAAGTGAGGCCCGGCTCCAACCCCGCCATGACCACCCAATTGATGACTGTACGCGCCAACAACGAAGGACGGAGAAAGATCCGCCGTCCGAAACGCGTGCGCACACATGGCTGTCGTCGTGCTCTTGCCATGCGTCCCGGCAATCGCTACGCCGATGCGATGCCGCATGAGCAGCCCCAATAGCTCCGCATACTTGATGACGCGCAACCCTTTGGCGCGAGCCGCCACCAACTCGACATTGGCATCCGGAATCGCGGCTGACGCAATAACAAGGTCGATTTCGCCGCTGATGAGATTACAATCGTGGCCAATGGTGACCTGCGCACCGCGCTCGACGAGTTCGCCCATCCCGCCGAACCCATCCATATCCGAACCGGACACGACGGCCCCCTCCTGGAGGAGCATTCGTCCCGCCCCGCTCATCCCACAGCCGCCGATACCGATCATATGGACGCGTTTGCCGAGCAAGACTTCACCCAGGCCCGCGCTATCGCTGTAGATTTCCGCGGCTTTCTCACCCATCCAATCGCTCCGGCGCATCGAGCATCCCCGGCTCAATTGCGGTTAAGGCTTTTTGGGAAACTCACAGATACAGAAGATTCATCGGGCAACCGATTCGGTCTGCTTCAACGAATCGATCGCCGGTAGGGGTGACCGCGCCGCGATCAGCTCTAACACCCTTTGCGCTACATCTTTGGCGGCTGACCCGCGCCCCATCTGTTTCGCCCGTTGCGCCATGGCCAATCGTTCGCCATCTGCAACCATAAGGCGCTTCAACACGGCCAACAACCTCGGCCCGTTTATTTTAGGATCGACCCCATCCTCAATCATCTCTGCGGCGCCGCGCTCCACCAGACAACAAGCGTTCGCACGTTGGTGCATATCGCGATGGTAAGGGTAAGGAAAAAGAACGGAAGGCTTTCCAGCACAGGTAATCTCAGCGAGCGTTGACGCGCCAGCCCTCGATACGACCAAGTCCGCCGCAGCCATCGCGTCAGGCATTTCATCCGTAAAAGGCTCCACAACCGCCTTAATGCCCCGCACGGCGTACCCGTCTCGGACACATTCATAATCAGGCTCACCGGTAAGATGCAACACCTGCCAGCTATCCTGCTGTTCCAGGAATTCCAAATTAGCCAGCATGGCTTTATTCAGGCTGCGCGCCCCGAGCGAAGCACCGGTAACGAGCAACGTCAAACGATCGCTAACGAGTCCGAATTTCTTCAGGCCTCGCAAACGGTTCGCAGTCCGAAATGCCGCGCGCACTGGACAACCAACGACTTCTACCTTTGCCCCCTTTGGAAAATTTCCAGCGGCTTGCTGCCATTGCACAAACACGGCATCCGCATGCGAAGCAAGAAAACGATTAGCGCGACCGGGCCTTGCATCGGGGTTCAGTATCGCTGTCGGAATGCCCATTCTGCGTGCTTCGCGAAACGGAGCGACCGACGCCATGCCCCCCGTTCCGATGACGACGGCCGGTTGATTTTGCTCAAAGCGTTCCCTGCACAATAAAGCCGATTGCCGAAAGCGCCGCCAAGCCGTCGGCCAACGCCAAGGTGCTTTCGTAAGTTTGGCAATAGGCTGAGGAAGTAACTCGCAATCAACGCCCTGAACAATCCGCGCGTCGATCAGTCGCTCTGACCCAAGAAACAAGAACCGGACAGCTGGCAGAAGCGTTCGCAACTCCTCGGCAACCGCCAAGCTCGGAAACAGATGCCCCCCCGTTCCGCCCCCGGCAAACGCGATAAGCAGCGGTGAATCATTTTCTCGTGAAGTCGCTATCACAAAGCTGTCCAAACACAGTCAATCAACAATCGTGATGCCGTGTGCCACTGCTCTTGAGCAGTGCGAATTACGTCCTTGAATAACTGTAGATCACTAATCGAGAGCAGTGGCACACCCGCGAATTCAGATGCGAACACAAAGCCGGCACCCATTACAGATCCACCAACACATATACCATGAAGCGATAGACAAGCCTGCGCATCTTGCGATCCAAGACTTCATGCCATCATTTCATCACTTCGAGCCGCTCCTCGTTGCGCGATGGCGACTAACACACCGACCATAACACAACAAATAACCAAACCACTACCGCCTGCCGAGATCAAAGGCAGCGAAATCCCCGTCGTTGGAGTGACCACCGTCACCACAGCTATGTGCATAGCTGCCTGTAAACCAATAGCCGCCGTTAAACCAAAAGCAAGTACTCGTTCAAATGAACTTCGCGCCGAGCACGAGACCTGCCATCCCAGCCAAACAAATACCGCAAAAAGCGAGATAATCAATCCTCCGCCCAAAACCCCGGTCTCCTCGCAGATCAACGAAAAGATAAAATCCGTATGACTGTCAGGAAGATAGCCGTGCTTTTGAATGCCTGCCCCCAATCCGGTTCCGAGCCAACCGCCCGAAGCAATCGTCACAAGCGACTGAACCGGCTGATAGCCGTCACCGCGAACGTCTGACCAGATGTCCATAAATGAGGTCAGACGTTTTAGTCGATACGGCGTGCCGACCAGCAATATGGCCAGCCCACCCAAACCCACCATGCCTGTCAGCAACAGATGCTTCAGTCGGCATCCCCCTACCGCCAGCGTCAAGAACCCGACAGCCACCAATAGACAGGCCGTTCCAAAATCTTCTTTTCCTACCAGCCCTGCGCAAACAGCAATCGCCAAAGCACACGGGAGGAACCCACGACGGAAATCTCTCAGGTCAGCCGTGCGCTCCGTCACGAGATACGCCAGGAAGCATACCAGCGCCAGTTTGGCGAATTCAGAAGGTTGAAACGCCACCCCAAGCCCAGCTGGCGCGATCTTCAACCATCGTTGCGAGCCTCGGATCTGCATCGACAGGCCGGGAATGAATACCGCCAGCAGCAATGCAATCGAGACAACAAAAACCACGATGCAGGTTCGGCGTCTGGAAATCGAATCAGCCATGAGTCGTTTGCCGACCGCTGCCGTGACCGCAATCGCGACAAAGGCAAGGCACAAGAAAAGGCCTTGTCTGCCAAATGCCGCCCTCCAAATCGAATCGTCGAAAATAGACCGATCGAGCGGTGCCGTCGCGGAGGTAACCGCCACCAAGCCAATGGCTGCGAGGGCGCTCACAACAATGACCAAAGCGCTCGCATAATTGGAATGCGATACCTCTCCACCTCCAACAAACCGTCCTCCGTGACTCATTGTAAAATCCTCATCGCAGTTTTATCGTTGCCAGCGCCAGCCCCGCAAACATAGCGGAAACCAACCAGAAACGCACCACAGTTTGTGACTCCGTCCACCCACCGAGATGAAAATGATGATGAATCGGCGCGCATCGAAATAGCCGTCCACCCTTTGTCCATTTGAAATAGCCAATCTGCCCGATGACAGACAAGGCTTCGATGACGAAAACGCCGCCCGCAACAAGCAGCATCAATTCCTGTCGCGTCACCACCGCTACAAAACCAATCAGTCCCCCCAAAGGGAGCGACCCCGTGTCACCCATAAATACCCGCGCTGGATGGCAATTGTACCAGAGAAACCCCAGCACCGATCCTAAGATCGCACCACACATGATAACGAGTTCCCCGCTCCTCGGAACATAAGGAAGCAACAGCTTGTGCGCAAGATCGTGCGTGCCGCTCACATAGGTCAACAGCGCAAAGACCAAGGCACACATTGCCACACAGCCGGACGCGAGACCGTCCATGCCATCGGTCAGATTCACGGCATTCGACGTACCGGTCATGACAAGCACCGTCACAATCATGAAGGATGCCGTGCCAAGCTGAATGCCAACCTTGTAGAAAGGAACCGTCAAAACCCTGTACGAAGCAATGGGGTCTTCCTGTACCAGTGGGCTGACAATTGCGAGGTTGGTCTGGCCGTGACGATAGATGTAGTACCCCAGGACTACGCCCAATCCAATTTGAAAGAGCAGCTTTTCGTACATCTTCAAGCCGTCGCGAGATTTTGATCGCTGCTTCGCGGTCAGTTTGAGCCAATCGTCAACAGCGCCGAGTGCGCCAAGCCAAATCAGGCATACCAACCCCATTTGCACATAAAAACTCGTCAGATCAGCCAGCAACAGCGTCGACAACCCGATCGACGCCAACATCATGACACCCCCCATCGTAGGGACATTGCTCTTGTCGCGAGTCAGTTCATTCAGGGTCGCGTGATCGAATTCGGGCCGATCCCCCAGTTTCCACTTGATAAGCTGTCGTATCACACGGGGCATGAAGACGAGCATCAGCACAAAGCAAAGGATCGCGGCACAGGTGCCACGGAAAAGCGTGTTCTCGTAAGCGTAGTGCCGCCCCTCGAACAATCTCGTAAGAAGGTGATAGATCACGCCAAACCACTTTCCGGCTCAAATAAGTTTCGGCCCCAGGTTTTTAAGCCACAGCCGCCTTGTTGCCTGAACGCTCGCAGAGAGCTTTAACAACTCGATCCAGGTTCATCGCGCGCGAACCTTTGAGCCATACCGAGTCCCCCGGCATGAGCATCGATGGAATGACCCGCGAACCGTCTTCGGCGTCTGCACACACAACCAGCTTTGGTTTTTGAGGTTGATTATGTTGAGCGGCCCATTCTAACTCCACCGCAGAAGCCGAGGCTTTCCCAATCACAACCAGCAATTCAATCTCGGCTTTCACAACCTCACGCACAATCTGCCTATGTAAATCCTCGCTTGCTTCGCCAAGTTCGAGCATATCCCCCATAACAAAAACACGCCGCCCCGTAGCCGAGACGCGTAACGTCTCGATGGCTGTCCTCATGCTTGAAGGGTTCGCGTTGTAGGTATCGTCGACAATCGTCACGCCTTGCTTCTCGAACGTGCAAGTACGACCTGACGGCGACTCGAACGTCGCCAATCGATCGATGATCACTTCCGGGTCTAGCCCAAACCACCTCGCGACAGCAAATGCAGCCGCCGCGTTCGTTGCGTGATGTGCTCCTGGCATGGGCAAATCCACTACGAAACGACCGTCCATTTCAATCGTGCTGTGCCGCATCGAGCGACGAATACAGCGTACACGAAAATTGGCAGCTTGATCAAACCCAACTGCAAACAGTTTGAAAGACTCTCTCTCTTCAAGAAGTGCCCGCAACTCGGCACAGTCCACATTCGCAATCGCCATTCCACCCGGCCGCACATGATCAAACAGCGACGCTTTTTCTACGGCAATATTCTCAAGACTCCCAAGTCCCTGAAGATGCGCTTCGCCAACGGAGGTGATAATGCCGACATCGGGTGACGTGATTTGCGCAAGCGCTGCGACTTCCCCCAAAGCACTTGTGCCAATTTCCACAACCAAATACCGATCGCTCTTCTCGGCGGAGAGCAACGTCAGCGGCACACCGATGTGATTATTAAAACTCTTGGGCGAAGCCCGACCGACCACCGACTCCTCCAGAACATGATCGATCATACGTTTGGCCGTGGTCTTGCCGTTGCTGCCCGTCACCGCGATGACGACCGTTCGCTGGTTCATCACTTCCCTGCGATACCACGCCCCCAGTTCGCCAAGCGCGCGAATTGTGTCTGGAACAACAACGCACGGATACGCTGCTCGCCCATCCGATTCCGCATGCCATTGTCGATCAACCACGCACCCAACAGCGCCCCGCTCCATTGAGTTCGCAACGAACTCATGACCGTCAAAACGCTCACCGCGAATCGCAATGAATAGATCGCCAGGCCTGACGTCCCGCGAGTCCGTCGTAACCCGCAGCACCTGTATTCTTGACGCCCCATTCTCCAAGTCGACAGACAAAGCATTCGCAACTTGCTGCAAGATAATCGGAATCATGAAACACGCTCCATCATGTTTGACTTCGACAGGCTCGCTCGTGCCACTCGCGCGTCATCAAAGCTGAGAGTCTGATCGCCGACCAGCTGATACGTTTCGTGGCCTTTCCCTGCGATCAAAACGGTATCGCCAGGCTGAGCCTCGCCAATGGCCTGCTCGATCGCACGACGTCGATCCACGTCCGCCACAATGCGACAACTCGTCGCCGAATCAAACCCAGGCAAGATGTCATCAATGATTTGTTGCGGGTTCTCGGTACGCGGGTTGTCACTCGTAACAAATGCAACATCCGCCAGATTGCCCACCACAGTTCCCATGCGAGTTCGTTTTGTGCGGTCGCGATCGCCGCCACAACCAAAAACGCAGAGTACACGCCCGCCGGTCAAGCCGGACAGAACTTGAAGGACATGATGAAGGGCATCGTCGGTGTGCGCGTAATCCACAAAGACAGCGAAAGGAAAACCATCGGAACTGACTCGCTCGAGCCTTCCGGGAACGACATTCAACTGATTGATGCCGCGAGCAATCGCCTCGCTTTCGATGCCAAGCGCCTCAGCAGTTGCCGCCGCAAGCGCTGCATTTAATACATTATGTCTGCCCGCCAAACGACAAGTCACGGGCACTTCAAACGTGCGCCCCTTGAGCCGAAAAAGACTCCCATTCCAATCTGCACGTTCGATCGTGGCGCGCACGTCCAAGTCGGCGGCATCCAACCCAACGGTCACGACAGAGGCTCGAAGGTTTGACGTCAGCAAGTCCGCAGCTGGGTCATCGTAGTTAGCAATGGCGAAAGCATCGGAATCGAGCGAGTCAAACAAACGACGCTTCGCCTGCCAATAGGACTCCATCGTGCCGTGATAATCGAGATGGTCTCCTGACAGATTCGTAAAAACCCCCGCATTGAAACGCAAACCATCCGTTCGCCTTTGATCCAGCGCATGAGACGAAACTTCAAGAAGGCCCACATTCGAACCAGCGGCTCGTGCATGCGATAGATGTTCGCAGATTGTCACCGCTCCCGGCGTCGTCAATGGCGCTGACACTTGACGATCGACCAAGTCATACTCGATGGTGCCGAGCAACGAGGGAGACCGACCTGCTGCGCGAAGGATCGATCGCAACATCCAGGCTACCGTCGTTTTGCCGTTGGTCCCCGTAATCCCAACAAGATCGAGTGCGTCCACTTGCCCAGACGCGAGACCAAAAAACGAAAATGCCAATCTTGATAGTGCCTCACGAGCATCTCTAACTCGCACAAATACCACGCCACTCGGTACGGAAACATCGTCTTGCGCAACAACAGCTACCGCCCCGGCAGAGCACGCCGATTCGACGTAATTCGTCCCATCGTGAACAGCGCCGCGCACAGCGACGTAAAGCGACCCGGGAATGACACTTCGAGAATCGCTCGTTATAGAGGTCACGCAAACGGAGGGCACGGAAACAGCTTCACTCGCAAGACCCGCTGCCTTAAACAATTCCGGTAGCAACCAGGCTCCGCTGGAGACGTCTGATGAATTTGTAAGGTTACTCGTCATAGCTTTCCAGGTGCATTGTAATGACCACGAACGAAGTTTCATCCGATCGGCCAAACAAAGACCATGTTTTCTCAGCAGAATCCGCGCACCTTGAGAATCGCCATTCCGCAACAGCCTGTGATATCTCAACAATCAACAGATGCGATACCGTTCCATGCCTACCGCGAGTACGAAACCGTTACGATTTTTTCATCCGCAGGAACCTGCATGTACGCGAGCGTCTTTTCAAGGATTCTACCTGCAGCGGGAGCCGCGACTTTCCCGCCGTAGTAACCAATTGATGGGTCAGGTCTTCGTACCATCACCAAAACCACGACTTCAGGGTCACGAGCTGGCGCCGCCCCAATGAATGTGCTTTGGTATGCACCCGACTCGTATCCAGGCTTGTCGCGAAATGTGAGTTTGGCTGTGCCGGTCTTGCCGATCACCCTATACGAACCCGTTTCGGCGCGATGTCCGCCGCCATTTTCAACCACAGAACGCAATAAATCGCCAGCCATGAAATTCGCGATTTCTTCTGAGATTGCTCGCCCCATGACAATCGGAGCGCTCAGGTCTTCCTCGATCGAACCATCCGCAGCCAGCAACTGTTTGACGAATCGGGGCTTGAGTAATACGCCGTCGTTAATGATTGCGGAGAAAGCAGCCACAAGCTGCAATGGCGTTACAAGCACTTCATACCCGAAAGACACGGAAGCAGTGGAATCAGACCGCCAGGAGGCGAGCGGACGAACCAATCCCGCACTCTCGCCCGGAAAATCGACACCCGTTTTTTGCCCAAAGTGAAACGCCTGCACGGTTTCATGAAGCACGTCATTGCCCATTCGCATCGCAATAATGGACATTCCAATGTTGCTGCTCTTTGTGATGATGCCTTGAAGATCAAGTTCACCAGCAGGTTTGGTATCTGTAATGACGCGCCTTCCGATGCGAAACTGCCCCATGTGGCAGTCGATTCTTTCGGTCGGCGAGACGAACCCCCCGGCGAGGGCGCCACACGCAATGATCGGCTTGAAAACGCTTCCCGGCTCAACCGGGTCAGTAACCGCACGGTTGCGTCTTCGCGAAAGAGCTTCCTCTGGAGTTTCATCGGAATTGGGAAAAGTTGACAGAGCCATCGCCAGGACATCTCCCGTTCGAGGCGATAAGACAATGGCTAATCCGCTCTCCGCATAGAATTCCTGAACTGCCTCCTCGATGAGTTCCTCCGAAATGCGCTGGATTTCACCGTCAATGGTCAAGACAATATGTCCACCATCGGCTGGAGGGGAAAGCCCTGCAACGGCGTTCCATAGTGCCCGTTTCCTGGCATCTCGTACAGTTCTTCGCTTCCCATCCCGCCCGCGCAAATGGAAGTCATACTGCTTTTCCAATCCTTCCAGACCCTGGCCGTCTCGTCCAACCAATCCCAAAACCTGCGACATCGATTCGCCGAGAGGATACGAACGCACTGAAGCATCGGCCAGCCCAACGGCCGGATTCTTCATTTCGAGAACAGCTTCCGCGGTCACCTCATCAACGCGTGAAGCAAGAAGTGCATATCTTTTGTCACTTCGAGATCGAATTTTTTGAGTGATGACCGGTATCGGCAGGTTTATACGAGCTGAAAGTGCAGAAGAAAGAGCATCCACGTCTTGCACCAAACCCGGATCAACAAAGACATCCGGGCTAGGACGACTGCACGCGACGACCCGGCCACGAGCGTCAAAAATCGTACCCCTTCTGGCGGGAAGTACCATCGACCCACGTTGTTGTCGTTCGGCAATCCTTGAAAGACGAGCACGAAAAGTCGTGTTGATTTGAATCAGCCGACCGGCGAGAACCGCGAAGAGAAGGATTATACTTCCTAGAATGATGCCACCGACTCGTCTTCGATACATTCCTTGCGAATCGGTCGTCAATGCCATCAGCTGAGAACACTTTCATCGAATGTCGGCAACCTGCCGGTCGCTTGGCGTCAAAAATTCCGAGGCTGGGGGAATCAACTCAGAATGAAACCAACCCAGGCGATCACGAACTCGGCCAGGTGCCCGGAAGCGCGCTACGCTCGTTTGAACCTGCCAGAGTTCACGCCTCAGTTCGATGCACCGCCGCTCACATCGCAAGCTTTCCGCAGCACATCGCGTCTGCTCGGCCCGAAGGCAAACCACTGCTGCCGCAAGGGATGCAAAAACCACGATGAGTACGCAAACTCGACGTGCGATCAGCAACCCACCCTCACTCTTTGCCCGTCTTGGCTAGCGGAAGTCGAATGCGTACACCTTCGCGGATCAACTGAGGGTTCGGGAATTTCGCTTTGTTCAGTTCAAAGATCTCGCGCCAGCGCCCGACATCTCCCAATTCTTTTCGCGCAATACTCGCATAGCGATCATTCTTCTTGATCTCATACCATCGACCAGTTCCGCCGGTATGGGCGGCGGGTCGAGACGGCTTTCGACTCCGATTCGTTTTCGGTGCTGCTACCTGGGAAGCGAGCTTTGGTGCAGGCTTGGTTGCCCCCGAAACGATTTGATGTTTAGGAATAACCAGCTTCATCCCCACACGAATGGAATCCGGCTCGGAGAGGACCGCTCGATTAGCCTCGAAAATAGCCAGCACGTTCTTTCGAGATTTGCTGCCGAAATACTTACCAGCGATTTCCGTAAGCGTATCGCCCGCAACAACAATATGCGTGGTGCCAGCAAGACCGGCCTTTGGTGCTTCGTGTTTCTTATGTCGTGGGCGGCCAGCATTGGCAGGCAAACCGACAGAATCTTCTGCACCTTGCGAACCCGCCTCCCCTGGAATCTGGCGCGGGTCAAGTTCATCCAGCTTCCGCTGAAGAATCTCTGTCCTGCTGGGCCTGTCATCTGATTCGATGTTTGGCGATCGATCGGCCTCGTCACGCTGCGTAGACGAGTTGCTATTGGTCGCAGTCAAGCCAACCTCGCGCCTACGAGATGCTCCGATATCCGCTCTTGAATCGACCTGCCTGGACCTCGTTGACCTATCCGCCCCCCGACGATCCCTCAGCTGCATCGACCGCTCGTCGGCTTGGCCATTCGATCGCCGCATGTCTTGCCTTGGCTGAGGATCGTTCAACCGCGTTGAATCTACCCGGCGACGGTTGTCAGGGACGGCTCGTTGCCTTATTCGACTCGGGCTTACTGGTTTCTTGGATTGAGTCAGCGTGGCGACTTGATTCTGAATCACGCCATCGTGGCTGCGATTGGCGAGGATGATGGCAAAGCAGATGATGAATGCGAGTCCCGCCAACAATCCAACCTTTGTCTCGCGTGCCACCAGTGAAGCTCCTTTGACTTTATGAAATTCCTCGAGTACCCGATCACACGAGGCTACAACCTCTCAACGGCTCGAAGCTTTGCGCTGCGCGATCGCGGATTGGACCGCCGCTCATCTTCTTCGGCGGTTATAGGTTTTTTCGTCAAAACGTTGTAGATTTCGTCAACCTTTCGCCTTCGGAAATCCAATTTGACAGGCTTATCTTCAACGCTATGAAAAGCGATAACAACAAACCGTCCTCCCCGCCTCAAAACACCGGGAGCCATTTCCAGCAAAGATTCCAACGCAGGTATCTCGCCATTCACCGCCATGCGCAGCGCTTGAAACGTCCGCGTTGCGGGATGAATCTTTTGTTTGCGCGATTCCGGATTGATGCGAAGTGTTCCCGCGACAATATCAGCTAATTGTTTCGTTGTGGTAATCCGCTGATCTCGGCGCATGTAGCAAATGCGCTTGGCGATTCGCCGCGACGCCATTTCTTGTGCATTCAGGAATAGGACATCGCTCAGCTCTCGTTCCCTCAGGCTGTTTACAAGGTCCGTTGCCGTCTTATTCAGGCTTGGATCCATGCGCATGTCGAGCGGGCCGTCATGCTGAAATGAAAAACCCCGTTCTGCTTGATCGAGTTGCGTTGAACTAACGCCAAGGTCGGCAAAAAGCCTATCCGTATGGTCGATGCCAACCGAGGCCAAGACATCACCCAAATCAGCAAAATTCGCCTGTCGAAGCTCTACCCGACAAGGCGCATCAGCAAGACGTTCTTTCGCAATAGCAAGGTTAGCGGGGTCAACGTCGATCCCAATCAACGTACCCTCGCTGCCCAACATCTTCGCGAACTCTATACTATGTCCAGCCAGACCCATTGTTGCGTCAACAACAACTTCGCCCGGCTGTATGTTGAGATACTCTTTGACCTCGCGCATCAGCACGGGGACATGGCCAGCCGAATAGTCTGCCAATGCTATAGCATTCTCATATATTGCGGATCACATTCAGGTCATCCCGCGAACGACCTATAGTGCGGCCGCCGAAGAAAAATCGCGCACACCCAATCGCCATGAAGACCAACACACCAGGGGACCATCGCACATCCGTGGCGACATTACCCCCCAATGCGACAAGGGATTTCTGCCGCAGAGTTCTCTGCGACAAAGTGAGAAAGTCTGACCTGACGAAACTGGCCGCCCATGCGCCGCAAACGTTTCAACCGGGCACGCAATTCCGCCTCGTCACGCAGGCTCAGGATATCCTGACCTTCGCATAACTCGGCCTTTTGAAGCTGCTTCAGAAAACGCGTGATTAACGAATCCGAACCGCTACGCTCCACAACTCGACTCCTCAACATCCTCTTGCCTTCACTGTAGCTCGGCGCATCCTTGCGCTTCTAATGCCACAGCAAACGTCGGCAACCACCTAAATCAGACGTAACACCAGGAAACCGCGACAGGTCTCAAAGCTTCAGCCCGCACACTGAAGCCTCTACAACCCTCAATCCAACAAGTGCGACGGACAATGCAAGGCCTATGTCAGCCTTGACCAATCAGCCCCGCATCTTCCACTCGCTGCGACCTTCAGCTCCTTCTGAATTCCACAACGAACCACCGCACTCCATGAAGCCATCAACTCACTCAGCCTTGACCGCCAGGCCTTTGGCGTAAGAAGCTCTGCCATTCCGGCCAATCTTCTCCGTCCCAATCGATGCCGACCGCCTTCTCAAATGCATCTCGCGACCAAATCTCAATTCGATTTTTCTGACCGACGAGAACAACTTCCTCGCCCAAGCCCGCCTTCTTCTTGAAACGATCAGGCAGGACAATTCGGCCTTGCTTGTCCATCTCAGCCGGCGTCGAGAGTCCATAAAACTGCAACTCGAAACGCCTCGACTCAGGCCCGGTCATGTACTCCGTTTCCATGCGAGCCGCGACTTCCTCATACCCCTCCTGGGTATAAAGGCAGAGCGTGCCGCGTGACTCCCCGAAGGTGACGACAAACGTAAGCCGTTCATCCTTGGCCCCGATTTGCCCTCTAAACTGCGAAGGAAGCTGAACTCGGTTCTTGCCATCGATCGATCGTTCATATTGCCCGGTAAAAAACCGCATAGATTCAAGCCGTCCGTCCCTTGCCTTGGGAAGATGCCCCACAATGTACCTTATTGAACATAAGAGTCAAGGAGAAACTTCGGCAATTCTCGCGCTAGGGTGCAATTCTTGACTATTGCTCTCTAAGGGCTACCGATCTCTAAGGGCGACCGAGGTTCTGCGCTGAGGCGACCGGTTCTGCGCACGGGATATAGCGCAAAAACTGCCCGCAGGCCCACAATACATTGTTAAAGCAGGCTCTAAGGGTAACCGAGGTTCTGCGCTCAAGTAACCGGTTCTGCGCACGGGATATAGCGCGGGGAATGACCGCTGACCCACAACATCTTGTAGAAACGGGCCATGCGGCTAGTTGTTCAATCGTCTGTCGAACAGCGTTTGAACGCCGTTCAAACATATACTGCGGGCCAATTTGCAGGCCCACGGGTACTCCATAACTCCAAGATCGACATTATACCAACTTCTGGATGAATTCACAATTAGAGTCCCGATCGATCCCGCTTGTTCTCCCCGTTGACCATACGGGCACGCTGCGCTGCAGCCGTGTCACCAAGGAAGTGCGCTCCACGGTTGTCATTAACGATCGTCTGAGCGCCTCGCGGCGCACGATCAAGTCGCTCGTTAATAGCCTTGAGTTGGTCTAGCATCTGATTCGCGATTTGAAGGTCTCGATTCGTAATATCTGCCAAGCTGACGCCACCGAATTGACCCTTGAAGTTAAGCGCGTCAGCGACAAGCAACGCAACCGCTTTATCCGCCTCGACCCTGTTCCCCCCTGCGGCTGCTATGGCATCATCCCGAAGCGGTTTCAGCGCTTGTGCAATGGCGGCCACTTCGCGAGGATCAGACCCAGTTCCCACGGTGAATTTCTTGGCCAATTCTTCCAGATCAGCCACCGAGCCCTCAGCCTTCGACTCGGCGACCGCCTGCTTCACCGACTCGCCTCGCTGGATCGCCTCTCGCCCGAATGCGGCTTCGAGTGTGTCGGAGAACCGGCTTAACGCGTTCTCGATCCGTGTGTCACCTGTCGCGCCCGCCACCTTGGAAAGGTCCAGCTTGCCAGCCTGCTGCAAGAATGCGATCTGCGAAATTTCATTGATAGATCGGCTGCCACCGCCATCGAAGTCGCTCGCTCCGCCGAGAATGGCAATTGTCCGCTTGATCGCATCGTCGGACAGGAATCCTTCGTCGAATTTCCCGCGTACCCGTCCGAATGTATTCCCCGCCGCACGAGCCTGAGTCTCGTCGAATGGAGTCAGGCCACTGGCATCACGCGCCGCTTCGATCGATTGCTGGTTGGCCGCCGCCTCCTGCTTTAGGTCCGTTTGCGCATCGATGATTTCGCGTGTCGCCTTGGCCACACGCTCCGCCTCTTCACGCATCGCTTTGAGTGCAGCCGTGATCGCAAATATAGCAGCGACAACCAGCCCGGCCGCACCGATGAGTTTCAAAGCAGCCGCGTTCCCCTTGATCGCTTCCGTTGCTTTCTTGAAGCTGCCGGACAGACTGATATTCTTGCTCGCCAGGTCACCGGCGATATTACTGCTCTTCAAGAACCCATCTGCAAGTTGCCCTAGTACGGGGTTGATTTGCGTGAGAATACCAATGTAATCGCTCGACGACGCGTTGAGTTTTTTCTGCTCGTCATTGAGGTTTTCGATTGGCTGTGAAGCGTCGTCGGTATCACCGGACACTTTTTTCTGGGCATCGGAAATCTCATCAAGACCGCGCTTGGTCTCTTCCTTCCCGTCGAGGCCGACGGTTAAAGTGAGTTTCTCGTTTGGCATCTTGGTCCTTTCTTACTCGCGATCCCCAATCAGCGCGGAATCTGAGTCAATTCGTCGTCCGTCATCGGGGCGAGTCCTTCGTCTCGAAGCGCGAGATTCACAAACGCATCAGCCGTCGTGCCTCTGGCATGACGTGCGTTACTGTTGAATTCGTTGATCCCCTTTTGAATGATGCGGCCTCGGGAACAATCTTCGCGTGACATCGTGCCATAACCACCTTGAAACGGCATGAACAATACCCGCTCATCGAGGACGTACGTTGCTTCATCCTCACTCCGTAGAGCCATTGCTTTGAAAAACTCAAAGTCCTTTGTATTGCTACGATCGAGTGCGCCCTTGTTGATATAGGGTTGGAGGAACTCGTCTACTTTCTTGTCCGCTAGTTGGCACTCCAATTTGGACACCTCATCGCGAAGCGCCACGACGGTCCGATCGGAATTTGCGGTCTCTTCGGAATCCGATTCGCTATCAATGTCTTTTGATCCCGTGATTGCGTCGAGGACTTGTTGAAGTACGGCGGCCACGTTCTTCGGGTCTTCGATTTTCAACCCCAGTTCGCTGACGATCTTCCCGAGCAGCATGGACGGAGTCGAGGTAATGCCGTCGCCCGACGTGTCGGCAAGCGCCAGACGATCATTGTTGGCAGATGTTGAATTCAATTCGTCGCCGGAATCCCCTTCTACAAGCTGCTTCACCTTTTCGAGAATCACAACAAGTGCCTGGCCGAGTTCCATGTTCTCGGCTTTGATCCCCAATGCACCGACAATCTGTCCAAGTACAATGTCAGCATTTACGGTGTCTTCGCCTTGATTGGGTTGGTCTGCCATGACCTTTGTCTCCTTGTTTTCCGGGCGATTCGATGCGGCCAGACGCTCCATGCCATCGATAGCCGGTATGTTCGTAAGGGCCGCCGAATGCAACGCGACGGCACGATTGTCGGACTTGCGAACGCTCACGACGGGCGACAGGTAACGGTATTCGTCACGACGGATAGACTGCCTTGCGGCATCGTTCCAACGAACGAACCCCATCAAACCTTGCGTGTCGTCGAACCAAATTTTGTCGATCCAGCCAGCCGCGATCGCGCGACCGTCCGGTGCGGAGAACTCTGCGCCCAACGACTGGTGTTCGTAGTCAACAACGATCGGCGTAGCGTGTTTGGCAAAGGCTGCGATAATGAGCGAAGCGGCCTCGCGATCCAGTAAGAAAACGCCCTTCTTGCTTTGTACTTCGCCCGCTGGAACAACTCGAATCGTTTTCAATCCGTCGCCGATTTGAGCGTCGTCTGCACATGCAATGCTTGCGATAGGACTGTCAATGAATGTCGTATGCAAGGCATTTACTCCGGAAGATACCGGTCACAAGTCGCCGGTGGCATGCCGGAACACCACCAGCGACCGGACCGAACACGAACGGTTCGCGGCCAGCGAACCAATACACCCAGATTCAACGAACAGCTTCACACTTGCCGAACATAAGCCAATCCAGTTTGCGTCGAAGGGCTGCCGACAACTTGACGAGATTACCAATGCTGGGCGTCCTGACCCCGCATTCCCAATTTGCGACCGTGCCCTGCTTGACGCCCAGTGCCCTTGCTAAGTCAGCCTGACGCCAGGAGCGTGACTTACGCACTCTTGCGATCCGTTGACCGATCGACTTCGCATCGAATGGCAGTGGCGGTACTATCGAGAAGGCTCTATGCAGTACACGCATTGGCTCGCATCCTTGTTGATAGTGGCACGATCAGGATTGTCCGGCTCCGATCGTGGTAGAGAACCTCGACATTCATCGCGCCCAGATTGCTGTAGACTTCCGTTTTCCATTCCTCTTGGTAGCCATAGCGAACATCCGGTACCCGAACGACTTTTCCACGTTTGACTTGGTCATTAACCCAAGCCCAGTCGAGCAAGAACAACTCGTCGAACATCTCAACCCAGTCGATTTTGCTCGGCACTACGGAATCGCAATACGTTCTCCCTGCCGGTCCGGGCGATTTTGGGGGTATTTGGGCCATTCATTGGTCTCCATCCCGATTGAAAAACTTTGTTCGACCATCATATTATAACACTTGACTTCGACTTGTCAAGTATGTATAATATACTACCGAGCGATTGTTGCGTTGGTCTAAGAGCGGTATAGGATATGAAGGAACCTGACTATGATTGAAACAGTCCATGAGGCATCGGAAATGGCTAAATCACAAAAAAGCATCCTTCTGAATGGTGACTTAAGCGACCTCCTTGCAGCACACCAGAAAAAGACCGGTGCAAATTTCACGCGAGCGGTGACAGCTGCAATTATCCAATACTTGTTCTCTGAACCGGAAGGCCCAAATCCCTATTGGATGGAAACTGCTGTCGAACTGGACTTGGATGAAATCTCCGTTGCCGACATTCCCCTCCAACGCCGTGACCATGTAAGTTCCGAATGCCTATCCGATCTTGATACGAAAACCGGACCGGACGGCAAAATTGCACAAGTACCAGCCGAGTCGGGAATCGCATACAGCAAGTGGTCCAAGCTCATCGCCAAGGAAGGCGAAGACGGAATCGAAAAGATTCTGGCCGCATGGACCGAAGCCAACAAGCGCTAGCCGTACGCATAGCAGCATTCAATTCAATAGGTGAAAGGATTCACGACATGCCACTGACAGCAGATCGCCAGGTCGATCGATATCTGGACCGACGACTCCGATCGTTTCAGGTAAAAGCCTCAACCACTATATTCAAGGGTTCCTTAGTCGGGTTGGACTCAAACGGCTATGCCCGGCCACTGGTAGCCGGTGATCCGTTCGTTGGCTTCGCCTTTGAAAACTTGGATAACTCTGCCGGTGCCGACGGTGACGAGAGCCTTCGATGCGACACCACTGGCGACTTCGACTATGCACTAGCAGGCGCAACGCTCGCCAACATCGGCGATGCTGTCTACGCCTCGGCGGACGATACACTGACGCTGACTGCAACGTCCAACAGCTTCGTTGGCCATTTGGTTGACGTTCCATCGACCGGAGTAATTATCTTGCGGCTACGAGAATTCGGTACCGCACCGTAAAAAACCCATGCACGCACGATGCGTGCCTTGATCTTGTCAAAGGATTGACACCATGGCAGTTGTAAACACAGGACTCACCCAAGCAAGCATTCGCGCTGAATTCTTCCAGCGCTTCGACGCAACCACGAC
>JAJDEA010000130.1 GCA_029260035.1 Phycisphaerae bacterium
ATCAGCGGCGGCCTGCGCCTGTGCGAGCGAATGGCTCGCCCCACCGGACAAGGAATAGTTGCCCGAAGCATCAACATTGGCAATTCCATCGGTCAAGAGAACGATGATCTTCTTAGACGTTCCGCGAGCCCTTGAACTGGAAAGCTCCTCGATCGCGCGCGTGATGCCGCCACCCGTGTTCGTATAACTGTTGTAATGTGCCGCCTGCATGGCAATCAGTCGGTCACTCACTTGCTGAAAATCCACAGTAAGGTCGACTTCGTGAACAGCCGTCGTCCCATAGATTTCCAGGCTGACCTGGTCATTCGTATCCATCGTCGTCAGCAGGTCCATCATAACATCAACCGAGTCTTTCACTGCCTGCATCGGCTGCGTCGGCGTATCAGCAAGTTCCGGCGTTTGACTGTTTCGGGCTTTTCGTTCCAGGACATAGTTCACAAACGTCTTCAAGCCGAACCGATATTGAAAATCGGGATTGGCCTGGTACATAGTTGTGTACTTCGAGCTTGTATAGTTGTAGATATAGTCGCTCCACGAGCCGGAGTCGAACGGATAATCAACCAGCCAAGTCAGTTCACTGGCACCGGGCCAAACATTGCCATTACCATTTTGCGTTTGACCAGGCGGGAGCGTTTCCCAAAGCCCTCCTGGAATACCGCTATCCCAGCGTGCCAATCCAAGTGCAACCGCAACACGATTCGTAAAGCCATATTGTCCGTTTGAATCCTTCGAGCCGTCGAAATCAGCGCTCAACAGCGCATCAACCTCTGCCGAAGAATATCCAACATTCTGATACCATGTCGTAAGATCGGCATTGCTCCAATCCGCATACCGCTCGAAGAACATGAGACCGGGGTCTGCGGCTGGATCGTAATTTTGGCTTAAGTTGTCACCCCAGTAGTACAGCCAACCCCAAGTCGGTCCAACCTGACCACCTAGCGGATTAGCTCCAGGGTCACCGTTACCGCCTTGGCTACCAGGCTGTCCCGGGCCTGTTCCTGGTGCATCGTTCTGGTTGCCCGGGTTTCCAGGAGGCGGAGGATCGATGCCGTTTCCGACACCGTTATTGCCCTTTGGAATCGGCAGATCATCCCAAACGTCAAATAGATTGATGTCCGTCACCTGGTAGTTGCGCAGCTCGCTGTCATCCGTGTGGGAGCCGGAAAGGTCTGCTACGACGGCTATATCGCGCGGCACCATAATGGCGATGGCCTCAGCGGAGAGTTCCGCAGCATTACGCCCAAGCGCTCGAGCGAAATAGAGCCCGAGTGACCCGTTGGGTGAGTCAGAAGTGAGACGCGCTCTCACACGCACGGCATCTGGCAGAAACGTCGTGGGCACAAAATTAAAGGTGCCGGTAGCCGCGTCATAATTCGCCCGCCCTAACTCTACGTCTGATAAGGCAAGCCCTATCGATTTTCCCAAGACCTTATTCTTAAGCGCATATTCCTCGGCCCTGGCACGCGCGACATCCTCGGGGCTACCTCCACCGTAATCACTGAGTGCTCCCGCTGCGGCCAGCGCAGCTGCATCGACAGTGCGTTGGAGGTCTGCTCGGGCGCTATACATCGCCCCCACGTCCACCGACAATGCGGCGAACCCAGCCACCACCATGATCAGCACGAGAACCTGGACAGCTACGACAGCCCTCTCCCGCTCGCGGCGCCTCCGAGTAATCTGGTGTCTCATCGCTTCTCCCCCTGTATGCGATGTTTCTGCGTGACCAAAAGCTCGGCCAGGGATTGACCCAATTCGCGCTAATACCCTAGGTATCCCTGAATGCAGAAGCCGGGCCGACTATGCCAAATGGTAACCTACGATTCAAAACCGCACCGGGGAAATTTTTGCCCAAATTCTTTTTATCAAGTGCAATAATAAGCAAAGGGTCCGGTAAAAAGTATGGGTACTATGCGGACAACGCAATCTGACTATTATCAGGTCGAAGGCTCTTTCAGCCGGGTCCGTTCGATCGGGCCTCGAATTGAGGACTATTGGCCTTTAACTACCAAAGCGACAGGCAATATGTTGTCGATTCGTGAGTAAGTGCGATTTCGCCGAAAACCTGAATCCAAACGCAGACTGCTGCGCAGGAAAAGCACAAAGAAAAGGACACCTATGGCGAGGCTACAAACGATCAAACCACTATCTCCCGCCGAGCTAAGGTGGCGATGTGACCCGAAGAGCCTTCCTTTTACCTCGACGGAAGAAATCGAACCCGTACAAGGGGTTAT
Organism: Phycisphaerae bacterium; assembly: GCA_029260035.1. Classification (GTDB taxonomy): domain Bacteria; phylum Planctomycetota; class Phycisphaerae; order UBA1845; family UBA1845; genus OFTM303. Next base: position 2,232 of record JAJDEA010000130.1, read on the forward strand.
CGGACAAGATAACGCCATCGAATCGCTTCGATTTGGCCTGCAAATTCACGCACCAGGTCAGAACATCTTCGCGCGAGGCCTGACAGGTACAGGAAGAATGACACTCGTCAGCCGACTGCTCGACGAAATCCGCCTCGAATGTCCACTGGGTAGCGACCGCTGCTACGTCCACAATTTCGAGCAAACCGATAGGCCTCGGTTGATTACGTTGAATCGCGGCCAAGGGCACGAGTTTCGGCGCGCTATGGATGAACTGGCTCAATTCATACGCGAGAAGCTCGACGTCGCGCTCGCGTCCGAGGCGATCCAGTCGCGAGTCTCTGCACTGGAGCAGGAAGCTCAACGACAGATTGACAGCGTTGTCGAGCCACTGGAAAAAGAACTCCGCAAAGTCAACATCAGCATGGTAACCTTGCAGGTCGATCCGGTTACCCAAGCAGCTCTTTTCCCACTCGTTAATGGAAAGCCAACTGCCCCAGAGGAATGGGAGCAATTGCGAAGCGGTGGCGAAGTCACCGACGAACAAGCCGAAGCGTTTCGCAAGCACCATGACGCCTACCAGCAGCAGCTTCGCGCCGTGATGCGAGATGTCAATACGATCAGACGGAATCACACGACGCATGTACGGTCGGTACGTGAGGAAGCCGCCAAATCGATCCTGGGAGAACTCGTTCTGTCTATTGAGGAACGATTTCCAAGCAAACCAGTCAAGGTTTTCCTTAAAGAGGTTATTGCCGACGCCGCTGGCGAGCGAGTTCACGAAGCGGAACACGAAGAGGATTATACAAGACTGTATCGGGTAAACGTCGTCTTGAGCCGCGCGGATGACACCTCTTGTCCGATCGTCCTGGAAAACACGCCTACGCTTGGCAACCTGCTCGGCACGATCGACCAGCGATTCGAGTCCGGCGAAAGTGTCCAATCAGACCACCTTATGGTGCGTGCAGGATCACTCCTTCGCGCAGATGGCGGATACCTCATTCTCGAGGCTCGGGAAATCCTTCGTGAACCGGCTGCATGGAAAGTACTGGTACGCACGCTCCGCACGGGTCGATTGGAAATCATGCCAGCTGAGATGACCTTTCCTGGCTGGGGTTCAGCGCTCAAACCAGAGCCGATCGAAATGAATGTAAAAGTCGTTCTTCTGGGAAGCGCGGAAACTTATTATATGCTTGACGAGTATGACCCCGACTTTCCTCACCTGTTCAAAGTGCTTGCTGACTTTGAAAGCGAAATGCCCCGCACCAGTGAAGGAGTTGCCCAATATAGCCGTGTGATCGCGCGCATTGCCAAGGAAGAAAACCTACCTCATTTTTCGAATTCAGCCGTGGCTGCGCTCGCCGAGCATGGAGCACGAATCGCCAGTAGAAATGACAAGCTGACCACCCGGTTTGGCCGTTTGGCAGACGTAGCACGAGAGGCGGCTTTCATCTGCAAGAAAAAAAACGCTGCGATCGTTGAAGGAATCGACGTCAAATCGGCAATCAAGAAATCCAAGGAACGGGCTAACCTGCCATCCAAGCGGTTTCGAGAACTCCTGGCTGACGGACTGATACGGGTCGAGACGAATGGTGCGACAGTCGGTCAAATAAACGGGCTTGCCGTGATCCATGCTGGCCCATTGACTTACGGGTTTCCTACACGCATCACGTCTGCTATAGGCCCAGGCTCTGCGGGAGTCGTCAATATCGAACGGGAAGCGGAGCTGAGCGGCGCAATCCACACCAAGGGATTCTATATTCTGGGCGGACTGCTGCGGCGATTGCTAAAAACCAATCACCCGCTCGCTTTTCACGCATCCATTGCATTTGAGCAAAGCTACGGCGGTATCGATGGCGACTCTGCATCCGGTGCAGAAAGCTGTTGTATGCTGAGCGTGTTAACAAACATCCCCTTGCGCCAAGACATTGCCATGACAGGCGCAATTGATCAGGTCGGCGCAACTCTGCCAGTCGGCGCGATCAACGAAAAAATAGAGGGGTTTTTCGACGTCTGTAATGACGCCGGTCTGACAGGTGACCAAGGTGTAATTATTCCGAGGGCCAATGCACGCGACCTCATGCTCCGTGACGATGTATTGGCTGCGTGCGAAGACGGTTCGTTTCGAGTCTATGCCGTGGACAGACTGCACGACGCGCTCGAAATACTCATGGGCATTCCTGCTGGCGAATGCAACGATGAGGGCGAATACCCGCCGGACACTATCTTGGGAATCGCCAAACAGCGTGCCTACGAGTATTGGCTCAAGACCAAGCCTAACGACCGGACAGCGCGTGGCAAACTGGCAGCAAAAGCGACAGCGTCCGCAACAAAGACGCCAAAGCCCGCTTCACGCAAAACCAAGAAAAAGGCAAAGAAATGAAGTGCAGGCCTTTCGGCGCCCGCCGGATTCTCACACTCTTGGGCGCGTCAGACGTGGCGTGAGGTATTACTTGGAACCCCGGCCACCCTAAGAAGATAATGGTTTGAACTGATCCCCAGCGGAGACATGCCTGCCGTTCACGAAATCAGGCCAAGTCATCAGTTTGCCCGATGCAGGTCGAATCTCAAGAATCTCAAGATACCCTTCGCCGGTCGCCACGTAGCAACGTGAATCCACCGTTCCGGGCAGTTCTACGGTCGAAGTCGCACTTTCGGCAACGCGAGCACGCGTGATCGAAATGTGCTCGATACGTCCATCTTGAGATTGGAACTCCGCTTTCGCGCCAGGCCAAGGCGTCATGCCGCAAATATGGCTGGCTACCCGCTTTGCGGGCAGATCAAATAGAATGTAACCGTCGCTTTTCTTGAGCTTTGGCGCCTTCGACGCCAGGGAATCGTCCTGCGGAATCCCCGGCTCAGTCGCATTGCCAACGAGGGTAATTAGTGCCGCTTCAACGGCATCTACACCGATCCCGGAAAGCCTATCATGCAATTCACCAGCGGTTTCTTCCGGCTTAATCAAAGTCCACCTGGAAGCCAACACTGGTCCTGCATCCATGCGATCGACAATACGGAATACCGTGCATCCTGTTCTTTCTTCCAAGTTGACAATCGCCCAGTTGATCGGCGCGGCACCGCGATACTTTGGCAACAGGGATGCGTGGAGGTTAATGCAACCGGCTGGAAACAGGTCTAAAACAGCCGGCCGAAGTTTTTGGCCAAATGCGATCGCAAGACCGAGATCGGCATTGTGGGTCCGAAGCTCATCCACAAGTACTGGCGCATTGATGTCTTCCGCTTCGAGAATCTTCACTCCAAGATCGTCGGCCATCTCATGGACGGGCGTCTTGGCGATCTGTCGGCCTCGCCCGCTGGGTCGTGCCGGCTGTGTGACAACCAGGCAGACTTCATGTTCACTTTGACAAAGCCAACGAAGGGTTGGACAACCAAACGCACCTGAACCCATGAAGACGAGCTTCATTTGGAACGTGCTCCGTTCTTCGGACGGCTTGCGTAGTCTTCTTTGAGTTGCTTGATCGCGCGACGATTGGCGATTTCATCTGATGGGGACATGTTATCGATAATCAGCCGCCCTTCGAGGTGGTCCGACTCGTGCAGCCAAACACGCGCCAAGAGGTCTTCTGCGTGCATCTCGTGTCGGTTCCCCTGCTCGTCGAATCGTTCCATAACCGCCCGAGTCGCACGTCGGATGCTTACCGTTACGGAAGGGAGCGACAAACACCCCTCGTCCGCCTCCGCTCCCCCCTCCAACTCCAGGAAACGCGGATTCACACAAATCATATTATCGGAGTCTTCGCCGGTGTGATTGCACACGAACAAGCGGATTGGGACACCCACTTGCGGGGCTGCCAAACCGATGCCCTTTTCCTCAGCCATTAGCTCGAACATCCGAGCCGTTAGTTTCGCCAGCTTAGGCCCGAACTCTCCGACAGGTTTACACATTAGGCGCAATACCGGGTCTGGATAACGGACGATACGAAGGTTGCTAGGATCGTTTGGAATCACTGGAGAATTACTGCTTATCAAATGTTGAAATGTAGCGGGAAACTCGACAACTTGACACCAATTCGGGCCAAGGTAGTATCGCTTGGCTATAATATGTTGTCAATTGTCGATGGGGTGGTGCGATCAAGAATGCGGGACGTGCCGTCTTAAACTGCACTGATCGCCAAGCGATGTCAACAACGAAATCACCCCTGGTCATAAGCATTTGCAGGCCTGCGTGACGCGCGGCTTGAAATCCATCAAATTCGGCCCCCTATGGCTAACAAGAACGACGAAGCTAACAAGAACGACGGAACCAATGAACGCCTGGTCACGTCCAAAGAGGACGTTGCCAAGGCTAATAAGTGGTTTGTGCGCGCTCGAGAGCTGGGGGAAAAGCGTCAATTCGATTACGCCATCGAGTATTACGTCAACGGTCTCGAATTCTGGCCCGAAGCGGTGGAAGAAGCATGCAAGCCATTGCATGGATGCGCCGTAGCTCGCCGACAGACGGGCGGCAAGAAGCCCGGCTTTGCAGACACAATGAGGCGATCACTCTCCGACAAGAATGCAAAGAAAGCCTTTATGAATGCACTTTGGCTCTTCGGTCGCGAGCCGGGCAATATCAATTTTGTAGAAGGCGTGGTCAAAAATGCCGGTCGGCTTCGGGCTGAAGATACGGTTTTTTGGTCAGCGGGTATCTGCCTTAAGGAGTTGGAATCCAATGCGAAGAGTTCCGCAAAGCAATTCCGCTCGTTAACCAAATCGCTGGAAGAATTGGGCGATCGTGCCATCGAAAGAAGCGAGACCAGTTTCGCAGTCGAGTCGTTACAGCTAGCGCTTGAAGTCTTGAACTTCTGGCGCCGCCGATTTCCAAAGGATGATAACCTGGAGATCATGCTTCGAAATCTGTCTACCAAGCTAACGATCACGAAGGGCAAGTACAAAGACGGCCAGTCCTTCCAGGAAAGTATCGCGGACAAGGAAGAACAAAAAGACAGCCATGATCGGCACCGATCGGTGCAAACTGAAGATCGGCTCGGCGAATTGATCGCCAAAGCGGAAGAGGAATTCAATGCGGACAAAGACAGCGTCCCCGCGCTAAACCAACTCGTCGAGCTTCTATGCAAGCCCGAACGGGAGGACTACGAAAAGAAAGCCATGGCGGTGTTGATCGAAGTCTATAAGCAGACCGACGACTATCGCCGAAAAATGGCTGCCGACGATATACGCATGAGACAGCTAGCCCGACGCGAACGAAAAGCCCGAAAGGCTGGGGACGAGCAAGCAACAAAAGAGGCCCACATCGCAAGTCTGAAGTACGACTTGGCCGTCTACAAAGAGCGTGTCGAGAAATACCCGACGGACTACCGCCTTAAATATGAATATGCCACTCGCCTGTTCCGTGCCGGCCGAATCGACGATGCCATTCCGCTTTTTCAGGCAGCCCGTTCTGACCCCAAGAACCGCATCTCGTGCGGAATGCACCTGGGACGATGCTTTTTCCTGAAGAAATATTACACGCAGGCCATCACGACGCTCGAAGCGGAAATAGAGGGCTATGAGATTGAAGATGACGATATGGCGAAGAAAATGCTGTATTGGCTTGGACGATCGCAGGAAGGCAACGGTGAAGCACAGGCTGCCAGAGAGACCTATGGCAAGATCCTCCAAATGGACTACAATTACCTGGACGTTCGAGATAAACTGGACAAATTGCCGCCGACAGAGTAATGTCTGCGGTTTCAATACGACACAAGCAAGAAATCAGGAGACCGAATCGTGGCGAATCTGGCATCGGCCAAGAAACGTATTAAGCAGAATGAGCGAAACCGAGAGCGCAATCGCGCCCGCAAGTCAGCAATCAAGACCGAAACACGTCGGCTGATGGATTCCCTACGCGCTGGTGACACGCAAACAGCGCAGACAATGTTCACGCAAGTAACGAAATTGCTGGATCAGGTGGCTTCTAAAGGCACGTTGCATAAGAATACCGCCGCAAGAAAGAAATCGCGGCTTGCTCGTCAAGTCAACGCTGCGATAGCTGCAAAGTCAGCGTAAGCTCAATCGTTCGCGCAAAAGCACGATCGGTCGACCAAAAAGTTCAATTGAAGCGGGGCGCCATGTCGCACCCGCTTTTTTTGTAGGTCTATGGCTACGAATACTCAACTGTCGCAGCGGACTGTTCATCTGTTAGAGTAAAGACGTTCTTCCGAACGCCACCGTAGAGTAGAGCTTGCTCTAGCCACGAAAGCACGGATCCGAATGAATCGATCGGCATCAAATTCCTTCGTTTCTCGAGGGGGAGACAAGCTCACCGGCGCGCTGAATCATTTTGCATTATCCGTTGAAAGTCTTATCTGCGCCGACTTCGGCAGTCATGTAGGCGGATTCGTTGATTGCCTGTTGCAGCGCGGAGCAGAGAAAGTCTACTCCGTCGACACATCCTATGGCACCCTCGCATGGAAAATTCGCCGCAACTCGCGCGTCGTCGTCCTGGAACGATCAAATGCCATGCACGTCGAATTGCCAGAGCTAAGCCGAATTGTCACAATCGACGTGGGATGGACACCACAGAAAAAAATACTTCCCGCAGCCCGACGTAACTTGCACCCGGACGGGCAGGTATTGACGCTTATCAAACCTCATTATGAAGCGGCTAAGGAAGAGTTGGTAGACGGCGTGCTCCCTGCGGAGTCCTATACATCTGTCGTCAGCAAGACGCTCCGCGATATCGCATCATGGGGGTGGTATGTCGAGGGTAATATAGAAAGCTCGTTACTCGGCCATGGCGGAAACCGCGAGCATTTCGCACTGCTATCGCTTAGCAAACAGGGATGACGTCACCGGCATCAAAAAACGAGTGCAGGCAATTACTCCTTGGATAGCTCGGCAACAACATCATCCGGCACATCCGTATTGCTATAAACTGAGTCAACATCGTCGTGGTCATCGAGCGCATCGACAAGCTTCATCACTTTACGAGCACCGGCCAGGTCAAGGATCATCAGATTATCCGCGACCATGGAAAGGTCTGCGGATTGGATTTCTATTTTGGAGTCGTCAACAGCCTGGCGAACCGCTTCAAACACGTCCGGGCTTGTGACGATTTCGTGAATATGTTCAGAAGAGGTAACGTCATCCGCGCCAGCTTCCAGCGCCATTTCCATGATCTGGTCTTCCGTCGCCTTCGCGGCATCAATGATAATGACGCCCTTTTGCTTAAACTGAAATGATACACAACCTTGCGAGCCGAGATTGCCTCCCGCTCGTTCGAATATCTTCTTGATCTCAGAACTCGTTCGGTTTCGGTTGTCCGTAACAGCCAGGCACATCACCGCGGCACCGCCCGACGCATACCCTTCGTACAAAACATCTTCGTACGATTCTCCCTCCAGCTCTCCCGTCCCCTTCTTGACCGCCTTCTCGATCGTATCCTTAGGCATGTTGTCATTTTTGGCCTTTTCGATCGCAAGGCGAAGTCGCGGATTGTCGTCCGCATTGCCGCCGCCGGCTTTCGCTGCCATAGTTACGGCACGAGACAATTTGCTCCACGCCTTTCCACGCCGAGCGTCGAGCGCAGCCTTCTTGTGCTTGATGGTTGACCATTTCGAATGTCCGGACACCGCTAGGCTCCTTTGAAATTATTCTTGTGGACGAGCGCGAAACACTGGCCTCACTCTACATCGATCAATCTTCGATCTTGATTGAACCCTCGGGCGATTTCGACGTGGGAGCTGTAGGCGCGACAGATGGCTCGTTGCCTATTTTGGCCTGACTTATTTTTTCTTGAGCCTCTTCGAGGATCCGCTGCATATCCACAACTTGAAGTGTATCGTCGATGGATTTTTGCGCTGCCTTGGCGGCTCGCTCCCATTTCACAAGCGCTTCGTCTTTCTTTCCCATCCTCCAATATGCGTCAGCAAGATGATCCAAGACAACCGGGTCATCCTGCCCCCTGCTTCGAGCGGCACGTTCCAACCATTTCCCTGCCTCCGCAAACTCACCCTTCTTGTACAACAACCACCCATATGTGTCGAGATAGGCACCTTGCCTCGGTGATCGCGAAAGCGAGAAGCGTATCATTTTTTCCGCTTCGTCGAGCTTCTCGCCGTGATTGATCCAGCCGTACGCTACATCATTGTTGAGACCAATGTCGGTCGGCCTGAGGTCTAGCGCTCGCTTGAGTGCCGTGGTTGCTTTTTGGTCCAATCCCTGCATTTGATAGCTTTGCGCCAATGTTCGTAAGTACAAGACGCGAATACCAGCCGAACGTGCTTCATGAACCCATTGACCTAACGCGTCCTCAGCCTCGCGAAAACTCTGAAGAGCGAACTGTACCTGCGCCCATTGGGCATTGAGAAAAGCGAGACGTTCGTGCATCGCGGGGACGGAAAAAGGCTGATTAGGCTGCAAGGGTCGTTGCGACTCATCCACAGAGCGTCGTCGTGGCTCTCCCCCTCCAACCTGCTTGAGCAAACCTGTCAATTCATCAAGCAGTGAATCGATGTAATGCAATCGCTCCTCGTGCCGGTTCGCCTCAGCCAAAGTGCGTATCGCTTGGGTTTGAAAAAACTCACGCCTGGTCGTTTGAAGTAAAGTGTGATTGATGAAGTCTAACGCGTCGTCAAAGCGATCGCTGCCTATCAACACGTTTATCAATCGACGAGACGCGTCGTCGCTTTCCGGGTCTTCGCTCATCCAATCCAAAATGAATTGACTCGCACGATCAAACTGCTCTGCATTGGTAAGCGCATCGATCACGGCTGGAAGAAGGCTGCGATCCGAGGGTTCAACTTCGTAGAGTTTTTCCAAGATTTCAGCCGCTTTGCCCGCCTGATCCTCAAGCCAATGCGCATTGGCTAACCGAATCTGCCATAGCTTGTCACCTTTCGCCTGATCGGCCCATCCATGCAACAGCACTAGCGCATCATCATTCTTCCCGTTCAATCTCAACGAATCGGCGAGCCGTAATTGGAACTCCGTTCTCACGTCTTTCGCTAAGTCATCTCGTTTCAAATGCGCTTTAGCTATTTGTTCTGCAGCATCATAATCCTGAACAATCCAAAAAAGACGAATGAGGTCCAGTCGCCATGAATGCCGATTGGGTCTTCTCGGCAGGATCCGTTTCAACTCGTTCGTAGCGCCCTCGTATTCCAATAGTCTTTTGAACGTTTCGATGAGTCGAAGAGATGCATCCTCATTGTCTGGCTCAACATTGATCGCTTGTTCCAGCGCATCCCGTCGCGATTCACCTTCCGTAGCCTCGTTGTAGGAATCTGCGATCGCGATCCATGTGGCCGCGTCCGGCTTGTGCTTCTTAATAGCTTCCAACAATCGATTCCGGTATGTTTCCGCATCGACTTTCGGATAGTGTTCCAGGAGGGCGTCGCAGCGCGCTTTCACCATGGGGTTCTTGGCCACTTTATCCAGTTCGCGAAACTGCGCTACCGCGGCGTCGATGTTATCATCGCTCAAATAGATCACCGCCAACTTTTCCAGAGCAACTTCGTCGGCTGGATTACGCACGAGGATCGCCTGCAGCTGCCTTTGGGCTTTGAGAGTGCGCCCGGTCCCTCGGTATAATTCGGCTAACGAAAGCATGGCTTGCGTGTTTGCGCGGTTCAATTGAATGGCAGCCTTGAAATGCTGTTCCGCCTTATCCGCGGCATCTAACCTCTCATAAGCCAAACCCAGAGCGGTTTCGAGATCACTATCTTCCGCCAAATCTTTGTCACGCCTCTTCGTGATTTCGATGGCTTCTTGATAACGATATTGCCTAATCAGCGTGCGAGCCAACGCAACCCTTGAAGGTGCGTATGTTGGCGCAAGGTCCAGGCTCCTTCCAAGAAAACCCTGTGCCAGATCATCTTTGTTTAGCCTTAGCGCCAATGCACCGTAAAGATAGGCGAACACATGAGAGGAAACTGATGCGGGAGAATCCTGCAGAATCTCACTCACGCCCTCACCTGTCGCCAATTGATTTAACAATTCGTTTGTTTCCTGCAACCGGCCTGGTGACCGCTCCAGACGCATGGCACATTGCGCGATCGCCTGGCGCCACGCCCCTTGCTGAACGTACAGTTCAATGAGTCTTGTGCGAATAAGCTCGGCAGTGGGCGTCGTCTGCAAATACGACTTTAAGGTCTCAGTAGCTTCTTCAGCTTCTCCGAACCGGAGAAGTGCATCGGTCAAAATTTTGCACAAATGAGCGTCGTTTGGCTGCTCCCTGTAACGCCCGCGAAGCTCCTCAATGATAGCCTTTGAATCTCCGGTTGATTCGTATATCTCCAAAATGCGATTGAGAACTTTCTCGTCACTGGATCGAATGTTTCGGACAATTGCCAAAGCTTCGTCATTTCGGTTTGAACGCACGAGAAGCTGAGCGTAGCGCAATTGCAGGGCTATGTCTTTCGGGGATTGCTTCACAATTGGTTGAAGCACTTCCGAAGCCTCACGGAATCGCCCAAGTTTTTCCAGTATCTCCGCCTTCAACTCAGCAGCAGAACCCCGACTTGCATTCAGTAATGTGGCCAGTTCGCCTCGTTTGGGAATAGGGGTCAGAGAAGAACCCTTTTCTTCAAAACTGCGGTATTGCGTAAGTGCCGCCTGAAGATATTCCTGCGAAGCGAGGACTTTGGCCAGGTAATAATGACATAGCGCAGTCACTTCAACATCCGCACCGAAATCGCTGCAGAGCAAAGCCGATCGAAACGACGCCATGGCAAGCTCGGGGTCGCTTTCCATCCATGAACATCTGCCAATCACATAATTGGCGATTGCCGAATCCTGGTTAATCTTGAGCACACGGGCGGCGTGAATCCGTGCTCGCTCCACGTTTCCCGCCTGCCAATGAAGTGTCGCAAGTGCTGCATGAATATCCGGGTGATTTGGCTCGAATCGCAAAGCCCGCTCCAACTCGAGCGCCGCCTCGGTATATCGCTGCTCAGCGATGAAACCCTGCGCTCGAACAACCTGTCGGACAGCGCGCTCTGAAAGAGGCTCGACAGATTGATCTCGCGTTGGCGATTCGGCGATAGGCTCAATTTCCTCCAGCGGGGTATAAGCGCGATCAGGATTGATTGCTAATTTGTCTAAACTTGATTCGGTCGTGTGTATGGATTTAGCAGACGAAGAACCCGAAGCACATCCGGCTAACCCCATCGCACAAATGAGGCTAACCATCGGAACCACTTTGCGCATACCAATCGGCCATCTCAATATGCCTACGCGTTTGCACTCAAGTTTTGACACCATTCCGATCATAGACAATTAACAATTCCTGCAAGGCTGGCGACGTAAGACAACTTTAGGCTTTCTTCTTTTTGCTGGTACGAAGTGGGGCTTTTTTCTTGGTAACAACTTTCTTCTTAGCTGTCGGCTTTTTCTTTGGGAGCGAATGCATTATCAATGCGAACAATTTTCCGTCCGCTGCACTGATATTGCGTTCCAGGAACGCCTGCACTTCCGCACGATCCGCAACAGGATGCACGAGGTTCGCATCGCGAAGGAGTTGGAGCATCGCATCGTCCACGGGAATCGCATGCCCCCCCAGAGACCAGAGAATAACGGAAGCCACCCCGTAAGCATCCACGCCAGCTAGTTCTTCCAGATAATGCCGAGCATCGCGCCGCCCCATTTTCAAGAGGTGGTCGAGCGATATTTCGTTCTCTTGATCGTAAATCGCCTGTAATGCGTCAAGCAGGTTTCCTAGAGTTTCGCTTACAGCCTCTGAGTTGACACCTGTAATCTCTTTGATTTCGGCCAGGCTTGAAACACGAACTTCGTTCCAATCCACCATCGATGATTCGATTTTCGAAACATAGGCATCCGCTTTCGAATCCCCTACACGCACGCCGAGAATCGCTACAGCCAATCGACGAACCGGATCATCGGCATCCGAAACGGTCGGCTCAGGAGCAGATTTCCGTAACTCCGCAAAAGCCTTTTTGACTCGCGATGCGTACATCGTTCCCTGCTTCATGGGTCCAATCCCTCCGAAGGAGTGCGTGGCGGCAAAGAGCTTTCGTCATCGGTTTCAGTCTCGACAGGTAGAATTCCATCTTCCCCTTCTGGCTCGGAATCCTGAAACAACTCCGGATGCTCACGGCGATTCTCGTCCAGAATAGCCATGGTCTGACTCGCTCGCTTGAGTGATTCGTCGATTTCAAAACGAAGCTCCGGACAATGCCGAAGTGACAACTCTTTGGCCACGGCACGCTGCAAGAATCCCGCACCGTGTTGAATCGCACGCAATGTATTCCGCTCCCCGGCTTCGTTTCCATACACCGTTAGGAATACATTTGCAATCAACATATCTTTGCTCAGCTCGACGCGTGTGATGGAAGTCAACGGCGCAACGCGCGGATCATTCATCTGATTCGTAATCGCATCACTCAGGATCTCTCGAATGAGACTGGCAACTCTCTCTTTTCGAAACTGCCTCATACTAAGGTGCCTTTCCCCAAAAAACTTCGTCCGCCGTGTACAATTCGCTGGTATTTCATGCTGTCAGGCTCAACACACATCTGTATCGACGGGCTACAACAACTGCGTTTCGTAGTCCACAAGCGACAATCCCTTGGCCACCCGGATGACATCAACGATCTTGTCCAGTTGCGACTGTACGGCCCTTGATTCGTTCGATACAACAGCAAGGCCTAATTGGCATCGCCTGGCATTTTCGTTGTAGCCAACTTCTGCGACAGAAACGTTAAACCGATTTTGCAGCCTTTGCTTAAGACTCTGTACAACTCGGCGCTTGTCCTTCAAAGTTCGCGCGTCCACTACAACCAGATCGACCGTCAAGCTTCCGACAATCATCAACTCGCATCACGAATAATCGGGGCCGCGAAACCACCGTCAGCCAAATCAATCTTGAACAGCCTCGTTTGGCCATCCGGCGTTTCATAAGGTATCACGCCAATTCGCTGAAGTGCATCTGTCACGAAGGGCTGATCTGACTTCTTGACTCCGTGATATTCAAGCTCATTTAGCACATGCTTTTCATCGAACGAATAGGCGATCGTGTTTGGCAAATAGGATCGCACGATCTCTTCGATCGAAAAAGTCCTGCCCGATTGATCCTCAATGTACGGAAGAAACAATGCCCGAACGACTGTCGGCTGCTTGTCTCGAATCTCAACGTCGCGATACTGCCTCACTAAGTAATATCTCTCATCCTCATCGACAAACACCTCCGTCGCGTTATCTGGAAGAAAATATTTGTCGACAAGTCTTCGACGTCGCTCATCCGAAGCTCGTTCAATCGAACGCCTGAATTTCATATAGTCCTTGTATTCAGTCAGTTTTGCGTCGTTCCATGGAAATGCCACTTCCACGACATAAATACCATCACCAAGTCGAAGCGGAGTTGAGCTGTTCGCTTTGAATTGGCGGCTTCCACGAAGGCGGTGGATTCGCCCCTTTTCTGGCGCTTTAGATTGCGGCAAACAGTACACCATTGCACCAGGCGGGGTTGACGCGACATAGAGACCGAAGAAATTTTCCTTGTTGATTAAACCGTGCTTCTGAACCACTCTAGGCTTGTGAGTTGGACGCCGGCGTTTTTCCTTGGGCTTTTTTTCGTCGCCAACAGGCTTGGATGCCACCTGCGCATAGCCGCTATCGCTGAAGAGAGGCAGCACAAATTTCCGGCCACCAACAATGGCGACAATGAGCAAGAGCGCAACATAGCAGAGCTTTACGACTACGGCGAACGGATTAAAGTCACCGGGCGCGCGCCTCCGTTTTGGACGCCTACGCGATGGTTTCGGTGGCTTTCCGCGAGCAGCACCAACTCCTTCGCCCTTGCCGCCATCTACGTCTTCGAATAGAAAATCGAGATCGTTACTTTGATTGTCCGGCACCTCAGCTGAACGCCCACAGTAGGAGCAACGAACGCTACTCCCGGCGTCTTCATCCTTAACCCGCACGGTATGGCCGCATGCCGCCTTGAATTCAATCATCGCTCAGGCCGTGAATCGACAAGCCTGGCCCCGACCATTGGATCCGGAAAGTGCCATGGATTGTCACAATATGTGCCCTAAGAACACGAAACAGGTGGCTCACTTGGCGAAAACGTACAGTGTGAAGACGTCCGCCCATGAGCCCCTCGATTACGAAAACCGTTCGTCAATCAACCAACACAACGATTGCCGCGCAGGTCACCGCGGCAGGAAACCGCTTCTATCGCGACGGAGGCCCATCACAATACTCGCCGAGCAATACTTCGGAGCCATGCTCAGAAAGAGGCCATCATACATCTAACGTTCTAGCCGTCTTGACGACTTCAAACGCTTCGACCACATCTCCAGCGTGAATATCATCAAACCCATCGACCTTGATACCACATTCAAAACCGGCGCGAACTTCCTTCGCGTCATCCTTGAACCGCCTCAATGACGCGATGGTTGCATTCTCTCGCACGACAACTCCGTCTCTTACAACCTTAACAAGGTGCTTTCGATCGATAACACCATTCGTCACGAAAGAACCTGCAATAACGCCACCTTTCTTGCTCAATCGGAACACCTCTCGGACTTCTGCGGTCCCGCGTGACTCGACACTTTCATCGGGTGGCAACAAGCCCTCGAGCGCTTTCTTGACATCATCGCGCACATCGTAAATGACGCGATAAGAGCGTATGTCAACGCGATTCGTTTCTGCAAGTTTTCTTGTATTCGTCGGCGTATCAACACGGAACGCCACCACCAGCCCGTTACACGCTGCGGCAAGAAGGACATCGCTATCATTCACAGCACCCACACCCGCATGGCGAATCGACATTTTCACTTCATCGCTGGGTAGCTCACCGAGCGATTGGCGAAGTGCCGCAAGACTGCCGTCAACATCACCTTTGATAATCACTTTCAGCTCAGGAACATCGTCCGAATCACGCTGGAGAAGAATCTCCTGCAGCGTATTCACCTTTCGCGACTGGATACGACTACTTCGAACTCGACCCTGTTTTGTCTCCTCCGCAATATCCTTGGCTCGCTGAAGAGAATTAACCTGGTATAGCTTGTCGCCCGACGAAGGTACGTCGTCCAGGCCCCACACTTCAACCGGAATAGATGGGCCTGCCTCTTTGACGCGCCTGCCACGATCATCCACCAGCGCCCGGATTTTCCCCGCAGCATTACCACATACGACAAATTGGCCGACACGAAGCGTTCCGTCTTCGACCAACACACTTGCCACCGGCCCGACACCCGTCGTCGTCTGCGCTTCCAGTGTTGTGCCTTTAGCAGGCAAAGTAGGACTCGCCTTGAGCTCGAGCAGGCTGGCCAAGTTATGGAGGTGCTCGATAAGTTCGTTAATTCCGTCACCGGTCGCAGCAGAAGTATGGATCACATCGATTTCGCCGCCCCAATCACCGCTAGGCGTCAGGCCATGCTCCGTCAGTTGACCATAAATCTTGACAACATTTTGATCGCCGAGATCGATCTTATTGAGAGCAACAACGATAGACACCCCAGCATCTTTGGCATGGTTGATCGCCTCAACGGTTTGCGGCATGACCCCGTCGTCCGCCGCAACGACAAGTACGACAATATCCGTCACCTGCGCACCGCGAGACCGCATTTCCGCAAACGCCTCATGTCCCGGCGTATCCAGAAACGTCACCGCAGCCCCTGCAATATCAATGTGATAGGAACTAATATGTTGGGTAATTCCGCCATCTTCCCCATCCGCAACGCGCGCCCTTCGAATCGCATCCAGCAAACTCGTTTTGCCGTGATCGACGTGCCCCAGCATTGTCACAACCGGAGGCCGGGGCTTCTCAGATTTCGCCTTTCGGCTGGCAAATTCCTCTTCGAGGTCATCGAGCATGGTTTTCGCCGGCACAACGGTCAGCTCAATGCCAAAGTGCAACGCCAACAGTTGAGCAGTTTCTACAGGCAAGTCCATGTTGATATTGGACATAATGTTGTGCTCGTCCCTAAGCACTTTGAAGAGAGGCATGAAACTCAATCCCGTTTCCGAGCAGAATTCCTTCATGCGTATCGGCTCGTGAACCGTCGCTTCCGTTTTGGGTCCTGCAACGTATTGCTTACCTGGGCCACCACCAGGCTGACCCGACTTGCGCCGCATAATACGACGTCCGGTTGCCCCCTTAAGCCTGGCTTTCCGCTCAGCCAAATCCTGATCGCGCCATTCCGACAGACGCTCGCCAGCATCTGCCAAACGGCCAGCTGATCGTCTCGGATTCATTCGACCTCGACGCGGAGACGTCTTGTCGCCAGGCTTAGCTGTCGCATCACCGGGCTTGGCGGGGCCGGGTGGTACAGTTGGTGGCATAGGGCCATCATTCGTCCGTGGTGGCCTGGGCGCTGGCCTTGGTGGTCGAACGTCGTAATCAGGAGCTTCATACCGAACAACGCGAGGCCCTTTGAGCTTGGCAGGGGCCGGCACATGTTGAGGGCCTGCGGGCACAACCGGCCCAGCCTTTGTCTCACCTTCAGCAGCAACAATGTCAGCCTTCTCTATTTCTGCAACCGCTTCAACAGACTCGTTCGGTTCAACCTGCAAAGGCTCTTCCGGTTTGATTTCGTCTGGCGATGCAATCGACGCAGCAACTTCGGTAGAGATTTCTTCAGGCGCAGAATGCTCCGTACCAGACTCAGAGTCAGGCGGGCCTGTAACAATCGGAGTGAATGTATCTATTGATGGTGTAGCCAGCGTAGCTGGTTCAGCCACGGCAACGGACGCCTCAGTATCAGTGGACGCGGAGCCATCATCTCCAGCCGCAACGGCTTTGTTCTTCGTTTTCTTTCGCTTGAGTTGAACCTTCTTAAGGTCGACCGGGTCAGCGGTTTCTAAAGCCGCATCACCTTCACTCTCCGAAAACCACTCGAGAATCGTAGCCTGAAGCCCCGCACTAAGGGTAGACATATGGTTCTTGACAGTATCGATCCCTTCCGCACGACATTTTTCAACAATCGTCTTGCTGGGAACGTTCAGCTGCTTCGCCAGTAAGTGAACGCGCATTTTTTCAGCCAAGACTGCCTCTCCCGTGCGAAAAATCAGTTTCTACCAGAGCGGTACAGGAAAGAGCACTTCCGCTTTTCTCTTTTCCAATTCCCATTATCGAATCATCTGAATCCAGAACAACTCAAAGCACTTCATGCACATCTTCGAAGAGTGCCACGGCCATCCGATCCGCCGTCAATCAGCAAAACGGATAACTCTGTTTATCCTTCTTCTGTAGTCAACGGGGAGTCTTCCGTACAAGGTACCGCATCGCTCTCCGCTGCAACAATCGCTATGTCGCCATCCGCAGCATCCTCTGATTGACCCGCTTTTTCTTCAACAGGAGAATCCAAGCCAACCGAATTTGATGCATCCGAATCGTCGGGCGACTCGGAGTCTTCCACCGCAGCGCCATCAGCCTGGGCTTCGCTGTTATCGGCTGCCGTAGACTCGTCGCCTTGACTACCGCCAGCTTCGCTTGTGACCCCCGCCGCCTTAGCCGCTTTGGCCGCCGCCTTTCTCGCTTCGTCTTCAACAGCTATGATCTTCGCTTGCTCACCAGCTACTCCGACAATCCGAGCAGCCAATCCCTCTTCCAACTCCATCTCCTGAACCAAAGGCCCAGCACCCACCTCTGCAATATCGGCCAACGAAATCAGCCCCATTGCCATCATCTTGTCAAGAAAAACAACTTCAAATCCATCGATACCGCGCAGGTTTTTCTCCATATCGTCAAGGCACTTATTGTGCTCAGCCGGCGTCGAAATATCGATATCCCAACCTGTGAGCTGGGCCGCAAGACGAACATTCTGCCCACGTTTGCCAATAGCCAATGAAAGTTGATCTTCTTCAACGATAACCGTAGCCCGGCCCATCTCGAAGCAAAGGAACACTTCGTGAACCTCTGCAGGCTTTAAGGCGTTGGTGATAAGAACCTGCGAAGATTCGTTCCACCGAACAATGTCTATCTTCTCACCGCCAAGCTCATCAACGATATTTCGAATTCGGCTTCCCCGCACCCCAACACAAGCGCCGACAGCATCCACCTTGCTGTCAATCGAAGAAACCGCCACTTTTGTACGGTAACCAGCCTCGCGAGCCAGCGCACGGATTTCAATAATCCGCTCGCCCACTTCCGGCACTTCCACTTCAAAGAGCTTGCGAATGTAGTCTGGATGCGTTTGTGTCAAAACGATCCGAACCATACTCTGCTCCTCACGAACGTTAAGGATCATGGCCCGAATGCGTTCGCCGGGATGATGCTGATCACCTGGAATCAGTTCACTCCTCGGGAGGATCGCCTCGCCTCGACCGAGATTGACAATAATCGAACCACCCTCATATCGCGTAATCGTTCCGGTAATGATCGTGCCAACACGCTCCGAGTACTCGTCAAAGATCGCACTGCGTTCGTCCTCACGAATTTTCTGGATCATCACCTGCTTGGCTGTTTGAGCCGCAATTCGACCCAAGGTTTTCATGTCAATTGGTTCATCGTCCGCAGTCGCAACGATCTCGCCAGTCGCCCGGTCGATCCGAACAGTAACGTCTTCGGCCTCTTCAAACGCCTTGCGAGCGGCGGATGACATTGCCGCCTCAAGGTCAGCGAAAACACTTTCTTTCTGGATGTTCTTATCGCGACTAATCGAGTCAACAATTCGCAACAAATCAGCGTTCATTTCTACCCAATCTTCCTCTTGGGGTCAGTCGTATTTTCTGCCTACACAATACTTCGAATCGAATTCAATAAATCAGCCACTTGCTGGCAAGCCAAAAAAAAACGCGGGCACCTGAATCGGAATCCCACGCGGAACACATACGGCGAGTTGACCAAAAGTTCTCAACTCATCGCCGTCTCCCGCATCACGAGGACACCGACACCGGTCAGCCAGCTGGGACCGTAGCTGCACCGGTCACCTAGCACGACTCGACGACTCCACTTGATCGATCAGCAATACTCATCGCTTTTCTCTCAACCCAAGTTCCCGGCTGAAAATAACTCACAACGCACAAAACACCCAACATTTGGGGCGTGCAACACCAGCACAAAACTACCAATAGCGAGCCTGCAAACCATCCTTGCCCGGTTTCGGCACTATTATGACGCAAGATGATTATAAGACCGCCCAAAGACCTGTCAATTGTTCGCCGAATTGGTGCTTGCCACGCCTCAAGCCCGATAATGGAAGAGCCATTGGAAGAAGACCGTCGTGTTTCCGGCACATCGAAGCGGTTTCTTGATTAAGTTGTGTTGACCGGATACTCGGTTCTGCGAGAATTAAAAGGTAGCCTGTTGCGGCGAGGCTTTACATTTTAGCTTTATTTTGTTTCAGGTGACCGAAATTGGAGATCAATTGAAATGGCGACGAGAAACCATTTGCGTGCGGCGGTTTGGTTAGTGCTGTTAACGGCGTCGTCCGCGTTCATTCCAGGCTGTTCATTCGATATAGTTGCGACCGCCCCAGTTCCCGACGGTGATGACGAAGCACCAAGGCGTGTGACCGTTACGGTTCGTTTCAGGAATCTCGCCGTCTCGGAAGCCGTTGACGTAGGGCTATATGTTTCGAACGAAGTTCTCGAAGAAATTCCCGAAGACCTCTTCAGTGACGAAAACCGAATCACCGCGAGCATCGGCGTTGCAGGAACAGGAATTATTGAGCCACTCGATGGAGACGTGATCGAATTGGATTGCTCCGAAAATTTGGTGATCGGCATCGACGGCGGGTCGTTTCTCGACAACGAAACCGGCGAAGCGAGGGGGATGGGAACCGTACGCTGGCTGCGAGAGGGACCATTGGCGCTTTGCGGAGGCGAGATCACGTTCGTTTACCTGCCTGACAGCGCGGGTTTTCGTACAACGGTCATTGTTGATGGGCGTTGACGTAGCACTTTCCAGAATTGACCGAATGAGGCGTCCCCCCGCCTTTGGTAAATCCATTTTAGATTCAACTTCGAGCAAACAAGAATGAAGTCTCGAAAGCCCATCATTTGCGCATCGATTCTCCTGATGCTCCTGCCATTCTCGTCGCATGGGCCGAACACCGCATTCGGGGACAATAGTGCGTCAGTTGAATCACTCGACAAACTCATCTTACAATATTTTCTTAATGCCGACACGAAGCAGCGAAAGTTGCTTGCTCGGCAAATCGACGAAGCTGCGCGAGGCTCTATCGAGCAGGTCAGCAACGCGATTTCTCGTGCAACGCTTTGGCAGCAGCAGCGCCCTATTGAAAGCGACATCGTCATTGCGTCTCGCCACGGACGGAAGAAGAAGCGGATCCACTTCCGTCTGCCCACAGGCTATGATCCACGAAATGCCTATCCCGTCATTTTGACGATCTCTGGCAATCAAATTGATGCCAATAAAATGTCATTGAAGGAGCCTGTCGCCATAATCAATCGCGTCATTGAATCGAGCGGCCAGCCATGGGTTCATGCTCGCGCTTCCTTGGATAGAGAGCCGACTTTCGCAAATTCAGGTGCATTGTGCGAGGACATGGGGAGGATTCTGGCTGCCATTCGGCGACGCATTCACACGGACGCAGATCGCTTTTTTCTGGTTGGAAAAGAGGAAGCAGGCGACGCTGCCTGGCTCATCGCCGTCGGCTGCCCTGACGCATTTGCCGGTGTCTTCGCGATCGACGCCTACCCGCCGATCCCCCATGCGGCTACGCTCTACCCGTTGCTTCTCGACCGCACGCCCAGCCTACAGGTCGTTTCGGCTTGGCATGGCAGCAATTCCGACTCGGGAAACGAACGGTCAGAACTGATCGTGGCCTCGAATAACGCGTTAATCGAGCTGGCGAAAGACAAACGACTCCCGATCGTGGGCATCGATCTCAGCAGTGCCAATGGCTCGGCGAAACTTGCCACCGCTGTGTCAAAGATCATGGCATCGCGGAGAACTGAAATCAGCTCGACAGCGGCAAGGTTCTTTCGCTATAGAAGCCAAGGACATCTCGGCTGGGTTACGCAGGACGCTTCAATGGGTGAGCCTTGGACTGCGAATCAACTCGCCATCCTCCCGCCACCCGGCAAAGATGCCTCCGAATATGTCGCGAAGGTATATACGCGTTTGCTTTCCCACATAGAGGGCCGCATAGTTGCCCAAACCGTCGACGTTTCGACAAGAAAATGCTCTCGCATTACCATGGCTTTTGAGGAAAATTCCATAAATTGGAGCAAGCCCGTTGAAATGAGAATCAATGGGGTGAAGCGGTTCGCAGGCATGATGAAACCAAGCATCCAAACGCTGCTCGCAACAGCGCAAAACAACTGGGATTTTCAGCGATTAACCTGGGCAACGCGATCGTTCTCCATTCGCGTGGACGGGCAAAACTAGACGCGAACAGACATGCTTTGCGATCAAGGTTGTCTGCGGGTGTTGCAATCAATATAGTGAGTCACCATGGCTGTACTTCGATACTTTGACGACTCCGACCAATTCCAGGTCAAGGCTCTTGATACGGAGCGGTTCGTGGTCGGTCGAATACCAACCGCACATATCATTTTTGATGACGAATTAATATCTCGTGAGCACCTGGCTATTGAGATCGATCGAGACGGGCGGTTCCGTGCTCGCGATTTGGGAAGTCGTAACCGCACGTTCGTCAATGGCGAACAGGTTACGGAGACATTGCTGCAGGCTGGTGATGTAATCCGAGTCGGCGACCGGGTCTTGGAATTCGTCGACGATTCCGATTCGAAAGACAAGATTGATAGTGAGTTCCTCACGCCAGACAAGACAGAACCTCCCAATTGCGACTGGGTCAAGACCAAGGCACCGGTATCATTGACAATGCAGCAGGTAGCCCAACTTTCGCGACTTTATGGCGATCAACCGCTGACGGTTCGTGCAGAAGACATCGCTGCGTCTGCGTTAGGCCAAATCATCCTGGATACGCAGGCGGATCGCGGATTGATTGCGCTTCGCGGCGAAAGCAAGACCGAGCTTCGCCCGCTGGTTCATCGTGGCCTTGCCCGACCCAAAGGGGCGTCTCTGGCGCCGGTAAGCCAATCGTTCATGTTCGCGCCAATCCTACAGTCCGTTGCAGGACGGTATCCGCAAACTGCATCACAGGTGAATGCGAAGCTGGGATATGCAAGTGTCGGACTCGTGGCACCTTTAAAATATCGCAATGACATTGTTGGCGCAGTTTACGTTGATAGGCCTTATGGCAAGAAACCCTTCACCGCTGCGCAACTTCAATATCTGTCAGCCGCGGGCGCACAGGTCGGAGCACTGATTGGAGATGCATCGCGAAAGCTTATCTCAAATTCGGTTCGCGAAGGCGCTGCCTGGATAGCCACGCTGCGACGCCTTCACGAAGCGATGTCAGCACCAGTCGAGTCGACCGATTCGTTCAACGCAGCCATGAAGCACTACCCCGGCCGAGTTCGATGCGGCGACTTCACGGATGTCATCCAATTGGATGAACAGCGATGCGGCGTGGTGACTATCGACGGTGGCGGACATGGCGTTACCGGAATCGTTCAGGCAGGAGCAATTCGATCAGCCATAAGCACAACGGTTGCCGTATCCGAAGATGCCCTGATGGACCCCGCGTCGGTATTCAATGAGCTAAATCGGTCCATCGCCCAGGCGGGCACACGGCAGGTACTACCATGCACATATATTGGCATCGACATGGCATCGGGCAAGCTGGTTTACATTAACGCAGGCGGCATGCCTCCGCTGCTCATGGTAGCGCCAGGACGATTGGTAACACTGGACGAGCCTTCACTCGTTTTGGGGGTTGATCCTGATTATGTATACGCAGCTACACGCGTCGATTTGCCCGAAAAATTTCGTATTGTGTGCCACACGGATGGCCTGGTTGAAGCATCGAGCGTTGGCGGAGAGCCACTCGGCGAAGAGCGACTTCATGAGGCGCTTTTGGACAACGATGCGTTTCAATCCGTCTCAGATATTGTCGCGAAGGCCGACCAAACGTGGACGAACCACTTGGGCGGAAGTCAACCTGACGATGATGCGCTGCTCGTTGTGGTAAGCCACGGCTAACCCGGCAACGATTCGGAACAGAATTACAGCCTGAAGAGTTATACTGAGCGAACGGTTTTCCAATACCGCGGAACTACCAAAGCTGCATTAGCTGGACAGATAGTCATGATCGCCGCAGAAGCCGCTGAACATCGAATCGTTTCCAAGCTGCTCAGTGAAGAGACCGTGACGCTTGTCGCCTTATCGACGCTTCGGCGCGAAGCGGAGTTAGCTGGCCTTCCACTGACCGAGATACTGCTGGAACGCGATCTTATCAGCGATGCGGACACTGCGCAGATTTTCGCAGACCTAGCTGGATTGCGATTCCTGGACCTCTCTCGAAGAAATCCATCCCATGCCTGGGCGCTTACGCTTCCGGAAAACATCGCGCGACGCAAGCATTGCCTGCTCTTCGGTGAGGTATCGGGACAACTCGTGGCTGCGATTGCGGATTCCGTTGACCCGAGCGTTCAAGCTGCCGTCACTTCGCGATTCGAAAGGCCCGTTCAATTTGTCGTCAGTCCGCGATATCAAATCACGGAAGCGATTAACGACATCTATGGCTCGGCGCGACAAAAGGGCGCCAGACTCCGGTCGCTTCCGCCCGTTTCTCAATCCGTCGAAACAACGTCCGACACGGGCCTGAATATGATCGAGCAGTTCGACAGCATCATCGATGAAGCTGTTGATCGAAGGGCCAGCGACATTCACCTGGAGCAGGAAGATGATCGAATGCGCGTCCGCCTTCGTATCGACGGTCGACTCATCGAAGTACGAGCATATCCGCCCGAAACGGCAGCACCTTTACTTTCGCGAGTCAAAGTTCTCGCCACGATGGACATCACCGAACGACGCCAACCCCAGGACGGTCGATTCAGCCATCGAAGTTTCGATCAGGAAATTGACGTACGAGTGGCGGTGATTCCAACTGACCGGGGTGAACGGGCGACGCTTCGACTCTTGAGCCAGGATCGCTCGCGCCTCACGCTCGAACACTTGGGCATGGGTACTGAGATTCGTCAAGCCTTTGAGAGGCTGATCCATAGGCCTCATGGCATTATTCTTCTCACCGGGCCAACAGGAAGTGGCAAGTCAACGACACTATATGCGGCATTGCAATGTATTAACAGCGTCGATAAGCATATCATCACAATCGAAGACCCTGTCGAATACCACATGGGCGGCATTAATCAGGTGGCGGTGGATGCTGAGTTCGGCGTCTCCTTTGCCGTCGCGCTGCGCAGTATTCTTCGTCATGACCCGGATGTGATTATGGTTGGCGAAATCCGCGATGAAGAAACCGCCCACCTCGCACTCGAAGCGTCGCTCACGGGGCACCTTGTATTTGCGACGTTGCATACCAATTCAGCCGTCGGAGCGGTTACCAGGCTGCTCGACATGGGTTCGGAACCCTATCTTGTAGCCAGCGCGCTCATCGGGGTTATGGCTCAACGGCTCGTGCGAAAAATCTGCATCAACTGTAGAAGGCCTTACGAGCCAAACGAAACGGAACGGCGAATCATGGGCATCCCGCCGGATCGAACGGGTGCTGAGTTGTTTCGAGGGGCTGGCTGTTCGCGATGTCTGCGGAGCGGATACTACGATCGTGTAGGCGTTTACGAGTATGTTCCGTTTGACTCCAGCCTGTCACAACTCGTGATGCAAAAAGCTGCGACGGAGGATATGGAAGCCCACGCCACCGAACATGGTGCAATCACACTCCGCGACGACGCCTACGGAAAAGTGCGAGAAGGGCTGACCACCCTGGAAGAGGCGCTCCGCGTCACAAGACTTGAAGGTATCGTGTAGGCGAAGCGAAGCCGATTCGCTTTGGCCGTGCGGTAGTCGTTCGATTTGCTGGGGCACTGCCCGCTCGATTTGCTTCAACACTGGCCTGATATGATCCTGCAAAGGAAAATCGCGATCAAATATCGCGAACTTTCGCGCATCCATCGCCTGAAGGCTGGGGTCGTTCAAAAAAAAATAAAATTGTGGGTATTGGGGGGTTGCACAGTACACCTTCACTGGGCATATTGCTCGCGCTTGGCACGGAACAAGAACGAGTTGCCACGGAGATTAGGCCTATGTCAGACATCAAAGAGTTGTTTCGCGAGTCGCCATTCGAGCCTCTTCGCTACCATATGAAATCCGTAATGGACTGCGTCAAACTCGTCCATCCCATGTTTGAAGCGGTGAGGGATGGTGCGCACGATAAAATGCAGGAACTCGCCAAGAAAACGTTCAAGGCGGAACATCAGGCGGACCTCATTAAGGACGAGATTCGCCAGACCATTCCGAAGCGTTTCTTTCTGCCCGTGTATCGCGGGGATTTGCTGGGATACGTCAAGCTGCAGGACGACATGGCGGACTCCGTTGAAGACCTTGCGGTCCTTCTTACGATCAAGAAATTATCGTTACCTGCACCGCTGGTCGATTCGGTTTTTGCCTATCTCGACAAGGTGCAGGAAGTTTGCGACAAGGCATTGGCCATCACAAACTACCTTCCCACGCTCGTCCAAGGTGACATGGCTGGGACGGAAGCGGAACACGCACTCGAAATGGTCGCGAACCTGGAAAAAGGCGAGTGGGAAGCTGACCGCCTTCAATACACGTTGTCTCAGTTGCTTTTTTCACATGAAGACCACATGAAACCTACGGACCTGTTCCTTTGGTTCCGCATTTTCGGCGAACTCGGCCAACTTGCCAACCATGCAGAAAAAACCGGCGATCGACTGCGTCGAATGCTGTCAACGTAATGTCTTAAACTGGCGGGAGATGCGGCGCGCTCTCCCTTTGCCATCGAAATAGCTCAACCAATGAGGCTGGCCAAGAACTATTTTCATGCATGCCAAACAAGGGCAGAGTTCGGATTTGACACATCCTGCTCGTTCAGAAACTTCCTATTGACCATTTTCTACTTTGGCTTAGGTGAAACAAACATCGTGTGCAGGTTCTTTCTTTCTGGATCCGCCCAAGAACGGTTCTTTTTCGATAGATCGTCTCGAAAAATCGAGGCACCATTAACGAGAATTTCATAGATGGACTTCCTTCAAAACCTCAGCGACTTCCATTGGGTTTGTCTGATAATCGCAGTAACGCTATTGCTTTGGGATTCCATCGAAGTAGGTCGCAATGACGCAGCCAACCTCGTTAACGCCGTGTTTGGTGCGCGCGTCATGCCAAGACGAACAGCCATATTCATAGCTGGTCTTGCTGTCATAGCTGGCGCGGTGTTGAGTTCGAGTGTCATTGATACGGCGCGAAAGGGAATCTTTGACCCAATGGGGTTAGGTTCCCTAAACGCCGCCCTGGCGATTTACATTTCGGTGTACATTGTCGACACCGTATTGCTGTACGGTTATTCCGCCTTCGGCATGCCTGTAAGCACGACAGCCTGCTTGGTGTTCGAGTTGCTCGGCGCCGCCCTGGCGATCCAATCGGAAACAGTCCATTGGAACAAAATGGGAATCGTCGTAGCCG
The DNA here is from genome assembly GCA_029260035.1 of Phycisphaerae bacterium. Taxonomy (GTDB): domain Bacteria; phylum Planctomycetota; class Phycisphaerae; order UBA1845; family UBA1845; genus OFTM303. Next base: position 28,615 of record JAJDEA010000130.1, read on the forward strand.
GGATTTTTTGTTCGATCGCACTTTCCGGCACTGCAGCGTTTATTATCCAACGAGCTGCACGGGGCGCAATTCGCGATCGAACCAGCCAGCTACCCACCATGCTGCTCCACGGTGGCTGGCTCGGCGGAGGCTTGGCAGCTGCGCTTTGCTATTTCCTAATGCTCAAAGGAATGAAACACGTTTCCTGGATCAAACAGTTCAAAGCATACCTTGCGAACCTCGGAGGCGAGGAGAATGCGGGCATCGCAACCGCCTTGCTGCTCATCTTGCTTTGGGCCGGTTTTGCCATTCTTATTCACATACTTCTTGTCATTTATCGCAAGAAAGCCGCGAAACTTTTGTTCCCGGTTCTCGCCGTACTCGGCATGATTGCCATGGCATTCGCGTTTGGACAAAACGATTTGGCTAACTGCGCATCTCCCGGCTTATCTGCAATCGCACTGCTACGGGCGCAGGATCTTGAGATTGGAACCAAAGTAGACATACCAAGTTGGATGCTGCTTGGCTGCGGAATTCTTCTTTTCATCGGCATGACAACGAAAAACGCTGAGCGGGTCACTAAAGCCGCGGTCGCTACCGGTAGCATGGGCGATCACGTTGCTCTTTGGGCACCGCGGTGGTGCGTGAACGTTGCGGAAAAACTGCTCCGGTTTCGTGGCAAGGAACCCGCACTCGCCCCGCGAGCCAAAATCACGTCCGCTGGGAAAACGGTTCATTACGACGCTTTACGGGCCTGCGTCATCATGTCCGTTTCCGCGTGCGTCATTGCCACCGCAAGCAGCTTGAGCTTGCCAGTTTCCACGACCTACGTCGCCTTTGCGGCTGTCGTTGCCACGGGTTTGGCTGATAGGATTTTCCAGCGAGGCGATGCCGAGCTGAAACTTGGTCGAGCCATCTGGGTTGTCACGAGCTGGGTTCTTTCGGCGATTATAGCTGCAGCGGCGACATTTATGGTCGCCAAGATGGTTCACAACCTGGCGACAACTGGGATTGTCACATGCCTTGTCGCCAATTTCATTGTTCGGCGTTTTCTAAGAGGCCGAGCAGACGCGCAGGAACGTCGCGTCAGGGAAGAGGCGGACGAGCGTTTGCATCCAGAGCGATTCGCGTTGGAGTCGGAAGACGAATAATCACACGCACCGCTCGCTTCGATCATCGGTCAAAAGGCGCCAGGTTGAGACGGAGAGCTTCTACGCGTAAGATCAATCCGAAGGTGGAGATTTCCTCAATCAGAATATCGCTGTCTTCCTGTGACGGGCGAATCTCAATTTCTTGCGAAAGGTCTCTTTGAAAGAGCGAACCACAATACACTCCGTTCTAAAGAACTGAAATCATGCGAAAAGAATCCTACGAGTTCCTCAAAAAGATACAGGAAACGCCTTCGCCTTCGGGATTTGAACAACCCGTGCAGCGGATCGTCAGGCGGCGAATGAAGGCTTTCGCAGATGGTATCGAAACCGATGTGCACGGTAATGTCATTGTTTCGCTGAATCCGAAAGGCTCGCCTCGTGTTATGCTGGCTGGTCATTGCGATCAAATCGGAATGATGGTTCGATATATCAACGACGGAGGGTACATCTTTTTTTCGCAAATCGGAGGAATTGATCCCTCTGTGCTGCCGGGGTCACGCGTTGTCATTCATACGCAGCATGGCCCGGTGGATGGCATCATCGGGCGAAGGCCTATTCATGTACTCAAGCCCGAGGAGCGCGGCGCCAAGACAGAGTTGCGAGAGCTATGGGTAGACATTGGCGCGAAGGATAAGAAGGAAGCTGAGCGCGTCGTCAGCGTCGGCGACGCCATTACCTTCCACCTTGCGATGACGCATCTGGCTGGCAATCTTGTTACATCGCCGGCGTTCGACAACAAGTGCGGAACGTTTATCGTTATGGAAGCGCTTCGTCTTTGTGCATCCAAAAAGATCAAATGCGCACTATTCGCCGTGAGCACGGTGCAGGAGGAAATCGGGCTACGCGGAGCGCGCACATCCTGCTTTGGGGTCGATCCGCAGGTCGGCATAGCTGTGGATGTAACCCACGCCACTGACTATCCCGACATCGACAAGCGAACTCACGGCGATGTAAAACTTGGCATGGGGCCAACGATCCCTCGAGGTCCGAATATCAACCCTGTGTTGGAAGAGCTGATTATTAAAACCGCCAAGGCGAAGCGCATTCCAATACAACGCGAGGCAGCGCCCTCCGGCACACCCACGGACGCGAACGTCATCCAGTTAACGCGGTCAGGCGTCGCGACAGCACTCATTGGAACACCGAACCGCTACATGCACACGCAGGTTGAGGTGGTGAGCTTGCAGGATTTGGAAAACTCCGCAAAACTGATTGCGGAAACGGTTACGAAGATAAGCCAACGAACAAACTTCATTCCCAAATGAACCAAGCCCAACAACCGGACAACAAGCCAACTGGCACTAAGGATTCCTCCGAACCAAGCATTCCACCCCTTGCACAAACTGTCGAAAACGAATCACTTGATCGTCTTATGGAAACTTTTTCCAGCGCTGCGATGGGAACGCTTTTCCTGTGTGATCTTGAAGGCGATATTTTGACAAATTCCCCTTGGGATGGCGAAGTCTCGGCTCTACTCGTTTCAACATCGAAAGGGCGAAAAGAATTTCTTGCAGCCGTCCGTCGAGCGGCAACCCAAGAACTCAACGATGCCAAGGTACAGAAACCGACCTGGCTGGAACTGCGGACGGCTCTCATTATGCACGAGTCCTCCCCCATCGGCGTAGTCATTTTCGCCCGCGAAAAGAACGATGAACTGAAAGCGTGTACGCAAAGACTCTCAGAATCACTTGGCATTGACGAAGCCGCCATGCTACATGCGATTGATCGTGATTCCAAAGAATCCACCCAAGACACGCCCGCCGTTGAATTCCTGCTCGAAGCATGTGCCAAATCGATAGCAGTGGTCTATGCACAAGCCATTCGCGGAAGGCAGCAAATGGTGGACCTCCACGTCGTGCATACGCTTGCGGATATGCTCTCGGGAACACTTGATCTTCAGGAAGTCCTGGATACGACCGTCCGCCGAGTGGTAACGGTGATGGACGTGAAAGCGTGCGGCATTCGGCTATTGAACGAGGAGACCGGCGAACTGGTCATTAAGGCGGTCTACAACCTTTCGTCAGAGTATCTCGACAAAGGTCCGGTCATGCTCGCTGACAATATTATTGATGCAACCGCATTCGCGGGCGAGTCCGTGTTCGTCGAAGATGCTCCGAACGACCCGCGTATCCGCTATCCGGAGAATGCCCGCCGGGAAGGAATCGTAAGCGGCTTGTGCCTCCCCATGACCTATCGAGGTCAGACCGTGGGCGTACTCCGCGTCTATACGGGCAAACGTCATCTGTTCAATGAATCCGAAGAAACGCTCTTGAGATCGATTGGTTCTCAGGCAGCGTCGGCGGTCATCAACGCCAAGCTTCACGCCGAACAACAGACAGCAGACCGTGTACAGAGACAAGTCAAAGTTGCTGGCGAGATTCAAAAGAGGACGCTTCCTGAGGTCGTGCCGGGAATCAGTTCTCTCGATTTTGGTTGTGTCTACGTTCCGACACTCGATGTGAGCGGTGATTTTTACGATTTCATCGAGCTTGATCGAGGCCGCTGGGGCGTATGCGTTGCGGATGTCGTCGGGAAAGGTCTTCCTGCAGCACTCATGATGGCATCGGTGCGAGCAGCCGTGCGAGCCTTTGCTCAATCAGTGGCGGACATTAGCGCAGTCATGCAGTCGGTCAATCGACATATGTGCCGCGAAACTCTCGTAAGCGAGTTTGCAACAGCGGTCTACGGCGTACTGACTCCGGACGGACGGACGTTTACTTACAGTAGCGGAGGGCACCCTCCCATCCTGGTACTCCGAGGAGACCATTTTATTGAGTTGTCAGCGGGAGGGACCGTCATAGGTCTCGACCCGTCGGAAGCCTTTGAATCTGAAACAATCACCACAATACCGGGCGACATTTTCGTTATGTATACCGACGGGATCATCGAGGCCATGAATTTCGATGATGTGGAATATGGATTTCACCGATTACGAGCGTCAATCTGGCGGCATCGTCATCTCGATGCACAACAGCTCGCCAAGCAAATCCTGTGGGATGTTCGCCGGTTCGCGGGCTTGGCGGATCAGTCTGATGACATCACAGCTGTCGTCTTCAAAGTCCGTTAGAAGTAGATGTATCCTTCCGCTCGGCTGAGCGGGGTGCAGGAATCCTCCCCGGAACAAATCGCGTGTTATACTCAAGTCGCCAATCTTCCATATCGGAATCAGCGGGCATGGTTGAAATCGTAGCATTCCAACTTGGTAATGGCTCAACGCTGTCGCCAGTAACCACATTGTGGTCTTGATCCTTATCCCAGCCTACAGAATAGAAAAAGAGGGTGCGCTTTCGACCGACAGAAACCGGCGGAAGCTCATCCGCCCTGAACCGGAGGGTGAGCGCATCGCCACCGTTGAGAATAGCCAGCTTGTTGTCTTGGGAATCAATCAACGGCAATACATCTCCAAACCGCGTACACCACCCCTGCGGCGTCGTGCGCCAAGGGGGTGTCATGGAAACTTGCTCGTACTTCGGCGTATGGGGATGCCCTGGCTTCCATTGCTCAATTCTTGAATAGCCCCGATGATACAGATCAGCATGACCGAGCGGCAGCTCATGGAATGTCACGGCGGAGCGATCGACCTTTTCAAAAAGAGCGATCCGATCCCAGCGAATTTCAAAGGTCGTTGTAAGCCTCAGCGATTGCGTATGCTCTGGCAGCTTGCCGGTAAGATCGCACAAGATGGTTTTCGTTTTGCCTGCAGGCATCCCAACGACAACATCCAAAGGTTGCCAGTCACCATCTGCGGTCTTAGCTTCCAACTTGGGAGGAATGACTTCAAGTTTGGAATTTTGCGACATGCCGACATTCGTACTGGCATCGCCATATTGCAGCCAACCAGTGAGCGCAAGCACCAATGGTCGGCCTGATTCCAATGCGCCAAAGTCCAGCGTAAGCGACATAGGATGGCACATCCCTCGATAGGGCGACTTAAGCAACAATCCCGGCGGTGCGAATTGCTGATCGATCGTCATCACGTCTGCCGTACGGTCCCTGCCATCACTCCCCATCGCACTGCTCAGAGCATTCGCCGGACGAAGCGCCCAAAGCTCGGAAGGCGGGAAAGGCGGAGCCATGATTTTGTCCGACGCGTGAATTTCCACATCCGAATCGTGTTCCGCAGCTACAACCTTAACGCGATCAAGATAAAACACTTCGCGAAATTCGTCGGTTAGTTCGAGGATCAATTCTCCATCGACCATCGGAAATTCGTCGGCATCACCTATCCGAACAAATTCGTCCGGGTCAGCGGGAAGAAGTACATCGCGGGTCAGCGACAGTCCGATTGGAGCATTGCCCAAGATGTCCGTGATGAAACGAAAACGCTCGCCATCCCACGCATAAAGGAACGGACAAGAGCCTGTCGGCACGTTTTTTTCAACAATCTCCAAAGGCAACGCAGTAACAGTTACGTTTATCAAATTGTCGACCACGCCATTTGTCCAGACGGTTCGGATCGAATCAAAATGCCGATGATCCCCAACGCCGATTTCCACAGGCAAACCCGTCACCGCCCGTGACAGCAAGAAGCCTGCATCTCTAAACTCAACCTGCACGCCGATGGCACTCGGATTCCCCTTCGTGGGAACCAGATGGACCTTCCATTGGCCTTGAGAATGACTGCCCTCGTTTGTCAACAGATGAAGCGTGCCGTTACGGCTTAAGAGTAATAGATCGGTATCTCCGTCGTCATCCAAGTCTGCTGCTATCAGTTGAAGCAAAGGCGGGACTGAGCTACTCGAGAGCCCAAGCACTTGCGAAACATCCGCCCACTTGCCATCGCCCAGATTGCGCCAAACTTGAACAAACCCCTTCGATTGATCCACGGGGTCTGCCCCGGTCGCGACAAGATCGAGCCAGCCATCATTGTCAAAATCAAAAAGAGCCGCATCGGCTAACGGATCCACTTTTCCAATAACATCTCGACCCCCGTCGGGGCCGCCACGCATCACAACAATCGACTCATTACCGATGAGAATCGTATCGAGATGACCGTCGTTGTTGACGTCGTTGATGAGAATTCTCTCGGCTGCGGGCCAGGGACCAGGAGGTTCCGGCATAGGCTCGAATCGTCCCGCGCGCTTGTTTTCGATTACGCGAGATTCACTCTTCCCCATCGCTAGAACAAAATCGATACCAACGTTGGCATCAAGATCACCCACTGCTACATCTACGACACCTTCAATATTTTTCAGTCCAACTTGCTCCAAAACCTGAGCGAAGGTTCCATCACCATTGTTTTGCCAGAGGGCCAACTGGCGAGTGTCCGCCAGAATCAAATCCAAGTCGCCATCATGTTCATAATCAATCCACCGAGCCACTTGCGCTTTTTCACCCGCAAGGCCCGACGCCTGAGTAACGTCTTCAAAACTTTTGTCAGAACGCTGTCTCATCAGCCGAAGACCATCCGATCCGATCAACAGCGCATCACTCAGCGCATGCACCTTTGGATCATACTTAACGCCTTCAGGCACTACGTTATGGAAATCGCACACAACGATTCTCATCATTCGGCCGATACTCTGAATCGGCTCGCTCGTCCACACTCGTTGAAACGGTCCATTTTCAGATCGTTTCGCCGTCTGCAAAACGCCATCCGATGTAACAAGGGCCAGCGTATATTGCCCTGCAGGGTCTTGATTCAAAATGACTATCGATGAGACGTCTGAATCAACCAAGTTGCCCAACAAGTTTGAGGTATCGGCAGCGAACCGAACATCCAACTCGGGCGATTCCGGTCGCACCGTTTTCCCAGCCGGTGGTGCTGATTCGGGAACGGTATGCCTGCAAAGCTCCAACGCGTCGGCGGATCGGGTCTCGTTTCCAAAAACCTTACGAAGTCTCATGAATTCAAAGTTGCGTCGCTCGAACTCCTCGCGATCTCCATCTTTTCGCGCATAAGTTGCAAGTGAATACTGGGCGCTGGCGTGAAGTGGATCGAGGCGCGTCGTCTCACGAAGTTGCACTTTCGCTTTCTCATGTTCGCCAAGAGCCTGGTATGAACGAGCGAGTTGAAAACGCACAGCGGCGGTCTGCGCGTCAAGCCTCACTACTGCTTCCAATGATGCGCGGGCTTTGTCGAATTGCCCTAAATGGAAATACGCCAATCCGGAAAGGTATTGCACGGTCGCGGTGTTCGATTCGACTCGTTGCAGCGACACAAGCGCCGCTTCATACTTTCGATCGATAATCTGCGCACGCGCTAAGTTCCGTAACGCCGGTCCTGAGTCAGGCTCCATGGCGACGGCTCTGGTAAGCACCTCGATCGCTTTGCTTGCTTCGCGGTTTTCAATGTGCGCCTTGCCGACATTGAGCAACTTGTGGAACTCGTCGGGGTTGCTGCGTTTGCACCCGGACAAAAAAAGCCCCCCCGCTGCGACTATCGCGAAAACCAACAAACCTACTTTGGACAATCGAATTCGAGACACAACAATCCCTCGGCAATGGAAAGATACCCTTTACCAGGCATGTTACCGACCGCGAGTTGGGTTGTCATGTTTCCCCTGGATTCCTACCAATTGGTTTCCAATTAGATATCCGGTAGAATGCGTGGGTTGCGTCTCGGGCAAAATGCTAAGAAACAAAATCGGCCAGCGAGTCAGAGAGACATGTCTACATCCATCGAATCAGCTGCGAACAGCCAGAAGCCGAAGCGCATTCGCTATGTCCGCGCGGTGGGGCCACGATTACGCAAGCTGCTCTTCGTGGTTTTTGCACTCTCTGCATTGATTGGCGCCAATTCCGTCTACCTTGTCGGCATCACCGCATTGGAGTGGTGGAAAGACGCAACCTACCAGGACTATTTCTACCAATGCATGTTCCTGGTACACCTCGTTCTAGGATTCACAATGGTGTTGCCGGTTATCGTTTTTGGTATCGCGCACATCGTCAACGCATACAATCGACCCAACCGGCGGGCAGTACGAGCGGGCTATGGTGCATTCGTAGCCACCCTTCTTATCATCGTAAGTGGAATCCTACTCACTCGGCTTGATGCTTTTGGCTATACGTTTGATGTAAAGAGTCCTGTCATTCGCAACATTTCATACTGGGCACACGTCTTGTGTCCGTTGGTTGCCGTTTGGTTATATGTCCTACACCGTTTGGCAGGCAAACGCATCAAATGGCGCGTCGGCGCCAGCTGGGCGGCTGTCGCTGCAGGTTTTGCGGTCATCATGGCGGTTTGGCAATCTCAAGACCCACGGCAATGGAATGTCGTCGGGCCACAATCCGGCGAGCAATACTTCTTTCCGTCGCTCACGCGCACGGCAACAGGCAATTTCATTCCGGCTCGGGCACTTGCCAATGATCAATACTGTCGCGAGTGCCATGAAGACGTGCATGAGACCTGGACGCACAGTGCCCACAAGCTGGCGTCGTTCAACAACCCAGCCTATTTGTTCTCCGTACGCGAGACGCGAAAAGTACTCTTTGCCCGCGATGGCAACGTAAAAAGCTCGCGGTTTTGTGCCGGATGCCACGATCCGGTTCCGTTCTTGAGCGGAGAATTTGAAGACCCCCGCTTCGATGATCCGGAGTATGACTTATCGAAAGATAAACTCGCTCAGGCGGGCGTCACCTGCACGGTGTGTCATGCAATCACGCACATCAACAGCCCGCGAGGAAACGGCGACTACACGATTGAAGAACCGATTCAATACCCGTTCACTTTCAGCGATAGTACCTTCCTCCGTTGGATCAACAAACAACTCGTAAAATCCAAGCCGGCCTTTCACAACAAGACCTTCCTGAAGCCATTGCACAAAGAAGCCGAGTTCTGCTCCGCGTGTCATAAGGTGCATCTGCCCAAGGAACTCAACGAATATAAGTTCCTACGAGGCCAAAACCTATACGATTCATACCTGCTGAGCGGCGTTTCAGGCCATGGCGCCGCAAGCTTTTATTATCCTGATGAAGCGGAGACCAACTGCAACGACTGTCACATGCCACTCATTGAGTCTGACGAATTCGGCTCGCAGGATTTTGACGAATCCGGCAAACTCACGGTGCATGACCATCAGTTTCCATCTGCCAATACGGCGATTCCTTATTTGTTAGGCCATCCAGAATCTGCCATTCAGAGTCATGCTACATTCAACGAAGGCGTGATGCGCGTCGACATCTTTGGGATCAAGAAAGGTGGAACGATAGCTGGCGAATTGCTTGCGCCGATAAGGCCAAGCGTTCCGACTCTTGAACCCGGTGAAACCTATCTTCTAGAAACCGTCATACGAACGCTGAAAATGGGCCATCTGTTTACGGAAGGTACCGCCGATTCCAATCAACCCTGGCTTGACATTACCGTCACAGCCAACAGCAAGACAATCGGACGCAGTGGCGGAATGAATGCCGATGATGGAGAGGTTGACCCGTGGTCGCATTTCCTCAATGCCTATGTGATCGATCGCGAAGGAAACCGGATTGATCGACGTAACGCGCAGGACATATTCGTGGCACTCTATAACAACCAGATTCCGCCGGGCGCAGGCGAAGTTGTTCATTACCGGCTTACCATCCCGAAAGACATACAAGGCCCTGTCACGATCGACGTCAAACTCCAATTCCGCAAGTTCGACACGCTCTACATGAAGCACTTTCAGGGAGAGTCTTTTGTCAAGAACGACCTCCCAATCATGACGCTCGCCACCGATCGTGTCACGTTGCCAATTGGGGCCGAACAACGTGTGACTAATTCAACCGACAAAACGCCTCCTGCCTGGCAGCGATGGAACGATTACGGAATTGGCCTATTGCGCAAAGGCAATCAAGGTTCCAATCGGGGTGAGCTGCGACAAGCGGAGCAAGCTTTCGCAAAAGTGACAGAATTGGGCAAGCCTGACGGCTGGGTCAATCGCGCGCGTTTGTATGTTAAGGAAGGCCGACTTGATGAAGCCGTGAGCGCACTGAGAGAAGCCGCATCGCACGATCCACCCGCCCATGCCTGGTCGATCGCGTGGTTCACAGGCCTGGTCAACAAGCAGAATGGCTTTTTGGATGAAGCTATAGCCGATTTCAAATCTCTTATTGCGATGGACACAGCTGAAACTAGAAAGCGGAATTTCGATTTCTCGTTGGACTATCGCGTTCTTAACGAGCTGGGACAGACGATCCTGGAGCGGGCAAAGCAGGAACGTGGCGAAAACCGCAAGACTGCCAGACTTGAACTGTTGCGTGAAGCCAGAGATTGGTTTAACCAAACTCTTTCGATTGACCCGGAAAATGTGGCTGCGCATTACAACCTCGCACTGATATTCGCGTTGCTCGGGGAAAGTGACAGTGCGGAGGCGCATCGCGTCTTGCATGCCGAATACAAAGTCGATGACAACGCGCGCGACAGGGCTGTGTCGTTAGCACGTCGCAAATCTGAACCTGCCAATCACGCCGCCGAAGCTATTGTCATTTACGATCTTCAGCGTGAAGGGGCATACGAATTATCTTCCAAAGCAACAAGGCTGACAAAAGATGAGTGATGAACCATCCGGCAAGAAACCAGTCAGCGAAGAATGGGTGCCTGCGGATGACGCGATCATCGGCAAAGCGTTTCGTTGGTCTGCCATCATTGCTGTGATCGTGATTACGGTCGGTGTGACGGCTTTCCTGATGGCCCGTCGTTCAGAACCGGTAATTCCTCCCAAACCCGCCCCCAAGGTCACGCCCATAATACGAACGCAAGTCGCTGAACCGCCAGCCATACCCTTTCAAGACATCACGATTGACGCAGGAATCAACTTCGTTCATGAAAACGGAGCAGCTGGCGACAAGCTTCTGCCGGAGACGATGGGCGCTGGCGCTGCATTTCTTGATTTCGATAACGATAACGACCAGGACTTGATCCTCGTCAATTCCGCCAGTTGGCCGGAGAACATACGCAAGGACGTTGACACTCCGACATTAGCGCTTTGCAAAAACGACGGATCGGGACATTTCGTCGACATTACAGAACATTCCGGAATGGACGCCACGTTTTACGGTACAGGGATTGCGGTGGGAGATTACGATAGCGATGGCAACATAGACGTCTTCGTCTCTGCAGTCGGCAGCAATCATTTATTCCGCAACCTTGGCGAAGGTAAGTTTGAAGACGTCACCCGCATTGCCGCCGTTGCCGGGAAACAAGACGCATGGAGCACGAGCAGCGGATTTTTCGATCTCGACAACGACGGAGACCTGGACCTGTTCGTCTGTAATTATGTTCGCTGGTCGCGGGAAATCGATTTCAACGTGAACTACCGACTCGTCGGCGTCGGCCGAGCGTATGGCCCGCCTATGAATTTCGAAGGGACGTTCTCTTATCTATATCGCAACAACGGAGATGGCACTTTCACTGACGTTTCTGAAGAGTCCGGCGTGCAAGTCCGCAACGCTGCAACGGGATTGCCAGCGGGTAAAGCCTTGGGATTGACCTTCGTAGATGTAAACGAAGATGGCTACATAGATATATTTATTGCCAATGACACCGTACAGAATTTCCTTTTCGTCAACAAGGGAGATGGCACGTTTTCTGACGACAGCTCATTTCTCGGCGTTGCTTTCGATCGCAACGGAAGCGCTACGGGAGCAATGGGCATCGACGCCGGCATTTTTCGCAACGACAATTCGATGGGCTTTGCGATTGGGAACTTCGCCAATGAAATGTCTACACTTTATGTATCACAAGAAAGTCGCAAGGTTTTTGCTGACGAAGCAATTGGCGAGGGCATCGGTGCACCAACGCGATCAATGCTAACCTTCGGTGTTCTCTTCTTGGATAGCGACCTCGACGGCCGGCTAGATCTGCTTCAAGCAAACGGTCATCTGGAAGAAGAAATCAACATTGTGCAACCGAGTCAACATTATGAACAAGCCGCCCAACTCTTCTGGAACGCTGGCCCAACAGCCCGAGGGTGCTTCGTCCCTGTACCACAAGAAAAAACAACCGATCTTGGTACGCCTATCGTAGGCCGAGGGGCTGCGTACGCAGATATCGATTCAGACGGCGACCTGGATCTTGTTATGACACAAGCCGGTCGCCGACCTTTGCTCTTGAAGAATCAACAGCAATCAGCCAACCATTGGCTAAGACTAAAACTCGTAGGCAGGAATGCGAATCGAGATGCGATAGGTGCCTGGGCGAGCGTTCGAGTCGGAGACGTAATTCAACGACGCCAAGTCATGCCGACAAGAAGCTATCTTTCCCAGTCTGAACTTCCACTAACGTTCGGGTTGGGTAAATCGTCTCAGATCGAAAAACTGACGATCACCTGGCCCAACGGAACGATCCAAGACGTACCGCCGCCAAGCGCCGACCAATTCATGACGATAACGCAGCAATAAGATTGATATTGCCCACGTCAACTGCAACGGCGAGACCACTCTTTGCCAACCTATCAAACCGAATACTACAAAGCCGTCACTTACTCTGTTGCAGCTTGTATATTTTTCCAGCCTCGAAAGTTCCGAAGGACTCTTCCTGGCCGTTCGGCCAGCGAATCATCACGCCATCAACTCTTTCAGCTTCACCCAAGCCGAAATGAATACGAGGATCGTTGCTTGAGCAGTAGCTATAGCCGGGTTGAACCTGGCGCCATTGACTCGCAGAACCCAGAGAGACTCGAACCATCGCGCCGATCGCATCTCGCCCGTCACGGTTCAAGACACGAAACATAATCCAACGACCATTCGTCGAGGATATGTTCTTGAGCACATAAGGGGCGGCATCTTTGTTGACTACAACGATATCGATTTTCCCATCGTTGTTGAGGTCTCCGAAAGCCGCGCCACGACTCGTCGCGATCAGTGATTTTTTGGTGCCGCCTATTGGCATAGACTCATCATAGGATGCGTTCCCGCTCCCAACAAAAAGTTGGTTAGGCTCTGCGTATGGATGTTTTTTGTCAATTCGAGGTCGAAAAAGTGCAACCCGACCGTTCGCAATGTAAAGATCCTGGTAGGTGTCATTGTTGAAATCAGCAAAACCAAGTCCAAACCCGGTGAACGCTAAACTCGCGCCCGCGAGACCGAACTGTACTGTCATATCCTCGAAGGTGCCGTCGCGATTACGGTAAAGCGTATTGGTTTCACCTCTGAGATGAGACATGAAGAGGTCCAAATCGCCGTCAGCGTCAAAATCAACCGCTGCAACCCCCATTCCTGCTTCAGCGCGACCGCTTTGATTCAGCGCACAGCCGGAAACCAGCCCTTCATCTACAAGGCGACCGCCTCCCTGATTGATCCAAAGACGGTTGGCCATTCCATCGTTGGCAACATAGAAGTCCATCCGTCCGTCTCGATTGAAATCGCCGGAAGCAACACCCAATCCCGTCCCGAATGACTTCTCTATACCGCTGGTATTTCTAGCGTTTTCGAACCTTTCGCCCTGAACATTGCGATACAAGCTATCCAGAGCGGACGCACCATAGCTCAAAGGGTGACAATAATCCGGCAGTCCAGCAGGCGAATGACAATCCCGCTCCGTTTCGACAGACCAATCAACGTAATTGGCAATCAGCAGGTCGAGCCAACCATCGCCGTCGAAATCTGCGAAAAGGCTACTGGTTCCCCAGGATGCGTCATCCACACCAAGCTGACCGGCCATTTCAGTAAAAGTGCCATCGCCATTGTTTCGCAGCAGATCGTTCGGCCCGATGTTGGTCGTGTAGATGTCGACATTTCCATCGTTATCGAAATCCGCGCAACTGCATCCAACACCATACCCTGCGCCACCAACGCCTGCCTTGTCCGTCACATCCTCGAATGTCGCATCGCCCTGGTTGCGATACAGCCTGTTGCCAATTTTCTCCTTGCTACCAACCAGTTCGTTTCCAGCTTGAACAAAATAAATGTCAAGGTCGCCGTCGTTGTCGTAATCTAATAAGCAAACACCGCCAGCCATGATTTCCGGAAATAGATATCTCTTTTGATGACCTGACACATGTTGAAAGTCAATGCCGGCTGAAGCCGAGATTTCCTCGAACCACGGTGCTTGCTCTTCGCCTCCCGCTGTTCCTGATGACATAGCCTCTCGCTTGCAGCCCGACAAGGCAAGCAAGATAGCAACAATAGCGATGCATTGATTTGCGTTCGATGCAATTACCATGGCACTTATCGATCAACAATGAAGTGGAGTAGTCGCTCAGTTAGGTCGCGCTGTCGTGGATTATCGCTGCACAAGCTCTTCAAGTTGTTGAGAGGCTTGAACGACTCTTGGTTGCTGTGGCGCAATGGCTCTGGCTGCCTCGACATGCCTAGCTGCCCCATCCAAGTCTCCCCTGTCAGCCGCCAATCGACCCAGCTCAACGTGCGCCTGCCAGGACGTTGAGTCTAACGCCAATACCATCCGGTATTGGGTCGCGGCATCCTCCGGTCGCTTTGCAGCCTGGAGAATCGTTCCATAATCGAAATGATAATCGGCTTTCGCGCTTTCAAGTTGCGTCGCCCGCTCGAATGCTGGCAATGCTTCGCTGAATCGACCAAGCTGGGCAAGGACGCGACCGCGTGTATGCTGGCTGCGAGCAACATCCGGCGCAATGCGGATGCTCCGATCGATCGCCTCTAGCGCGGGAGTCATTTGTCCCAGTTCGATATAACACCGAGCCAGGTTTGCATGAATAACAAACTGCCCATCATCGATTTCGGAAGCCCGCATGAAAAAACCAAGCGCTTTGTTTGGATTCTTTGCCATCATGTACGCTGTACCCAAGTTGGCGAGCACAGCTACGTTGTTCGGATGTTTTTCGTATGTAAGCTCGAGAATCTCAATGGCTCGCTGAACTTTGCCCGCCTCAAAGTACGCCTGCGCTTCGCGAACACGATCTGACAAGAGGTACGTCTGTAGATGATCTGGAAACGTCTCACTCCACGGATCAGCTACATAAAGCGCTTCTGCATTTGCGCCCAATTGAAATTCACGTTTGGCGTCGTCTTTGTTTCCCAACCCTTGATATGCCTGGGCAAGAAGGTAGTGCAGCTTTCTGACATTCGAATATTTCTCGACGATCGGATCAAGTATCCGCGCAGCACCGGCATAATCTCCTTTACGAATCATAGCCGTCGCGACACCGGCGTGGGCGGCAAGGGCATCGGAGCGCAAGAACAGGACTCGGCGAAATACGGACTCCGCCTCTTCAGTATTTCCAGAGTTGAGCAATACTTCACCTAGTCGATAGAGCGCCGGAGCGAAGTCAGGCCTGTCTTGTACCATCTCGCGATAAAGCGATAACGCTTCCTCCGTCTCACCAAGATTCTGCGTGGTGACCGCAAGATGGTATCTCGCCAGAGTCATCGTCGGATCAAGCCGAAGAGCATTCGCAAAACAATCCCTCGCTTCAGTGAAAAGGCCGTTGGCTTCGTACACAACGCCTAGCTGTGCGTGCACGGATGCGTCATTCGGCGCAAGTCGAACCTTATCCATATAGCTCGCAATATAGTTTCGAAGATCAGCTTCGTACTGTTCAAAAAACAACGGCGTTACGACCGGTACGGCAGAAACTTCATGCTCGCGCAGAACAGCGGAGAGAATCCCACCTCCGCCAGCAACGGCCAATACAAAAAACAAAGCCAAACTCCACCGACGTCGCAATGCGGGTATGCGATCCCCCTGAGACGGAGCCGAGCTTTTGCGGCTGCCCTGCCGAGCATCCTGCCGCGAGCTTTTTGTTCTTTCGCGCTTCCTGGACATGTCGCAAATATCTAGTAAATCACTGCAATTTCCGCATGCTTTTGCCCCAACGTCTTACAGACGTAGTACAACAAACTACTTCGCGCACGCGGCAACCCAACTGCCAAATTTTCCAATTTCCGACGCCTCTGATTGGCATCCTGGATTTGCAAAACTACCCAGCCATAACAACTGTACTACTTACGTCGAGATGATTCTCAGGGATATGCTGCACGTTAATTCCGATAGACCGAAAAAACGCAGTAGCCCGCCCAAGCCATTCACTGCCCTCATTTATCTTGCCATGTTCACCCAACGCATTCGTCAAGCCAATGGCAAAAAGCAGCGATTTTATCATACCAAATTGGAAAAACTCAAACAAGGGACAAATACGATCGCTACAACCCCTTTCAAGGGAGCGTGCGAGCCACATTCATTATCACTCGCACACGCAACGAATGATTAACAACCTTTAAGACCGGTAATCATTCGATAGAAACGACAATCCCCAGCGCCTACACTATAAGGAGGCAAATCCGGATTAAGCTGTTGAAGCCGAAATGCAACGGCATTGCATTCGGAGAGTTGATTTCACCAACAACATCGACCGGCACGCCACAGCATTTTTCAATGGGGGAAGCAAGGAAGGCGGAAGACCGAGACAAGGCTAACAACCTGTCGGTTCACATCCGCACCGTGGGAGGGAAAGACATGAAGCCGGCAATCATTGCGGCAGTGGCTGCGTTGTTCATAGTGGTTTCGCCATCGCGCGCACAAACAGAGAATTCAACCGCCTCCGTCGATGCGACGTCACGACGTGCGCTCGCTCAACGATCGCCATCCAGCCCGAAGGCCTATTCGCCAACAGCCAACCGTCGCACTCAACAGCGCCGGGAGCGCGACACCATCGATCGCATTCCGTTGCGCAGTGAACTGATCAATCGGCCCTCGTCTCCGCAGCAAGTGTCCACAGAATTGACCGTATCCGCAAGCACCTCATCTCCGCTGGCTGGCGTCACAGGTAGTGATAATTGCGCCACCGCTTCGCCCATCGCCGGCGTCGGATCGTTCATGTTCGATACCACCAACGCGACCGGGGACCTTTGCATGGACGGGGTCACCAACGGCTGCCCAGAGCACATAGCTGCGGAACCAAACGGCTGTTTTGACAGCAACTTGACAACACTTGGCACGATACCGAACGATGTGTGGTTTTGCTGGACCGCCCCCTGCGACGGCGCAGTCCAAATCGACAACTGTGGCGGCACAGTAGACACACGGCTTGCGGTCTACCAGGGTTGTGGATGCCCCGTGTCCGACGCAACCTTACTCCGATGCGACGACGACGCCGAAGTTTGCGGCCTGCAATCGCAAGTATCCTTTCTGGCAGTGAGCGAACAACAATATATGATTCGAATCGGCGCCTCACCAGCGTGCCTGTTGGGTGGCGTTTGTATTGGCACCGACTCGTTCACCATCGCTTGCCAGGGCGCACCGTGTCAACAGCCAGTGGAAAACTGTCAGTCTCTCGACATTGGATTAGGCGCCACACGAAGCGACAAGGTGACTGTTATAACTGCAGATAATTTCACGCCAGCGGCAGATTCAAGTTTAACCGACGTATGCTGGTACGGCAGCTACGCCAGCGACGAGCCGGTGCCGGACGCTTTTGAAATAACGTACTATGCTGATGCCAACGGAATACCGGATTCAACGACGATAATCGGCGGACCTTTCCTTCAATCCGCTGGCGCATTGAGCGTCAGCGGGCCGGTCCTTGTGGATGATCGCGCGTTTCCCGTTTTTGAATACAGCGCAACCCACGCCCCCGTGCCGGTCACGGGCAATCAGTGCTATTGGATAGGGATTGTCAATCCAGCCGACCGCGTCCAGGAATGGTTTTGGCAGCGTGGGGTTGGAGGCAACGGCACGTTCTTGCAGGACGGAAAAGTCGGGGTGCTGCCGGACGGTTTCGACACCGATGACATTCGATTTGGCGACATGGCGTTTTGCCTGAACGAAACACTGGGCGACGCTTCCGTCTGTCCACCTCCCCAGAATCCAACGTGTACAACTGCCACGAATGACTGCTGCATCGAAGACCTGGCTGGCGCGACGGGATGCAACGACGATCTCTGCTGCAGGAATGTCTGTCTGTGTGACGATTTCTGCTGCACAGTCGCATGGGATAGTGGCTGCGCGGGCATGGGAGCCTCTACCACGAGAAGTTGTACCGGCACCGCTATTTCTTGCGATACGGATGCCGACTGCATGACCTGCAATCTGTCTGGAATAACCTGCGACACATCAGCGGAGTGTCCTGCGGGCGAAACCTGTCAGATGATCGAAACATGCCAGGGATGTGGCGCCGCCGTCCTTTGCGAGGACACCTGCTTCAGTTGTCCGAATGTGACAATTGACTGGATTGATCCGCCCAAGGATGTTGTGGATGCTCGCGCTGCGCGAGACATCAATCAACCAACGTTGCGTTTAGGCATCGACACAATTACCGTCGGAGCAACCGGCGCCGTGGACAACCTCGGCTGTTGGTCTCTTTGCGAAACAAGCAGTGAAGGCGTACCTAATGACATAACGGCTGTTGTGGACAATCTCGACGGGACGTTCACGGTCTCGCTCGTTCGCCCGATCACACCCGGCGCCGTAACGAGAGTCACTTATACATCTGACAACGACTCGACACAGGAAACTTCGTTGGTTTCGCACCCAGCTAACGTAACCGCCAACTCCGCCGCGACGCCTCAAGACATCACACAGATGATTAACTTCTGTTTTAACGGCGTGGGCGTTCCGCCTTTTGGTCTCTACAGTTGCGACCTCAATCACTCCGCGCTAACTACCCCGCAGGATATCACTACGTTAATTAACCTTCTTAACGGAGCAGGATCGTATTCTTCGTGGAACAGTACTCCCCTGCCCGCAGGTCCCTGCCCATAGCTGATTCATCGCGCCGCTAAGCTACTTTTGCACAGACTTTGTTCGCGGCGTCGGTGAGGTCTTCGGCCGGGATGAGTGCGGCGATATTTGCCTCGGCCAAGAGCTTGCGTGCGCGTTCGACGTTGGTTCCTTCGAGCCGAACGACGACGGGTATGTCAAAGCCGATCTCATTCGCAGCTGCGATAAGCGCTTCGGCAATGGTGTCACACTTGGCAATTCCGCCAAAGATATTGACCAAAATCCCTTTGACGTTCTTGTCGGAGAGAATGATACGGAACGCTTCAATTGCGGCTTCCGAAGTAACCGACCCGCCAACGTCGAGAAAATTAGCCGGGTCTCCGCCATGCAGTTTGATAATGTCCATCGTCGCCATCGCGAGACCAGCGCCGTTAACCAGGCACCCGATGTTGCCATCGAGCGGGATGTAGGAAAGATTGTGGTCATTCGCACGAAGTTCCATTTCATTCTCTTCGCTCGGGTCGAACATTTCCTGCAACTTCTTGTGCCTGAATACGGCGTTGTCGTCGAAGTTCATCTTGGCGTCGATAGCCAGGACCTCGCCAGCTTTGGTGCGAACAAGTGGATTAATCTCCGCTAGCGCGCAATCATATTTGTAGAATACGCTTACCAAACCCCGAATGACTCGGCCCGCCGCCTTAGCCTGCGCTTTGTCCGTAAAACCAAGCGCCGCGACGAGTTGCGTCGTTTGAAACCCCTGCAATCCGAGATGCGGATGCAGCCAACGTTTGTGAATCGCGCCGGGGTTTTCCTTGGCGACGACTTCAATCTCGACGCCACCTTCGCGTGACACCATCACGACCGGACACCGGCGCGCACGGTCCATGACCACCGCGATGTAATATTCACTCTCAATGTCAACGGCTGCCGCGATGAGGAGTTTCTTAACCTCAATTCCTTCTGCCCCCGTTTGCACGGACACCATTCGATTGGAGAGCATAAACTTCGCCGCTTCGCGCACCTCGTCAACCGTATTGCAAAGTTTGACAAAACCCGCTTTGCCCCGCCCGCCGGCAAAGACCTGGGCTTTAACAACAACTTGACCTTTGATTGTCTCAAAGGCATCGACGGCAGCAGCCGCGGTTTCAACCACATGCGAAGGGGGCACCGGTACGCCCGCATCAACGAGCAACTCGCGAGCCTGGTATTCGTGAACTTTCATTTGACTTCATCCATGGAGTAATTACGAATCATCCGAAGGGACTCGCTCAGCCAAAACCTTCTTCGGCTGCGATTCCGCACCGTAGGTATTGTGAGGCATAAGAAAGAAAGGATCAATTGCCGGAAATCAGCGGAACCGAGCACTCGATGGCCATGTTGGCCTGATTGCCGACTTACGGCTAAGATCAGACCCGATTCGTACTCAAAGCCGTTGCGAAATCGAGCAAGCTCTGTCTTGCTTTCGCGATCGAATCCTGAGTTTCTTGAAATAAATCGTCTCCACGCAGCGATACCCTGAGTGGACGAGAGCGCATTGGCATGACCCAGGACACACCACCTCCAGACGTCTTGTCGCTGATTCTATGCGACCAGATCATCACCGATCGCATGACCGGCAAACAGTCGCTCATCGGCATGTTCAGTAACGTACACGCTTGGCGGTTTCCAGCATCCCACCACCAGCTTTGCGTGTTCGCCGCGCTAAATGAGGGTTATGGCGAAACGGAGTTGGTTCTTAGGATCGTCGACTCTGAAGAAGCTCGCCCGCCAATCGTCGAAGGAAAGGGGATTGTGAATTTCAAGACACCGCGTGCCATTGCCAACTTATCGCTCCAATTCCACGGACTCACTTTTCCTCAGCCTGGAGAATACCGTGTGCAATTATTCTCAAAGGGAGCGCTACTTCGAGAGACCAAATTGAATCTCACGAAAGTCGATCCGCCCAATAAGCCGCAGGCGCCTCCCTCGGCGACAAGCCAATAGTCAACGAGGTTCACCGCCTTTCCATCACTTGCGGGCAGGCCAATTCTCACGACAGGAGACTCGAAAATGTGCGCACGGAAGAAGATTTCCCTTTCAATCTTTGGAAGCATCCTTGTTTTGGTGCCTGCCATCTTACAGGCGGACGAGTCTGACGCGGTCGTCTCCAGGCGCCCCGTAAACACCTACTCGATCGTCGCTCGTGATACGAAAACCGGCGAGCTTGGTGTCGCGGTTCAGTCTCACTGGTTCTCAGTTGGAAGTGTCGTACCTTGGGCAGAGGCGGGCGTTGGCGCGGTGGCTACCCAATCACTCGTTGACCCTGCGTATGGCCCTCTCGGGCTGGAGTTCATGCGACTCGGGCGAAGCGCACCGGATGCGCTGAAAGCCGTCCTGGCGAGCGACGCAGGTCGCGACGTTCGGCAGGTTGCCATGATCGACGCATCGGGCCAGGTTTCGACTCATACCGGAAGCAAATGCATTGCCGAGGCGGGGCACATCATTGATGCAGATTTGCAGTTTTCAGTTCAGGCCAATCTCATGGCGAATGATCAGGTTTGGCCTGCCATGGCGAAAGCATACCGTGAATCGGACGGAGACTTGGCCTCTCGGATGGTCGCAGCGCTCGAGGCGGCGCAAGATGCTGGCGGCGACATTCGAGGCAAGCAGTCGGCTGCTCTCATCGTTGTAGCCGGGAAACCGTCGGGAAAACCTTGGGCAGATCGGCTGTTCGACATTCGCATCGAGGACCATCCACGCCCGATCCAAGAACTAAAACGGCTCGTTCAATTGCAGAGAGCCTACCGGCATATGAACGCGGGAGATTTGGCCATCGAACACGGACAATTCGATGTCGCAACGCGCGAATACGCCGCAGCTGTGAAGTTGGCACCCCATATTGTTGAGATTCCGTTTTGGCAGGCGGTGACGCTCGCAAGCAGCGATCAACTGGATGATGCATTGCCGATTTTCAGAGAGGTTTTTGAACGCGAGCCGGTATGGGCGAAACTCGTCCCAAAACTTGTTGCTTCGGGGCTGTTACCAGACGACAAGAAAATGATTGCCGCCATCTTGTCTCAACAAAAATAATAGCCGGACATCTCAAACGTCGCGGGGATATTCGGCGTTGAAGAGGCTCAGCTCTCGTCTATTCCGTAAAACTTGAGTTCATCGGTAGATGTATCCAACGTAGCGACGGTTTTTCGTGCGGCGCGATGCAACGCACCGGGATTAATAATGCGAACACCGTTGATCGTGTGGTCATTGGCGATGTGCGTATGGCCGTGGCAAATATAGTCAACCTCAAGTTCATACGGCGCGCGGTCAAACCCCGGCTCATGCCCATGGAAAACGGCTATACGTTTGCTGTTCAGTTCTACAATTGTCGGAATCTCATGCGGCGTGGAGAAACCGAGAGATTTGGCATATGCCTGCAATCCGGCACTCGGAAAGTCGGTGTTTCCCCAAACAAACGTACAAGCTCGCTCAGCAAGCTCAGTAAAAACATTCTCGCCGCCAACGTCGCCGCAATGAATCAAATGTGACACTTCGAGTTTATCAAAAATGCCAAGCGCCTGCCTAACGGCCAAGTGTTTGTTGTGACTATCGGAGAGAATACCTACGAGCATGTTTTCCTCTTGTTCATAGGTGTATTCTCCTGTTTCTGCGAATAACCGAACTCAGGGTCTCTGGAAGAACAGTATCGAAAAACGAACCGCTCAACTTGAGCGTGCGAAGGTGGCACAACACCTCAACCTCAATCCGCATCATATGGTGAGTACACGACTGTGAAGTGTCAAGATTAACGAAGCGCTGGCGGAAAAAAGCGGAAACGAGTTAGTTGGCACATGAACCAACAAGTGCAGATATGAATGCTAAAGGAAAACTGGCTGATCGAACCGGACTCCCACACCAAGGCTTGTCGAATCCGCTTCAACAATGGGTCCGGTACGGACTACGGTTGCAAACCAGCCGTCGACTTCAGGAATGCTTGAATCCTGGCTCGCTTCCTCCTGAGAAGAGACCAACTCAAAACGTTGGCCTACCGTCAGCCCCGAATCGATCGGTGCATGGAGAAAAAGTCCGCCCTCGCTGATATTCCGCACGGTGCATCCGCCCACATCATTGCAGCCGCTTCCAACCATCTTGACGCCGAGAGCTAGACCTCCGCGCATATGGCAACGACGCTCATCGAATCCGATCGAATCGGCTGATGCGGTGCCTGACTCGATAACCTGTTGAGAAAACGGAACGGTCGTGGTTGGCATGCTTGGGCCCTCAAAGGGAACCTTGGCGAAAAATCGACCCGTCGAACTGCACGCAATCGAATTCAAACGTACTCAGCACAGAGTACTCTCGCTGGGGCTGTGAGTTCACAGTATACAGTGGGACACGCAAAGGTCAACCGAAGGCCGCGCGCTCATCGCTTTCGCACACCTTCAGTTCGACCGATCTTATCAGCGTATCCTCTCGCTCAAGACACCAAACGAGTCAACGATCCTGGTTCCGCGAATCGTCCCCAAAGACCTCGCGCCTAATTCCCAGCCCTGAAATGGCGTGTTTGAGGATTTCGAATGGAACTTTGAAGCATCTACATTCCAGGTGCAATCCGGATCGACAACCGTCAGATTGGCTTTGGCTCCCGGCCTGATACCCGTACAAGCCCTACCAAGAACCAACGCCGGGCCGGTGGTGAACCACGAAATCAACCTACTCCAATCCGCTTGTCCTGAATCGACCATCGCGCGGGCGGATAGTCCCAACGCAGTCTCCAGCCCAACAAGACCCGGTGGCGCCTTGAGAAAACCCACCGCCTTTTCTTCAGATGTGTGCGGAGCATGGTCGGTTGCGATACAGTCAATCGTGCCATCAATCAGCCCTGCCAGGCAAGCATCCGCATCTTCTTTCTCTCTGAGCGGCGGGTGCATCTTGGTGAGCGGATCGCGCTCAGCACAGGCTTCGTGAGTAAGCAGCAGATGATGAGGGCAAACCTCAGCCGTCACCGGCAAACCTTCGGCTTTGGCTGCTCGGACCAGCTCAACGGCTTTCGCAGTCGAAACGTGTGCAACATGATATCGACCGCTCGACGCGCGACACAGGTCAATGTCTCGCTCGATCATCGCCTCCTCCGAGCGCGGATCAAGCCCAGGCAGGCCCAGCTTTTCCGACACAGCACCCAGGTGCATCACGCCCCCCGCGGAAATCGCCTTGTACTCGCAGTGCTGAATGAGGACGACTCCCAGTTCGCGCGCCAACTCAAATGCCTGACGCATGACACGATCGTCCTCTACGCCGGTCCCGTCATCGCTAAACGCGACGGCTCCATTTCGCGACAACTCCCGCAGATCGGCGACGTTGCGACCGCTCCGATTCTCTGTAATCGCAGCAATCGGGCCGACTTCGCAATAGTCGACTTTGCGCGCCTCTTGCAGCACCCATTCGACTTGCTCGACGGAATCCAACACGGGCTGCGTGTTTGGCATACATGCAACAAACGTAAATCCACCCGCCGCAGCCGCCCGCGATCCCGTTTCGATCGTTTCCTTTTGTGATTGGCCCGGCTCGCGTAAGTGAACGTGTATATCCAGGAAGCCCGGACATACAATCAGACCAGTAGCGTCAACCGTCTCAGCGTCCTTCGGATCATCGTCAACAATAATGCCGTGATCCAGCGCGACATTCGTCACTTCATCGCGCCGCGAAATGGGATCAATGACTCGTGCATTTCGCAGGATGACCGATTCAAGATTCAAAATCTGCATGACTCATTCTTCTTGTCAGACGGCTTAGCTAGCCCCTCAATACTGATTTCAAGACCAGCGTACCAGACATTCTTCGCATACTCGCTCTCTTCCTAAGGAAGAGTCGTTGTGAACAAGCTGGGAAAAATCCAAACTCAGTGATAGTATACGGAAACTCGAAAGCGCCACCACACGCGAAGTCAGAAAGCGAGTTGCCAAGCGATGCAATCGTACAGCACTTGCTCTCTCACCCATGCCAGGCCTCTAAAAGGAAGTTTTCCATGACCCTGAAGCAACTCATTTTGATCGGTCTTCTTACGACTCTCATCACAAGTTCGAAGATGGCCAAGTCTCAACACCCTGACGGAGATGCCAAACCGCAATCCGCAAACCTGGCCATTACCAATGCCAGGATATGGACCGGCGTGCCTACTTCCAAAGCCGGACAAAAACCCGCGACGCAACCTTCCGCAATCGCCATCCGCGAAAGCCGAATAGTCGCAATCGGCGACGAGGCGACGATTCGACCGTTTCTCGGCTCGGATACAACAATCATCGACGCAAAAGGAAAACGCGTGGTTCCGGGCCTGGTTGACAGCCATGCTCATGTCGCAAGCGGGGGATTCCAATTGCAGCGATTGTCTTTGCGTGACGTCAAAAGCAAAGAGGCATTCATCAAAGCCGTCGCGGAGGGTGTTCAAAACAAAGTACAACGTGGCTGGCTCGAGGGTGGACGTTGGAGTGTGGAAAGTTGGACGTCCCAGGAGTCACCGACGCGCTATTGGTTAGACCCGATCAGCGGCAACACGCCTGTGTTGCTGTCCAGAATGGATGGACATCAGGCGCTAGCCAACACCGCCGCCTTGAAAATAGCTGGTATCAATGCAACAGGTCCAGCGGACCCGGTCGGCGGCGAAATCGTGCGCGATCCCAAAACGGGCGAGCCAACCGGCATACTCAAAGAAGCTGCCATGAATTTGGTAAGAGCGCACATTCCGGAGCCCGACCAGGCCACAACGCGACACGCCATTTTGCTCGCTATGAAGCATCTTAACTCGCTGGGAATCACGTCCGTGCATGATATGTCCAATCCGGACCACTTGCCCGCCTATGCTGACGTGTACGATTCAGAATTGGGCACGGTTCGGATTACAACCTATCTACAGACAGACAAATGGCACACTCGATTGCACGACATCTCAAATTTCAAGAACCACGCTGATGCGTTTCGCTGGATCGGCTTTAAGGGATACATGGACGGCTCGCTGGGAAGCAGAACAGCATTCATGCAAAAGGCATACACGGATGCGCCCAAGGGAGCGCTTCACCCGCATGGTCAGCTGACGGCATTTGCGCAATCTAGGGAGGAATTCCAGATGCAGATCAGCGCGTGCGAAAAGGCAGGCGTCTCCGTCGCGGTTCATGCGATTGGCGACGAAGCCAATCACTTGCTGCTCAATGCATACGAATCCGCCACAGCTGGACGCAAGGAAAACACCCGTCACCGCGTTGAACACGCGCAACACTTGCTCCCTTCAGATATCCAACGCTTCGCAAAAATCGGAGTCGTCGCGTCCATGCAGCCGCTGCACAAAGCAGACGATGCGAGATATGCAGAGCAGAGGCTCGGCAAGAATCGATTGCATGGCTCCTACGCCTACCGCCAACTAGTCGACGCTGGAGCGATTGTCATTTTTGGCAGTGATTGGCCCGTCGTGTCCGCGAATCCGTTCCAGGGAATCGCCGCAGCGGTCAACGCAAAAACAGTGGATGGCAAAACCTGGCTTCCTGCGCATTCGCTCACCGTTGAGGAAGCGCTACGAGCATACACTTATTGGCCAGCGTGGGCGGCGCATCAGGAAGATCGCCTCGGGTCGCTGGAAGTTGGCAAGTACGCCGACTTGGTCATGCTCTCAGAAGATCCATTCGCAATCGCGAAAGACCGACTTGGCGAGATTAAGCCGGAATTGACCATCTTCTCAGGTCATGTCGTTTATAAAGAAGGCGGGAGCAAAAGGAAATAGCTTCGCGGACTGAGCGATTCAGCCGAACATTATGAGTGCGGCGTTGTAAGCTGCGTGACAGCCCGCGGCGAGACCATATCCTCGATACCAAAACACAACCGCAAGGTACAAGCCCGCCATGCTGCGGAACAGGAAATGTTGCATGTTGAACAGTTCCGCACCAAAAGGCTGGTGGTGATGGGCAGCAAAGGCGACAGCAGAAAAAAGAATCGCCACGACCGCAGTCTTGGTCCGAGACAGCCCCAATAAATCTACGCCAATCATCATCAATACGGAAATCAGAACAAGTCGAAAAACCAGCTCTTCGTATACGCCAGCTCCTATGCCAAGCGCCATGTCACTCAATTCCACCGAACTCGGCACAACCGAAGCCGTCAGCGGGAAAACCGAATTGAGTGCGAGTAGTGGAATGGCCAGGAAAGCCGCTTCTGGATACATGAGCCAAACACGCGACCAACGAATCGACCACTTTTCGCGTGATGCCATGTGTGTCGAAAGCAGGATGATAACGATTGCCACAGCCGGCGCCCAAAAACCCGCATGCCCAAAAAGCTGAAGAAACCATCGAATCAAGTGAATTGCAACGACTCGATCCGGCCTGTCGCTGGTCCCGGAGAAACTGATCGTTACCATGATTTCGAAAAACACAATGAGCGGAACAAGAAAGATGAGCGAGTCGAGCGGGCGCGCAAGCATTCCCCGCCTTGCGTTGGCTGATTCATTCCCTTTCTTTGCTGTCGCTTCTGCCATAGGACAGTATCCTGTGCGAAGCGTACAATGGTTTCAAGGGCTTCGACCGCCGAATCGAACAGGGTTTTCTCAAATTCACAGCTACGGTGAACGCTCCGGTTGGCAGGTGCGACATCTTCGTGAGCACATTTCAATGCCCCACAGAGAAAACGCTACGCTACGAAACATTTATGACCTTCTTTGGGCCGAGTACGGACCTCAACATTGGTGGCCCGCCGACTCGGCAACTGAAGTCATCATCGGGGCCATCCTCACTCAAAACACCGCCTGGAAAAATGTTGAGCACGCTATCAAGAACCTCAAGCAAGCGGATTATCTTTCCTGGCTTGAGATTCGGAACATCGAAACGGATCGGCTTGAAAAACTGCTTAAGCCTGCCGGAACGTATCGAATCAAAGCAAGAAGGCTGAAGGGATTCGTCGAGACGCTGTGGAAACAATGGGAAGGCTCACACGAATCGCTACTCTCTGGGCCTACCGAAGAGGTTCGGTGTCGCCTTCTTGCCATTTCCGGAATCGGGCCGGAAACCGCTGACGCAATCCTGCTCTATGCGGGGAACCATCCCATCTTCGTCGTGGATACATATACAAAGCGCATCCTGCGACGTCATGGCGTGATTGACGATTCGGCGACCTACGGAACCATCCAATCGCTTTTTCATCAGGAGTTGGAACCGTCTGCGGAGAATGTACAGGTGTTCAATGAATACCACGCGCTTCTCGTGGAACTCGGGAAAAGACATTGTCGGACCAAGGCAATCTGCACAGGCTGCCCGCTCGAAGATTTACCCCACAAGGAACAATTGTAACAAGCGCCCTACCTGCTACCATTTCACGGACAGAGTTCGATCACCGAAAAGGAAAAACTTCCAAGTCACTTGAGCGAGTTAGAGCATTGCAAGCACCGCAATCAGTCCTACGAATCATTGACGCAAACCTGAACCGGGCGCGCGAAGCATTGCGCGTTACGGAAGAGTATGTGCGCTTCGACCTCGAGGATCGATCACTCACCGAAGAATTCAAGAAGTTGCGACACAGCCTTGCAAGCGCTTTGCCCGCTGATATTGATCACCTGTTGCTTTCAGCTCGTCATACCCAGGGCGATGTCGGAACCACTATCGCGACTGATTTTGAACACATGCGCCACGGGACATCGCATGTCGCACTCGCCGCGACAAAGAGGCTGAGCGAAGCACTTCGGGCACTCGAAGAATATGGAAAAACATTTAATGAGGGCTTTGCGGCGAAGGTCGAGGCCATGCGATATCAAGGCTACGAACTGGAGCAACGAATCGCATTGGTAGAAAAAGCTCGTACGCGATTTAGACACATTCGACTCTACGTCTTACTTACAGAATCCCTTTGCAGCACGTCATGGCTCGCAACGGCCAAAGCGGTCTTGGCTGGCGGCGCGGATTGCATTCAACTTCGTGAGAAAAACCTTGGCGATCGTGAATTGCTTGAACGCACCAGAATACTATCCGAATTATGCCATGAAAACGACACTCTGTGCATCGTCAACGATCGACCAGACATCGCAATACTAGGTCACGCCGATGGTGTTCACATTGGGCAGGATGACATGAACGTCTGGGATACGAGACGCGTACTTACTGCTACCGCGATCATTGGCGTGAGCACGCATTCGTCAAAGCAGGCGCAGTCGGCTTGCGAAGATTCTCCAGATTACGTTGCGGTTGGCCCGATGTTCGCGTCATCAACGAAAACCCAGTCTCAAACCGCTGGTCCGAATATATTACGAGCCGTGGCGGATAGCACATCACTGCCGATTGTTGCGATTGGCGGGATCGACGAAACAAATATTGAAAAAGTACTCGGCGCAGCGCGATGCGGGATTTGTATTTGTAGTGCGATAATATCGCAACAAGACGCACTCGTTGCTACGCAGCGCATCCGTGCAATGATCGATGACTTTCCCGGCGACACCACATAGTTGAATCGCCGGGCTATTCCACCCAACTTAAACCACGCCAAAGCCATCAAACTCAACATGCTGACCTTCGATATCAGCCAACACAAGACATCGTGGTTTCGGAGTCTGATAAGCCTTCGTTGCTCGATAATGAAGGACCTCGGAAATTGCGAATGGGGACAAAGACCGCTAGCCGATAGTGATGCTGGCGCGTTCGCGCGCACAGGGGCGATTGACCCGATGAATCGCTCCTAAGTCGTTCGGTGGGAAGTAGTTAATCGTCGTGATTCGTTGACTTGACCCTATGACGAATCATACGATTTAGGGGTTATCGGAGTCGTTGGAATAACTTCGAGACCAAGTCCGCCGTAAGCATTGGTAGGCCAATTTGCCTCTGCTTCTCTTGCACGGGAATAAATCGCGTCGAAGAGCGGTCGCCCGCGCATGTTGAGAAGTTAGGCAAATCTTCTGGGAGAGCTTCGCTCATGACAAATGCCCAAGAAATCCTTTCGCTTGTAGAACAAAATCTCGACGCCAACGATTTTCGCCAGCAACACTGGGAGGGATCGTTTGAGGAATATTTGAGTTTGGTAACGAAAGACCCACGAATTGCGCGCAATGCTTTCCAACGTATCTATGACATGATTATGAGCTTCGGCAGCGAACG
This sequence comes from Phycisphaerae bacterium, assembly GCA_029260035.1. Classification (GTDB taxonomy): domain Bacteria; phylum Planctomycetota; class Phycisphaerae; order UBA1845; family UBA1845; genus OFTM303. The sequence goes on from JAJDEA010000130.1 coordinate 58,386, forward strand.
ATACAAATGGCTGCGCGAGGAATACGTTCGGTATAACTTCTTCTCCGACCCGATCGACAATGGAGCAGACGCCATCTTTGGCTTGGATCGCGCACTGATGAATCTTGTGGACTTTTTTAAGTCTGCAGCGCATCGGTATGGCACTGAACGACGAATCCTGCTGCTGCATGGGCCTGTCGGATCGTCCAAGAGCACCATAGCCCGGCTGCTCAAGAAAGGGCTGGAGCACTACTCCAAGCTGGACGAAGGGGCACTGTATACGTTCTCCTGGCACCTTCCGGACGAAGAAGGGAAGACCGTTTGCCACACATGCCCGATGCACGAAGACCCGCTAAAGCTGATTCCAATTGAGGCGCGGAAAGCTGTCTTTGAGAAGATCAATCGCGATCTGAGCGAAGGTCAGCAAGTGAGGATCGAGGGCGCGCTGGATCCATTCTGCAGAAGAATGTTTGACGATCTGCTAGTGAAATATGACGGCAACTGGAGAGAAGTCTTGCAGCACATTCGCGTAAGGCGAGTCATTCTCAGTGAAAAAGATCGTGTGGGCATTGGGACTTTTCAGCCCAAAGACGAGAAGAACCAGGATTCAACTGAGCTGACGGGAGATATCAACTATCGCAAGATCGCCGAATACGGCAGCGACAGCGACCCACGGGCGTTTAATTTCGACGGGGAACTCAACGTCGCAAACCGTGGCTTGGTCGAGTTTATCGAAGTGTTGAAGTTGGATGTCGCGTTTCTGTATGACCTGCTCGGCGCATCGCAAGAGCACGTCATTAAGCCAAAGAAATTCGCCCAGACGCACATCGACGAAGTCATCATCGGGCATACGAACGAGCCGGAGTACAAGAAGCTCCAATCAAACGAACTCATGGAGGCTTTTAGAGATCGAACGATCAAGATCGACGTACCCTACAACAGCAAACTCGACGATGAAATCGCGATCTACACGAAGGACTTCAACAAGGACCGCATTCGCGGGATTCACATTGCCCCGCACACAATCGAAGTAGCCGCCATGTGGGCAGTCATGACGCGACTCGAAGACCCCAAGAAAGCGGGTTTGACGCTGACTCAGAAACTCAAGCTCTACAACGGCAAGAGTATTCCGAACTTCACCGAAGACTCGGTCCGCGAGATCAAGGAAGAATCGCCGCGAGAGGGCATGCAGGGGATTAGCCCACGATACATCCAGGACAAGCTATCCAACTGCCTTGTCAACGACCAGGCAATACAGGAAAAATGCATCAACCCTTTCATGCTGATGAATGAGCTTGAAGGCGGTCTCGCTCACCATAGCCTCATTACAGACGAAGAACAGAAGACCAGATACCGAGAGCTGCTCGGCATGGTGCGCGAAGAATACGAAGACATCCTCAAGTCAGAGGTGCAGCGAGCCATCAGTGCGGATGAAGACGCCATTGCCAGACTTTGCTCCAACTACATTGACAACGTTCGAGCCTACACCCAACACGAGAAGGTCAGAAACCGCTATACCGGCAAGGACGAGGAGCCAAACGAAAGGCTCATGCGCTCGATCGAAGAAAAGATCGAGATTCCCGACACGCGCAAAGATGACTTCCGTCAGGAAATCATGAACTACATCGGTGCGCTATCTCTCGACGGAAAGAAATTCGAGTTTCATACAAATGCCCGATTACACAAGGCGCTGGAACTCAAATTGTTTGAAGATCAGCGCGATACCATCAAGCTAAAAAATGTCGTCTCAGGCGTAGTGGATGACGAGACACAGGCGAAAATCGACGTCGTTAAACAACGGCTGATCAAATACTTTGGCTACAACGAGACCAGCGCGACGGACGTGCTGAACTACGTCGCAAGCATTTTCGCGAGGGGCGACACGAAGCAAAAAGAAGAATAGACAGAACAGGCTCAATACAACGGCTTCAGATACATCGTTGTTCTTGTTTTTGCTGAAACAATACATCACAGCAGCGATACGCAATTGGCAGAAACAAGGCAAGTTGCGTCGGACTCGGAGTTTTCCGTGAACGGAATCACGCAATGGACTTGAAGGAGAATTGCATCCGATCGTTTGGTGCAAGTCGATATGATACTTCAAATCAACAACGATCACCAACGGTTTCGCAAGATCGTCAAAGGGCGTATACGCGACGACCTCCGCAAGTTCCTGACACGAGGAGAGCTTCTAGGCAGAGAGGGCAAGAAGCTTATTAGCATTCCGGTTCATGGTATCGACACACCTCACTTTCGATACGGCGACAACAACGATGCAGGCGTCGGCAAGGGCGACGGGAAACCCGGAGATGACGTGCAAGGCGAAGGGGGCATGGGCCCCGGCGGCACGGAAAAAGGCAATCACATACTCGAAGTAGATGTCTCGCTCGACGAACTGGCAGACATCCTCGGCGAAGAGCTTCAGCTTCCTCGAATTCAACCCAAGGGTAAACATCGAATTACTTCTGAGCGCGATCGCTACACAGGCATTCGTCAAACGGGTCCGGAATCCTTGCGTCATTTCAAGAGGACATTCCGCCGGGCACTTCGCAGGCAGATCATGTCCGGGCTTTACGACCCCAATTCGCCACGAGTGGTTTTTGAACGCAAAGACAAAGTCTATCGAAGTTGGAAGACGGTGCTAAGCCCTCAATCCAATGCGGTCATTATCTACATGATGGACGTTTCCGGCTCCATGGGCGACGAACAAAAAGAGCTGGTTAGGCTCGAAGCATTTTGGATCGACGCCTGGCTACGCAGGAATTATCAGGGAATCGAAAGTCGGTACATTGTCCACGACGTCCGGGCTGGCGAAGTCGATCGCGAGACCTTCTTCCGCATCCGAGAGGACGGCGGAACGCGAATCAGTAGCGCATTTCGCGTCGCACGCGAACTCATTGAAAACAACTACGCTCCATCGGAATGGAACATTTACCTTTTCCATTTTTCTGACGGTGATAACAGCAGCGAGTCGGACAGCAGGGAATGCTGTACCGTTTTGCGAGAGGCCATGCTTCCCAACGTGAATATGTTTGGTTATTGCCAGGTCGCAAGCGCCTATGGAAGCGGCAATTTCATTAACGTGCTTCATGAACACCTTTCCGAAGAGGAAAACATCATTACGAGTCGAGTCAACACAAAGGACGACATATACGACAGCATCAAGACATTTTTTACACCCGGGAAATAATCGAACCCGCAATCAGAGGCTTATGTTGTGGCCAGGCTCGTTTTGATCCTCGAAAATCGTGACAGCATTTTGACCTTCGCGGGAAAGACCTTGTAAGTTCAGCCATGAACAAACCACTTCCTAAAGAAATTGCTCAGCAGGCAGAAATCATAGCCGAGCACGCCAGACGCGAAGGCCTCGACTTCTACCCGACCGTGTTTGAAATGCTCACGTCAGACCAAATGTCGCAGGTCGCTGCGTATGGCGGGTTTCCAAGACGATACCCACACTGGCGTTTCGGTATGGAGTATGAAAAACTCCGAAAGCAACACCAATATGGCCTGGGCCGAATTTACGAGATGGTCATCAACAACAACCCGTGTTACGCATACCTGCTTCATGACAACCTGCCGGTGGACCACAAGACCGTCATCGGCCATGTGTATGCTCACTGCGATTTCTTCAAGAACAATCGTTGGTTCAGCAAGACCAACCGAAAAATGATTGATGAAATGGCCAATCACGCAACGCGCATTCAAAGGCATGTGGATCGCCAAGGCATCGAAGCAGTAGAACAAACAATCGACACCTATCTGGCACTCGAAAACCTGATCGACCCACACTCCGTATTCATGCGCCGGCATGCGGAAACCCACGCCGCACCCATGAATGCTCAAAAAGACAAAAGCTCCGAAACCAACGGGAACAACGTCACGCGATATCCAGCTAAACCTTACATGGACCGCTACATCAACCCGCCGGCTGATCTTGCAAGCGAGCGCAGAGAGCAACTGGAAGAGGAGCAAATCGCCAATACTGCATTCCCGGAATCGCCCGTGCGCGATGTGTTGCTGTTTCTGCTGCAAAATGCTCCGCTGGCGGATTGGGAAGCAGACATCCTTTCCATCATCCGCCAGGAGGCTTACTACTTTGCACCGCAAGGGCAGACGAAAATCCTCAACGAAGGATGGGCAAGCTATTGGCACTCTACATTGATGACCAATTACATTCTCACGGACGCGGAGCTGATCGACTATTGCGAGCACCACGCGGGAACACTCGCTACCTCGCCTGGCAGACTGAACCCCTATAAGCTGGGAATCGAGCTTCTCCGCGATATTGAAAAACGATGGAACACGGGGCGCTATGGCCCGGAGTATGACGCATGTACCGACATGACCGAACGCCGAAAATGGGGCCGAGATAAGAAGATTAAAGGGCGCGTCGTGGGGAAGGACTCACCGGGCAGACGAAAAATCTACGAAGTGCGCGAGCTATACAATGACGTCACGTTTCTTGACGAGTTTCTGACACCAGAGTTCGTCGACGAGCAAGACCTCTACCACTATCGATACGACCCCGCGACCGGCAAGATGGTCGTCGTGAACCGTGATTTCAACCAGATTAAGCAGCAAATGCTTTTTATGCTGACGAACCACGCCCAGCCTTATATTTATGTCGTGGATGGCAATTATCGCAATCGGGGTGAGCTTTATCTGGCACATCGTCACAACGGGCCGGATTTGGAAATCAAGTACGCGATGGCGACGCTCAAAGAGCTACAAAAAATCTGGAAAAGACCCGTACATCTCGCAGCCCGTATCGATGACGATCAAATCCTCTTCAGCTTTGATGGCGAAAAATCCTCGCAGCAACAAATCGACGACAACGTTGAGTCCGCGGCACATCAGGTTTAGACTCCGCATGACGGAGACTTTTCGTGAGACGTATTGCTCTTTGCATTCTGGTTCCCGCCTCCTTGGCTCTGACCGCAATGTGTTGCGTATCAGCTTGGCATAACTATTGGCATCCCAAGATCCGCCCTGACCGAGTCGATTCAGCGGGCATCCGAACCATGGAGTTTCAGCGTGACCTTTGGCTCTTTGCGGCCACAAAGGTTCGCGGTACTGATCGGATGTGGGGCGGTATCGGCTGGAACAGGCGAAACATGGTTGCCATGTGCAAAGTCGCGAGGGATATCGAAGGTGACGATCTCCCAGAAGGATATTGGCAAAGTATAAAACGTAAATCGAACGATCACCTTCGCTCAAGGCTCAGGTCCAGGCAAAATGCCACCCTGTGCTTCGAAACGAGGGATTTTGGGCGGATGACGTGGTACTGGTGCTACATTCCACTTTGGCTGGCTTGGGCAGTTGTTTCGCCATACCCAATTTTTGTCGTAGCTAAGGCCATACTCTTGCCACGACTCCGACGCAAACGAGGACAATGCGGGAGTTGCGGCTACGACCTGACCGGCAATGTGTCGGGCGCCTGCTCCGAATGCGGGAGAAAGATAGCGTCACCATGATTCTTTCAGGATTGTTGAAACTCGACACCGCGCCTGAGTATTATTGCTTGACAACGGGCGTCGGCTTACCCTGCTCATCGATCGCAACGAAAACGACATCCGCTTCCGTCACCTTGACGACCTCTTCAAGATTATCCCTTCGACGAGCGCACGCCCGAATGTGAATATCAATCGACGTCCGACCGATGCGCGTGGCATTCGCATAAAGGCTGAGCACATCTCCAACGAAAACGGGTTCGTGAAATTCAACCTCTTTGAACTTTACCGTCACATACCGGTGATGGGCTTGACGAACAGCTTCCACATACGCCGCCTGGTCAATGAGCGATAAAATCACGCCACCGAAAATCGTCCCTTGCCCGTTTGTGTCTCTGGGCATCATCACCACGCGAATGGCGGGTTCGTTGGATGGAGGTTTTGGGTCACACGACATAATGTCTACACCTACCAGGTTTGCTGGCGATAGCAAGCACTTGAGCAAGCTCTAATTCGCATTCAACATCAGCATCCATAAAACCCCGGCGATCAGGAGCATCAATACTGACCCAATGACAATGGGAAACCGATACAAGTACAATCGCGCCAAATGCCTTACATACCGAATCTGCTCCCGAAAATTGAGCTTACTCTCGCCGGCGTGCCGCTTGGCGAATCGGATCGGTACGTCGATTGGCTTCGAACAGCTACATTTCACATACAACTCCAACGCAATCTTGTAGCCGATTGGATTGAGCAAATTCGCACGCTCCCAGGTTTTGCGATGAATCGCGAAGAACCCCGACATCGGATCGCTAAGCGGCGCCAAAGGCCTAGCGAGCGCCGTAGCCACCCAGCTGATCACGCGCCGATGAAACGGCCAATGCATGTCGATTTGGCCACCTGGTCCATAGCGTGTACCGATCGCAAAGTCACAGCCTGGCTGGTCGAGCGTTTCCAACAATTGCGGAATCATCTCGGGCGGGTGCTGCAAATCCGCATCGAGAACAACGAAATGGTCGAATTTCGCCAGCTGAAATCCCGCGAGCACCGCACTTGAGAGTCCTCGGCTTTCGGTGCGCACCTGCAAACGAACCGGATATTTCTTGCTCAATTCCTCGATAATCCGCTCAGTCCCGTCCCGCGAATCATCATCAACAATGATAAGCTCAGCCTCAATCCGTGCCTCTTTGGTGGCGCCAAAGACACGTTCAGCGAGCGCCGCGAGATTCGGCGCTTCGCAATAAGTCGGCACAACAATCGACGCAGCCAAACGAGAAGTAGGCATGTATAAAGATCATATCCTTGTGGGATTGTGCCGCAAGCGAAGAAAACGATTGACAGTGGTCGTGAGGAGCGGTACATACTTCATTGCTGCGTGACACTTGAAACGGATGTCAATCACGGGCCAATCTAGTGTTTATCGCCATCGGTTCAAAAACTTTCGATTCACTCGCATCACTAGGGAGGGCTGCATTCTTTTCATGGCAAATGATGCGATGGTTGCTGCCCGGATTGTTTCAATGGCGAACCTGGAAGCGCACCATGCCTTTGCTTTACGAAGTAGGCAACCGAACGCTCCCCGTTATCATTATAACCGGCACATTTGTCGGCCTTGTGCTCGCCGTGCAGAGCTACGATCAGTTGCACGCCGCGGGCTTCGAGCAGCGAATGGGCGTACTCCTCACTGCGACGCTGATCCCCGAGCTTGGGCCGGTTCTTGCCGGTGTCATGCTGGCCGGGCGGGTAGGCGGTGCGCTCACTGCAGAACTCGGAACCATGCGTGTCACCGAGCAAATCAGCGCGCTCACCGTCATGGGAACGGACCCCATCCGCCAACTCGTCGTGCCACGATTCCTGGCCTGCATGCTTTTCGCTCCGCTCTTGACTTTTTCTTGTGACATATTTGGGTCACTCGCTGGGTGGTTCGTCGCCGTCGTGATGAAAGATATTCCGTCAAGCCCCTATTGGTATTACATCGCCTATTCGATGGAAACATGGGACATCATGGTGGGTTTCTTGAAAAGTGTGGTATTCGGCGCCGCCATCGGATTCATCGCATGTTACAAAGGGTTTCATTGCCGGAATGGTGCAGAGGGTGTCGGTCGAGCATGCACCGAGTCTTTCGTAATCAGTTTCATCGTGCTCCTCGTGACGGACTTCTTCATTGGCACGTTTTTCTCAGGGCTTTATCGTGCCTTGTATGGACTCAAGAGCTTGGTGTGACGGCAACCACAATGACCCTCAACACCCCCACCCAACATGACCCCCTGGTACGCCTCGTGGACATTCACAAGCGTTTCGGCCCACTTGTCGTACTCGAAGGCGTGAACTTGTCACTCAAGGCTGGCGAAACAACAGTCATTATTGGTGAATCAGGCGCCGGAAAAAGTGTCATCCTCAAACACATTGTAAGGCTCATTAAGCCTGACCGGGGTGAAGTGCATTTCGGAGGCCAACGCATTGACAACATGGCTGAACGCGAGCTCGCTATACTTCGTCCACGATTCGGATTCCTTTTTCAATTGAGCGCCCTGTTTGACTCGATGACCGTCGGAGAAAACGTGGCCTTCCCAATAGCCGAGCACACAAGGCGAAAGCAAAGTGAAATCGAGGACTCGGTAAGCGAAAAACTGGCTATGGTTGGGCTGGACGGCCTGCAACCGAAATGGCCTTCCGAGCTTTCCGGCGGACAAAAAAAACGCGTTGCGCTCGCGCGAGCCATTGCGTTGGACCCGGAGTTAATTCTATATGACGAGCCGACCACCGGGCTGGACCCACCTCGCGCAGATGAAATCAACGAGTTAATCCTGAAACTCAAAACGGAGCTGGCTGTAACGAGTGTTGTGGTGACGCATGACATGGCCAGCGCGCTAAAAGTTGCGGATCGAATAGTCATGCTGCGGAAGGGCAAACTCGTCTTTGACGGAACGCCCAAAACGATCATGAAGACAGATAACCCAAGAGTCCTCGAGTTTGTCGAAGGCCGATGTTCAGACGAAGTGTTGGATAGCTTGCGATCAAAAGGATGATTCCATGAAGGAAGTGACTCGAAACTTTCTTGTCGGCGTATTTGTACTCGTATCACTGGGCGCGCTTGGCATCTTAATGGTGTGGTTTGGCGAGACCCCAAGCTGGCTCGGTCGTGGCGATTGGGAACTGCGCATAACAGGAATCACCCAGCTAAGCGGCGTGAGCGAAGGAAGTCCCGTCCAATTCAACGGCGTCGAAATTGGCAGGGTTACCGCACTTGAATTCGCCGACCTACAAAGGCCGGATCGCGGAGTCGATGTCGTGACACTAATCGGCACGCAGTACATTATTCCACAGGGGGCCAAGGCACGCGTATACGGGGCGCTTCTAGGTGTCGGAATGGGCCGAGTCGATATCGTGGTAGACCCCAACGTATCATCAGGCCCCCTTCCAAAGAAAATGGCAACAATCCCCGGCGAAATGCGTAGCATGATCGGCGAACTTGTCACGCGAGATATGATCGAAAACTTCGAACGAACGATTCGACACATCGGTGATTTGACAAGGGAATGGGCACCGGTGGGTACCAACCTATCCAGCATGTTGGAGCAGCGAACAGTGACCGATGTTTCTGTACCCGGAGCCGCTGAGCGAGGCTTGACGCCCAACCTCTCTACTGCCGTTGAGCGAATCGACGATCTGATGATGAACCTCAATTCAGTACTCGGCGACGAAAACATTCAGGAAGATGCCAAGGAAGTCGTTCGCGACTTGCGCGATACCACGACTGCATTGAAACGAACCGTTGAATTGTGGGAAACAGAAAGCCGGCACATCTCCAAGAACGTCAACACGGGCATCGAACGTATCGAGAGCAATCTGGAAGGCTCATTCGCTCGATTGAATGAAGTACTTGAGAATCTGGACGACAGCGCAAAAAGCATATCGAGCGTATTGTATCATGTTTCCAAAGGGGAAGGTTCCGCAGGCTTGCTTGTTCGAGATGAAAGGCTTTATGAGGCAGCCGTCCTCGCCGTCCAGCGACTCGGTGACGCCATGGGGACGCTGAATCGCTATCTCCGAAAGGTCGAAGATGACGGCTATATCGTCGTCGGTCAAGCTCCAACGGGTATCTTGCGTAAGAAGTTTCCAATCACAAGAAACGCGGAACAGAAAACCGGGCAAGCGAACACGCAATGAACCGATGCTGCCTTGATGATCTAAACGGCATACTAAAGGTAAAATCGTTTCTCTATCCGACGCCCAATTGCGCCCCTTCAACGTTTCGGCGTGACAACATAGCGTCAATAATCGACCCAGCGCCAAACGCACCCCACACGACCATCGGCGCCCATGCGGGCATATCCCACACGCCTGTTTCGACGCGCACTTGCTGCGCTTCGTAATACACGACCATCGCGCAAGCTGCGAAGAGCCAACACATGCGTGCTCGAAAAACACAAAAGCAAATCGCCCACGTCAAATACCATGCGTGAACGATCGGCATGAGCAAAAGGAGTAACCCTACGACGTCTGACGCATATCGCGAAAAGCTATGCTCACGCCTCGCCAGGGAAAGTACACCAAAAACAATAACGCCACCAACCAATCCTCGTTCCACGAACGTATCGAAGTCGACCAAGCCTAGCGTGCCAAGAAGACTGAAGAACTCGCCACTTTGTCCGAATCGCCGTAAGCTCTCCACAAGGTCCCAGCCGGCCAGGCAATACGGAACATAGGTCAGCGAAAAGGCGATCAATACAACAAGCGTCGCTTTGAAGCTGCGGAACATAATCCAGGGAACAAGAACCACCAAAACAAGTTTCGTCGAAATCGACAGCCCCAAAAACACCGCGGCGACGCCAATGTATTTGGTCATGAGTAGTCGTATGCACGTTACCGCAAGCAGCAGCATCAAGCTGTCCAAATGACTTTCCATCGCAATGGATGACAAGACAAGCGGGCACAAGCCATAGATCATCGCGCGGTGCGGAGGCAGCTTCATCGCACGAAGGCACGAACCCAAGACGGCTATCGTCAATAAATCCGCAAGCACTAAGAACACTTTAATAGCCAAGACAGACGGCCAAATCCATGTCACAAATAGAAATGTCATTTGCGCGACCGGAGGATAGATAGCTGGATAGTCGCGATGGTTGATCTTGGCCCAGTCATCATCGCGAAGATGCTCCAGAATGGGATCATCCGGCGAAAGCTCGTATGGGTTAAAGCCCGCGAGTTGAATCCGCCCTTCCCAAACGTATCGATACACATCGTCGCTCGGCTCAGCTTGAATCAGGATCACGCGAAGCACGACCGCCCCGACTATCCACCAAGGCCAAGAACCGAGGTGTTTGCTTTGTGCCTTGAGAACAACGCGTACGAGGATTAGAAAACCTGCAAAGCCGATCAGATACGCCAGCTGAAACAAACGTACGTTACGTTCAACGCCGCCGATAGCAGCCACCAGCACGACAAAAATCAGGAGCAGCAACCAGCCGACCACCACTAAACGTGTAATGGACCTACATTTTCCACCTTGGTTGATTGGATCGACTGGCGGAATCGTGATCGTCGTTTTGTTCAACGCGAAATCACATACAAAGAAGAGACTTGACCACGAGACGTTTCACGCACCGGGTGTAAGCGACACAGGACATGCAAGAGCGTCGGGCAACTCTGAGCTTGCGCCGCAATCAAAACTACGGCGAAGCGGACGGATCCGTTGCCGGGATGTTTGAGCCCAGCAGCCCGACAACCGGCGCGGGCCTATCCAACGTGACATGTTCACGCCTGGGTCTGGACATCCATCCTACCACCGTGAACCCGACGGCATACATGAAAAGGAAAAAGCTGAATGCTCGGCTGTACTGCGTGAAATAGATGACAAAGGAAATCGCCGAATAAATGCCCAGCGCCAACTCGATAATCCACATTTGCCCTTGCATCGTGGCATAACTGGACCGCTGCGCTTGATTCGCATCGCTGCCGGACTTCGGAGTGCGAACGAACTCACCGCCGTGAAGATACAACCCACGCACAACGGCAATGGTGTTGTTCACGCACAATCCGCACCCCAGGACAAACATGGATGGGATCACTCGAAACCCGGACCACCGCCCGCCCAAACTGTATCTCGCATAGGCGTACACCAACGAAGGCGCAAACGCAGCGAACAGAATGAACGACCACGCCACCCAAAATGTATCATGGGAAAACAAACGCCCTTCGTCGAAAACCAAGAGCATAGGCCTTGCAACGAGCGCCAACAGCAGCATCCAAAGAGCTACTGAATAGTGCGTAAGATGCAGTGCCGCCTCCAGCTTTTGCGCAAATGATAATTTTGCACGCCATATCCTTGGCAGCAATTTCACGGCAACCTGAATGGAACCCGTCGCCCATCGACGTTGTTGGCTCTTCAGCGCGCTGATGGTGCCGGGTAGTTCCGCCGGACAACCCATTTCCAGGCAATAATCAATCCGCCAACCCGCAAGCTGAGCGCGGTAAGAAAGGTCCAGGTCTTCCGTAAGCGTATCACCACTCCAGCCTCCGACAGCTGGATCATCAATGGCGGACTTTCGCCAAACCCCCGCCGTGCCGTTGAAGTTCATCATCAAGCCGTTCCACGCGCGTGCTCCCTGCTCGATCGCAAAATGGCCGTCGATCCCGAGCGCTTGCGCTTTAGTGAGCCAGGATTCGTCTTGGTTGAGGTGTTCCCACCGCCCCTGCATACATGCAATCCCTTCATCCTCTTCGAGCAGAGGGACAGCTTTGTGCAAAAACCCGGCTGGCGGAACGAAGTCGGCATCGAAAACAGCAACATACTGCCCGCGAGCCATCGCCAATCCATGCGCCAATGCGCCCGCCTTATAGCCTTCTCGCGTCGGCCGGCGAACGACCCTCACATCGATTCCTGCCGATTGAAGTTCCCGCGCGACCCCATCGATTAGCACGCGCGTATGGTCCGTACTATCGTCGAGCACTTGGATTTCGTGTTTGGCTGCTGGATAATCCATTGCAGCCACAGCTCGAATCACCCGCACCGCAACATCCGCTTCATTGTATATGGGGATTTGGCTGGTAACGACAGGCCAGCTTTCGCGGTCGCTATTGCGCAGGAAGCTCTCGATAACCGAACTTTGGGTCTCGCACTTCTCGCCCTTCCGACGGCGAAAGAGCACTAGCAGCACATAAAGGTGTAGCCCGTAGACGGCCAAAGTAGCTGTTGCAACGCCAAAAACGACAAGAACAACCCAGAAAAATATCTCGTTCAAGGAACTTTCCTATTTGTTTTTCCTGCGACCGCCCCCGACTCCACACCTGAGGAGCACAATCGCGCATCTCGATGGCCCAGCCGCGCCGAATTCCGCTGAGCAAACACCCGCTTTATCGCGTCAGTGTATATCCACATACCCATAAACGCCAATAACCGCCTGTTGATTCCCAAGCCGGAACTGGATATTCGCTCGCTGACAATTTCCGAATACGCATGCAGGACGCCCCGAAATGGCCTGTGGTTTGACAGCTCGGAAACGGCATCCCTAAAATGCCCATATGGTAGATTTCTGATCCAACCCGGTTACGCCTGAGCTTGGCGTGCGATGGAATCCACATGAGCTTGCCCCGCAGACATTCGCACAAAGGCTGGGCTATGGCATCGACCGAAAGCGGTATCAAACGAACCGCGGCGCCCTTTCCAATGAGAAACAACCTTGGCAGAAAAACAACTCAGCGAACTTTGTAAGATTTTATCAGATCAAGGATTTGACGCTCGACTTGAAGGCAAAGATTGCGCCGTCCATGCGGTCAACACACTCGAAGGCGCCAAGTCCGGCGAGATCACCTTCCTAGCCAATCCGAAGTATGAGTCCGCTGTTGCCCAGACCCGCGCTTCTGCAGTCATTCTGAAAGATGACCTCGATGTGCCCGCCGGGCTTTCCGCAATTCGGTGCGCTGAGCCGTATGCAGCCGTTACGCTTGCCATCATCACGCTTCACGGCTATCGCAAACACCCGCAATGGGGCAAGAGCGAGAGCGCGGAGATTCACGCAAGCGCGAACATCGGCGCCAATGCGAATATCGCTGCTGGCGTGACCATAGCCGCAGACGTGACCATCGGTGACAACTGCACAATCTATCCGGGGTGCTATGTCGCCGAGGGGACACAAATCGGGCATGACTGCATCCTCTTTCCAAACGTGGTCATCTACGATCGTTGTGAGGTCGGCCATCGCGTCACGATTCATGCAGGCTCGGTCGTCGGCGAAGACGGGCTGGGCTATGCACCATACGAAGGTAAGTGGATCAAAATTCCACAGGTCGGACGCGCCGTTCTAGGTGACGATGTCGAAATCGGTGCAAACTGCACGATCGATCGAGCCACGCTTGGCCAAACGGAAATCGGATCAGGAACAAAATTCGGCAACATCGTAGTCGTTGGCCATGGCACAAAAATTGGCAAGGATTGCATGTTCGTTGGCCTGGTCGGGCTGGCTGGCTCGGCCAACGTCGGCAATCATGTCACGATTGCAGGCCAAGCGGGCGTCGCAGGACATGTACACGTTGGCGACGATGTAACCGTAGCAGGCCAGTCGGGCGTCACCAGCGACATCAAGCCCGGCATGACCGTCTTAGGCCTCCCCGCAGAAGATGCCCGCGACACCAAGCGAGTCATGGCTGCCACCAAGAAACTCCCAGCACTCATCAAACGCCTGCAAGCATTGGAGAACGAGGTGAAAGAACTACGGGGCAAGTTGGAGAAGTAGGCATCGGAAAGACGGCTCGACGGATTTCCTTTGACGTTTCGTATTGAGACTTTGGAACGTCAATTATTCGTCATCATGGTTGCAGAAACAGGTTAATCGCGTCGCCCATACAATTGGTACCTTGAGCATCGTTAGCCTTGTTATTCTGAAGCCTCGTGAAATTATGAACATTGAATACAATGATGACAACGAGTTGGGCAATTACATTTGTAGGCACTATTGGGAATTGCTTACAGAGTCTGAGAAGGCGACCTATAAAGCGTCACATGCACGTCAAAAAATGGACAATTGTGACTCTCCGAATTCCGCGCTACGAGCGAAGATTGGCGAACGATGGGCGCACTTGGACGACCCGCTTATCAATAACGCCCTACGCGATGGACATGCCGCTTTTCGCAATAATGTGGCCAAACGAGTCTTGGCAGAGCAAGGGAGCCGTGTATTCATAAACCGGTGCCCTGAGTGCAATCGAATCGTACGAACACCAAAGGCAAAGCAGTGTTTCTGGTGCGGTTTTGATTGGCACTGAACAGGTTGCGCGCAGTTCCTCCCTCAGAATAAGTGGTGCGTCCGGGACGCACCCTACCGGCTAACCAAGTCGACAAACGTAGTCCGCATAAAAACCGGCAGAGAAAAATCGACAGCGCTTTGCCTATCTTCCCATCAAATCGTATGCTCAAACTTGGTCACGTTTGTCAATTGCTGAAACGGGGCTCAATCACATCCAGCAAGGTAAGAAGCAAGTTACCGGACAATCTTGATGAACACGTCCGGTATCGTTTTTCGGATGAAAGGTGTCGGAGCACCTCAAACATTGATGGCTTCAAGAGCCGTCGCCAATTGTTGACAATTGCAGCCGCCTGGTCAGAGAGAGGGGAAAAGGGACATGATTCTTCAAGGTCGATTAGCGCGCTTGAGCAATCGCCGACGCGGTGTCGTTGCCGTTCAAGTCACTGTTATATTGGTGCTCATATTGGGGTTCGCAGCCTTTACGGTCGACATTGGCGCCTTGTATAACGCCCGCGCCGACTTGCAAAAGGCTGCGGATGCAGCAGCACTTGCTGGCGTATCCATTCTTACTTCCGACGAGATGATGCGCGTGCGCGCAGGAACGGGGGATACAGGCAGCATGGGCTCGTTATTAACGATAGCCAAAAGTCGTGTCGACACCGTCTCACCTCTCAACCCTTCTTATGGCTCGCCCGGAATGTACATCGAACCGGCAGACATGGTACCGGGATGGATCGACATGACATCCAATTCGTCCGCCATTCAGACGGGCGGCTTGGAGGAAAACTATACTGCCATTTCGGTGACTGCACGCCGGACAGCTGAAGCTTCTAATGGTGCCGTTCAGTTCCTGTTCGCCCCCGTGCTTGGCTCCACCTTCGGTGAGACAACTGCCACTGCGACAGCCGTGTTCGATGATCGGTTTGGTGGCGTTAGGGTCACTCAAACCGGAGCTGGCCTCTTGCCGTTTACGATTCACAAAGATGCTTTCGCATCGGAACTTACTCAGGGCGGTGACCAATACAGCTATAACGAGGGCGCAAACGCCGTTGATGGCACTTCCGACGGAATTCGCGAGATCCGACTATATCCGTACCCTTTGTCAGGCTCTGGATACAGTGAAGGCGATGGCAACTTCGGCGTACTCAATATCGGGACGGGAAATCAAGGAGTAGACGCCGAGGTCGTACAAATCCAGAACGGGGTCTCGGCGGGCGATATGGAGTCTGAAGTTGGAACGTCAATTCTGACGTTTCACGACGACGCTGGTTATGCTTCCACTTATGACATAACCGGCAGCCCCGGCTTGGAGGCGACATTGAAGTCCGCGCTTTCCGACAAAGTTGGCGAGGTCGTTGGATTCTTTCTACACGACAACGTCGTTCTATCCGGGGCCAACGCCACCTATCGAGTCACGGGGCTTCGATACGGCAGAGTCATGGCGATTAAACTGACGGGCCCACCAAACAAAAGGGGGTTCTTCATTCAGCCCACGTCTTATGTTGGTTCCGAAATTACCGTTCACGAGGACGCCCCAAGCAGCGGGGGCTTGCTCGGACGCATTGTGATTGCGCGTTAGGCAAACCTGTTCGGCTGAGCCGTACCCAAGCGGTAAAGATCGTAGTAGGATAGAAATCAACGATTGGTAGACAAGCACGTTTTTACTCGTAAATATGGGCTAATCAGCGATCCACTTGGCCGTTAGCTACGATGGCTTTGATGGCTCTGTACAGGGCCGAGGAGAATGAGGATGGTTCGCAGGGGCAGGTACGCAGTTGGTTTTGTCGTTTGCTTGATACTCAGCGTTGCATCCATTCGTTGCAACAACGGTTCCTCGGCTCCTCCGCTGAGCGACGGGATGGCAGATACGACAGAGCCAGGAGCAACATCCGTTGGCACCGGATCTTTGCGGGTTCTCATAACGGACAAGCCGTTTCCGATTCAATTTATAGAAAAAGCACTGGTAACCATAACGCGTGTTGAGGTCAGGCGAGATGAGTCGTCGCCCCTCGCAAGTTGTAGCCCAATTCGTTGCGTTGATGGCGCATGCATATCCGTTCCGGCTGACTGCGATGACGCCGACCCGTGTACGCTAGACGATTGTGATCCAACGAGCGGCCTCTGCGTCAATAACGATATCGTTTGCGGTGTGGACGAGGTCTGCGTAACTGGTTCGTGTGCATCTACATGCGGGCAGGATTCGGATTGCGACGATGGGAATGCCTGTACTACAGAGACCTGCAGCAACGGCGCGTGCCGATACTCAGATGTAACGTGCGATGACGGGGACACATGTACGATCGATACTTGCGACTCGACGACGGGCGTCTGCTCAACCACTCCACTTGCATGTCCCGCCGGTAAGGTTTGCGCCAATGGCGAATGTGTGATCACTTGTTCCGATGCTTCCGATTGCGATGACAGCAACCTATGTACGGCTGATTCGTGCCTCAACAACGGCTGTCAAAACATTGCGGCTGATTGCGATGACAGTGATGAATGCACACTCGATTCGTGCGATGTTTCGACCGGTGATTGCATCACTGATCCAGTTGTTTGCAGTATGGACGAAACCTGTTCTGCAGGAAGCTGTTACCCGTCTTGTGAAATTGACAGTGACTGCGAAAGCAACAATGACGAAGATGACGATGGTTCTTTTATTGTCATTTTTGAGGGCGAGGAAGCATTCAACCTACTGGAGTTGCAGAACGGCCGCACTGACCTCCTTGCGATGGCGGACGTTCCTGCCGGCCTGTATACGCAAATGCGTTTGATTGTTACTGGCGGAGAGTTGACGTTGACAGATGGGCGCGTTTTCCCTCTGAAGGTACCAAGTGGGTCGCAAAGTGGCATCAAACTCAATTTTTCCTTTGACATTGAGAATGATGTCGAGACGACGCTCCTCTTGGACGTTGACTTGAGCAGAGCTTTTCAACCCATTCCGGGTGGTCGAATTGACGAGGTCGATGGAATACGCAACTTCAAGTTTTCGCCGTCATTAGCTATGAAGCTAATCGACTTGGTTGATGCAGGCAGCGTGAGCGGGTTGGTGACCGATCCAACCGGTATCCCACTCGAAAACGTGGTCGTCACTGCCTTTCTTGACGGCGCGGATGTCGGCAGCACTGCAACGGAAGCGGATGGAAGTTTCACACTGGTTGGCCTTCTGGCCGGTGTGTACGACATTGAGTTCTCTCTGGTCGGCTACGACGATGCCAGTGTTGTCGGGGTGGATGTGACGGCAGGTGAAACAACCGATGATGTAGACGTTGTTCTGACTCCAACTCCGTAACGAATTCTGTATGTCCAATGGCGCAACTGTAACGTGCCGAGCTGAAAGAACACCAAACGTCAGGGCGGCTGCGCGTACATCAAGCCGCCACACCCTTTCGAACGTTCATGACCATCCGCAATGGTGCAGAAATTTGCGGTCGCACGATAATTCTTTATAGTGAAATCGCCCCATCGCAGGGCCGTGCATCTTCGGTAGGCTCAGCATCCATGTAGCGTATTATGACGCTTGCCCAAATTGATCTCATTACAGGCGCTCAATCCGTCCTGGATCGGATACTGGATCGTCCATTCACCGCGCTAATCGAATTGCTGCTAATCGCAAGCGTCATCTACACGACGCTTCGATTCTTTCAGGGAACGCGCGGTGCGAGGCTCGTTCGGGCGGTCTTCACAATCCTGGCCGTGAGCTTTGCAATCGTTTGGCTGATTGCCGAACAGATTCAGTCGGAGCGCATCAAGCTGCTTTACCCTTATTTTTTGCTCGGCGTTTTTCTGGTCTCACTCGTGGCGTTTCAAACGGAGCTGAGACGAATGCTGCTCAAGCTCGGCACTGGGGGATGGATGCGACGCTGGGTCAAACAAGGTGAACAGGTAATCGAGCCAATCGTTTCCGCAACAGAAAGGCTCTCGAAAAATAAAATTGGGGCACTCATAGCTATAGAGCAAACCGGCGAAATCGGTGCGTTTCTTGAATCGGGTGTGCGCATTGATTCGGATTTAACGATCGAGCTGTTGGAGACGATTTTTTGGCCGGGCACGCCGTTGCACGATTTGGGTGTCATCGTCTGTCATGGGCGCTTGCTCGCGGCAGGTTGCCAGTTTCCATTGGTGGAATCCGGCGAAGTAGATCGCTCGCTGGGGAGCCGACACCGCGCCGGCATTGGAATGAGCCAGGAAACCGAGTCCGTTGTGGTAATCGTTAGTGAAGAGACGGGGACGATATCGGTAGCCATTCAAGGCCGATTGCGTCGCGGGTTAAACCCGGACTCCCTACGCGACACACTGACAAAAGAGCTGACCGCAACACCTTCGCGAAAACGACTGCAGAAAAAAAAGTCCTCGGCCAGCGTTGAGGCGGACAAGGTATCGCACGATGGAACAACTCAAGCTGCTTAGCATGACGGCTGTTATCACGCTCATCGTTTGGGCGAGCGCGGATAGGCTCGTCAACGATATCGCTACCGTCAGACTGACGATCGAGCCAATGCCATCAACAGAAGTAGACACGATCGTCGAACCAGACATGGAAGAAACGCCGGATCGATACGAACTTCAGATATCCGGCCCACGGAAGACTTTGAAATCGCTTAGAGACCGCGAGCCGTTAAACCTTCGCCTTCCGATCAGTGAGACATCCATCGGACCCGTATCGGTAGCCCTCAGTCAGGACGGGTTGAAACGTGCCATAATTAACCAATGGCCGGAGTTACACGGCCTGGCTGTTCTCTCTGTGAAGCCAAGAACGTTGCCCGTGATTGTCGATCGAATGGTCTCGGCGGAGTTCGACGTTTCGATGGCCAATCTGACTTTGGCCTACGATGATGAGCCTCAATTGCAGCGAACGAGCACCACCGCACGACTTCGAGAAAGCCTGTTAGCGTCGATGGTTTCAGGCGGACAACGCCCCGAGATTGACATCAGCCGGGAAGTCGAGCGAATTGTTCAAACCAAGCCCGCCGGAGAAAGTTCTATGTTTCCTGTGACGCTTGACCTCACACGCTTTGGGCCTGGAGCGTCGTTGGACCCGGCATCCATCGACGTAACGGCGACACTCAAAACACAGCGTTCGACTGCGGAGATTTCGACAGTGCCCATTAAGCCGGTCGTCAGCTTTGCCAATTTGGGGAAATCGTTTGAGGCGGTAGGACGTGATGGCACACCTTTGACCCTTGTCACACAAACGGTGCGCATTACCGGGCCAACCGATGAGGTGATGAAACTCGTACGAGGAGAGACGCGCGCATACGGGCTAATTCAATTCAAGGAGGCAGACCTCAGACAAGCGAATGTCATCAAAGCCTGGACGCCCGAATTCCATTTGCCCGCAGGCATCGAACTTGCCGAATCGCCCAGGCAAATCGAATTTCGCCTGGTCGAAAGACCATCCAGCCCAGCAGAGTAATGTCCGTACACCCAGAATGGCCACTGCACGCAATCGCTTGACCGGCAACTCCTAAAATCGCAACCTCATTCTTAAGCAAACTCTATATGCTCTCGATGAAGAGCGACTTCTTGCGCATAGCCCGCATTTGCGTTCGGATGGACTCCGCAACTCTGTCCGGATCGCAGATACCCTCGATTCGGACCTGCTGTTCCGTTGAATCTGTGGAGACAACTTCAATCGAGCCTAAACCGAAGGTGCGATCAAGAATGCTTTTGTGAATTCTAACGTCGTCTACGCGAATCAATTCGGTCTGATCAATCGTCTGACTGAGAATCCCCCGTTCGATGAACAACCTTTGGGTTGTCACTCGGAAACGCTGCGAGAATACTTTGTAGGCTACGCCTCCAAGAATCACGCCGCTCGACAGCCCGCCAACGACCAACACTATCCAAAACGCCGTCCAGCCGGTAAGCCAATCCATTCTCGGAGTTGCCCAAATGATCCCGGCTAAAAGAAAAACCAGAAAACCACCCAAAGCGGCAATCCGGCCTGCAAAATGTTTCCAATGCGTCCTGCCGATCCACAGGTCAGACTCTTCGCTTGTGTTTTCAATGGGCACCGGCTGGCTGGCCGGTTCGTGGCCTTGCGTCTCTGCAACTTCCTCGTCAACATTCTGTCTGTCATCACTCATCCGAGGTTCTCCTCGCCTGGTAGTGTGAGTCTTCAAGCCAAAGTGTAATCATAAATCCTCTATTACGATACTTGCACGTTTGTCGATTTTGCCGATAAGCTGAACGCTCGCCAACGTAAAGTCGGGATATGGAGGATGGTTCTGTTGGGTGGAACGCCACTTCGGCAAACGGCCCGGAACCACTTGACGGCGTTCCACCCAATACTAGACTTTTCTGGGTTCTGCCTGGACAAAAAGGCCGAATGGTGGGCGTCTTGGAAGCTGGAAACTTAGACGCATTGTCATATCGCTTTGGCGCGAGAAGGGTTATGTCAGACAAATGGATCATCGTTGAAGACTCCGCTGTCTTCAAAGAAAAATCGAGTTGCGGTATTACAAAGTCCAACGCTATGTTGGATGAAACAGAAGCCGAGCCATCAAAGTTATCGCTGGACGTTTGCGATTGGCCACCAGTTTCTGGAGACGTCACGTCTCTGTCGTTGGGAACAAAATCGAAGGCTCAAAAGCGTGATGAATTTGATCTCATGTCGATCGAAATCAAAGGCGAGTTGGATCCGGAAGATCTGGACGATGATGATGACGATGACTTCGACAGCGATGACGACTTCCCCTCTCACGATGACGACGACTTTGACGACGATGATTTTGAAGATGACGACGACGATGACTAACCGAAAACGCCTTTACTACGACTCATAACACGATGCGCCATCGGTGCGTCGAACACCAAAATAACCTCAGCATCATGCCCCACCGATAATATAGCTTCCAAAGCCGATTCATTTGTGTCTTTGTCGGACCAAGAAGACCTGATTGCAAACGTAATTAAGCGCGTCGAGCGTTTGTCCGATGCAGGGGTATGTCAGATGAACGAACCAACGAAGACCGACGAAGCGACGGGCGCAGAGAAAGCGTAACGGATCGCCGAGCCGGCATGGATCGACGACGCGGTCCCGGCAGGCGCCGTGGGGAAGTACGCAAAGCGGCTGAAGAAGGCGAAATCAGCGGCGAGCTTCTCGAGTTCATCATGGCGGTTGACGAATACAAAAAGATCAACGAAAGACCGTTTCCATCATGGTCGGAAGTCTTCGAGATCGTTCAATACCTTGGCTACCGCAAGGTGGCTCCTCAGGCAGAGCACATCAACACAGCGAGCGGTTCGGAGGTTCTTGAATCCACCGCCGGAACCGCAGCTGGAACGTAGGGGCAAATACCAATCACCAGTAGCGCTCGAATCTAAGATTCTCCCTGCAAGCTCCCACGAAAACGAAACACCATCTTCATAATGCTGAAGGAAATTCGTGCGCTATCTTCGTACGCCAGCTTCGACCGAAACACTATTCCGCATAGGCTGAAACTGTGCGTAAGCCATCGATCGCCACAGCCACTCGACCGGACCAAAGCGATAATATCGAAGCCATAACGGCGAACAGACCAACTGAAAAATCCAGATCGAAATGGAAACCAGCAGCTGTTCCACGCGGTCCAATCGACCGATCATGCCAAAGCCATCGCCGTAAAAAATCAAACTGCAAAAGACAGTGTGCATCAAGTAGTTCGTAAGCGACATTCTCCCGACGCTCGCCAGACCTGAAGCGAGCCAATTCTGCGTGCCCTTCCTGCAAAGAAGCATCACAACAGCAATCCAAGCTAACGCCATAATCGGCGATGCCAACTCGCCGGGAAGCCTACCCAGAAAGAAGGAAAACTCAGGCCGCCAATCTTGCTGAAAATTGATATAGAACCCAAGCGTTAAAAGTGCCGTACCCGCGACAGACGCGAACACTAATAGGCGGACATAACTGCCCCTGGCGCGCTCCCCAGTCATGTAGCCCAGCCTATACAGCCCCATACCGACAAGCATCATTCCAGCCGCCACCCACCCCATCGCCATTACAAAAACGAGTGTCTGCTCAGTCATCGCGACGCCTGCCCGACTGGGCATTTGCTGTATCCAGGAACCGCGATAAGTTTCGTAATACTCCAGAATCGCTTCGATGCTCGGATTAAACGATGCAACAATGCTCGTTTGGAGGCTTTCCGGGAAAAAAGGGAATGCGAAATGGCCTGCAACAATAAACAACATCGGAACCGCATAGAAACCAAACCCAATCCACAAGAGTTGAATCGCGCGAAGCCTGCGAAACCAGAATACCAATAAGCCGCAAATGGCGTATGTGAACAGAATATCGCCTGGCCAAAGGACATATGCGTGAATGAGGCCGATCAACATGAGGGCAGTCATTCGTTGGAGTTGAATCGGAATCGCACTCCGTCTTGACTCATCGAAGCGATCAGTGACCATCAGTATGCCTGCCCCGAAAAGCATGCTAAAAAGCATGAGGTCCTTTCGCCCAAAAAGCGTGTTCAGTGCAACCCAAACACCAACGTTTAACGAATCCGTCCACTCGCACGCATATGGATTCAAGACCGCAGCATCGTGGAGCGCAAACATCTGCATGTTCAGCGGGAGAATTCCGCAAATCGCCAGCCCGCGAAGCACATCGATCGCCTGGATTCGGCTGCTTTGCGGGCCGATCGCTGGACGGAATAAAGAGGACGTCGATCCAACCAGCGCGTTTGCTGGTTTTCCTACGACGGCGTCTTCGTCTCGATCTAACAAACTAGGCTTTGGATGATGTTGCTGAAGCAGTCGCCAAAGAGCCGTCGTGGAGCAGGCAAGCAGGAGGGTCATGGCCAAGCCCGCCATCGGTCCTTGCGAGCCACCGGTCCAGACAGATTGCATCATATCGGTTTTGAATAGGCTCGCTCCCGCTACGCGTCCTCCAATCGGCATGCCGAACACAAACCCAAGCGCGTAGTTCCATGCGAAATGTACGCCAACGCCAAGCCAAAGGCTGCGCGTTCGCAGAAAACACACTACGAAAAGCAGGTGAGCGAGGAACGTATTGACAGCCGCGATTGGCGTCAGCGAATTCGTTTGTAATGCCTGGATGAAGACATAACCTATTCCCGTAATTAGGATTGCTGGCAGCTGGTTCCAGCGTGCGAGTATCTGGAACACATACCCACGAAACAACGTCTCCAGATAAAGGGCAACCGCGAGCGAAAAGACTCCGCCTGCAACCAGCTTCGGCGTAGCCTGCGTGATCGATTTATTGGCCGTCCATGAAGCAAGACCAGCCGCCACGAAGACTGCCCAGACCAGCGAGACCAGGAATACGCCGAGGAACAAACCTAGCAGCAAATGTCGAAACCAAGGGCGGTCGAATCCGATGCCCAACGCTCGAATAGGTTTATGATCCAAGTAGCGGAGAAACAAAGCTGTGGTCGCGAGCACGAGCATCGCGCTGAGGACCGGCTCCAACAGCGTAGGACTGACTCGTACCACCGATGCGAGAATAATCGCTAAGACAGGTGTTGCGAAATGACCTGCCAGCAACACCAAAGCGTACGCCACCGTTTTCCAAAACAAAGCAAGCTGAAACGTGCGGCGATCAGACGTGGGAGATTGGTCTATTTCTGAACTCATTCGCTTTGGCACGATCGTAAAAGGCGCAAAGCATTCAAGGCAACCGCAACAGTACTCCCCTCATGACCGATCACCGCCAACGGCAGCGGAATCCCGGCTGACACGGAAAAGACGCTCAAGACACCGATCACCGCAAGGGCAAACGTCAAATTTTGCCGAACAATTCCGGCTGTGCGCTTGGCGTGTTCGTGAAGCCACACGACCATTTCAATGTCGTCCTTCATCACAACGATGTCGGCGGCTTCCATCGCAACATCCACCCCCATCGCCCCCATCGCAACACCCACGTCGGCATGAGCCAGTGCAGGAGCATCATTAATCCCATCTCCCACCAGCACAAGCGATCCATCGCGAGGCCGAAGCTGTTTCGCCCACGTCACCTTTTCGTGTGGTGCGAGCGACGCATGAAACTCGTCCAACCCGACTTGCGACGCCATGTGCTCCGCGCTGGCCTCGTGATCGCCTGTCAACATTTCGATCCGATCAACACCTTGCTTACGCAATCGTGCGACACATCGAGCGGAACCTTCACGGACTGTGTCACGAAATGCGAATAAACCAACATCATCGTTGATACAAACAGCCGAGACAGTCATCCCCTCTCGTCGGAGCGATTCGATGTGACTCACGATGTCAGCATCAAGCTTCAGAGCAGCTTTTTCTTCAAAGCGTTCGACACGCCCTACCCACACCCTTTTTTCTTCGACGACTCCTTCAACCCCAACCCCAGGATGGGCGACGCACTGCTTTGCATGTGGCACGTCAAGTTGGCGTTTCTTGATCTCGTTCATGACTGCTATAGCGAGCGGATGCGTACTGGATTCTTCCACGGAACCAGCTAGTCGCAGTGTTTCCAACTCGCTGAATCCTTTCGCTGGCAAAACCTCGACAAGCTTGACTTGGCCAGTCGTCAAGGTGCCGGTCTTGTCAAAGGCGAAAACGGTCGAACGCGCCACGGCTTCCAGATGCGCACCTCCCTTAATGAGAACACCCCGCTTGGCTGCTGATGCAATTGCAGCCAGATAGGCTACCGGCGTCGCGATGATGAGGGCGCATGGGCTTGCAACAATCAATAGCGCGATGCCTCGATGAAGCGACTCGTCGCGGCCCAATCCAAACACGAAAAAACATGCAAGCGAAACACTCAACGCGGCGCAGATCACGATAACGGAATAAGTCGGCCCGATTCGATCCACGAGTCGCTGCGCGCTGGCGGGATGCTGTCGGGAGTCCGTCACAAGCTGAACAATTTTGGCCAGCGTTGTATCCTTCGCGAGTTTTGAAACGCAAATCGTCAGCCGACCGTTTAGGTTCTGCGTTCCCGCGAAAACCGCATCGCCCGCGCCGCACTCTCTAGGCAACGATTCGCCCGTAATCGCTGACTCATCGACCGAGGAAGCACCTTCTTCAATGACGCCATCAATGGGAATTTTTTCTCCAGGCCGAACCAGCACATTCGCACCTATCGTCACTTGCCGAAGTGGTATGGTGTAAACCTTGTCGTTCTCCAGTATGTTCGCTTCCGTCGGCGAAAGCTGCTGCATAGCGACGATCGCCGATTGAGTTTTTCGCAGAGAGAAACCCTCAAGCGCCTCTGACAAAGAAAACAAAAAGAGCAAAAGCGCCCCTTCGAAAGGGCTACCAATGTATGCAGCCAAGCATGCGCCGAGTAACATCAGTGCATCGATGTCTATTCGCAGCGCGCTAATTTTTCCCCAAATCTTGGAAACCGCCGGCACGCCTGCGATGGAAAACGCCAGGAGAATGAACAGATTTCGTAGTGAAGCCGACCCATCTGCCAGATCGATTCCCCATGCGGCTGCAAGGAAAATCCCCGATGAACCAGCAACGATCAAGCCAATACGGTGAGCAATCCACTGCGCATTGCGCGTATAAAAAACACTCGTCCCGGACTCGACGTCAATCACGGACGCGTCGGAAAGGACTGGGTTGAATACCTCTCGCGTTGGTTCAAAGACAGGTTGATGGTGTGAATTCATAACGCACCATCTGTCACGACACTTGCAGCAGGCGCGCCCGCCAACCATTGGGCTAAGAAGAAGACTATGCCACCGGCAATGATGGCGGTAAGTACGCTCGCACCCGCAATCTCGGCGAATTTTCTTTGTGTTGCATACGAACCTACCGCCGACAGCCCAAGCAACAACCCCAAGGCGATCGCGGGCATCCAAGTTTGAACCGATGATTGAGATAACCAAACGCTGGGCAGTGCCATCGTCAGCCCCGCGGCTAATGCACCGGCGAAATTAGATAATCCGACTTGCAGCGGGTGCCTCATATGATGCATCGACAAACCCAACTCTTCCTCCATCATGACCTTGAGAAGCCGATCTTCGTCGGCGGACAAGGTGTCCACTATTTGACTCAAGAGTGGGTCTTGAAATCCTTTCGCAGCGTACAGGACACGAACCTCTTCGCATTCGTCGTCAAAATGCTCGCGAATTTCCCGTCGCTCCCGTTCAAGCTCAGCCTCATAGTATTGAATTTGGGTGTGCGTCGCTCGACCCGTTGTGATACCAACAAGCACAGCAACGCCGACCGACATGACAACGAGTAGATCGCTGCTCAAGGATGGATAACCGAACGCCCAAAGCGCGACCCATACTAGCCAAACGACAATCAAAGCATCTCGGGAACTGGCAAGGACAACCCGCCAATCGTCAACAGCACCCGAATTGGCCTCACCGCCAAGAACACTCCGGGCGCGCGAACGAGCTTCCTTTATGTGATCGGCAGTGTCACTCATGCCTACGGCAGGGGATGAAACGTGCTCCGAGTTCATGTCAGTTTGATTTGGCGCAACAAATTAGCCAGCATCCTCTTTCGCCCTTCGGCGAGAGGTGTTAAGCGTCAGGTAAATGGGTCAGACCAGGATGCTAAAGAGCGCCCAAAGCCCAACACCAACGCCCAGCATGCCGAGACAAATCGTGACCCACAGAATTAGCGCCGCCATCGGCACGTCACGCATGGAATGGCAGCGAGTCGATTTGTAAACAATCGCAACGCTCAGGCAAAGCGGGAACATGAAAAAAAGTCGCTTGCCGGTAACATCGATCGAAGACAGGAAAATGCTTGCCAATAACCAATTCATGGATCACTCTGCCCAAGTTTTCGTTTGCGTCCATTCCCCGATGACAAACGTTCAGCACGCGACATCGCATCCAGGATGACAAGAATATTGAGTAAGCCTGCTACGCCCGTGTAATGCACGGCAATTTCCGCCGATAGCCAATGGGCGAGATAGGGAGGCTTATCTGAAGGGGGAAGAGAATTGATTACACTCCGATGCAAGCCATATCCTGCAAGGGTATGCCCCCCCGCCAGAATCTGCGCCATAAACCAAAGTTTCTTGTTCTCCGGGTCAACCGTTGCACCAGCGCCGCCAATAGCCACCCCAGACCAAAACGTCGCGGCAATCGTCACAAGAATAACGATTCCCCTTTTACGGTCCCCGATCACGATATGGCCAAGACCCGGCAAGAGCCAAGCCAAAAAGCCGGCTATGCTCACGCGCAGTGCCGTTGGCTTAGACGACATAGTCAATATGAAAACTCCAAAGGGTCTAAGACATCGAACAAGGCCCGTCAGGGTCGCCGCATCGACCACAACCCCCAGCAGACGGAGCGTTTGTCGGCGACGAGCTTCCCTGCCTTGGCGCGAAGACGCTTACGTTTCTTTCGACATCAGTGCTATTGCAGTCTGGACACGAGACGTTTTTGGACGTCCCGACACGAAGTGAAAGTTCTTCAAACTCACTCCCGCACGAGCCGCAAGAATATTCATATACCGGCATGACAGGTTGTTCCCAAGCGACTCCGTATCCAACAACTGACAAGCGGAGTATATGGGCCTACAATGCATCTCGCAACGGGGCGACACATACCCCCAATAAGACGAATCCAGAGACACGACCATGTTGCTTCAGCCGCGGATATTTCGCTCATGTACCCTTCAACTAGGAATGGGTACGTTATGCGCCGTGTTACTGTGGTCGGCAGGCTGCCAGCTCTCCGGGACATGGGTTACCGTCGAGACTTCACCGAAAGACGCTCATTTCCCAATCGAACGAGTCATATTAACCTCGGACGACTTGTACACCGCCGTTGTCTCACATCATTCGGAAACGCAAGCGGGAGCCAGGGCCTGGACAGAAACAGAGACCGGAACTTATCAATTGTCCGGCAAGGAGCTTTTGTTGCAACCCGCCGGAAAGGAGCCTCATCGCTATCGAGCCAAGCGTACGCAGAGTGATACGCTGGTTCTGGAATACTCCAACACCGGAAGCGCCATAACGGCGACACTACTTAGAACAGACAAGTAACCATTGGATCACACGGCAAATCGTGGACGGCATAATCAATTTTGACAAACCGCAGGGCATTACGTCGGCCAAAGCGCTGTATCGTGTCCGCTCGATAACCGGCCAGCGAAAGAGCGGCCATGCCGGAACACTGGACCCGGGAGCGACCGGCGTGTTGGTGCTCTGTATGGGAAAAGCTACCAAGCTCGTCGAACAACTCATGGATCAGCCCAAGGCTTATCGAACGATCGCCAGGCTGGACATCACCAGCGATAGCTTTGATTCGGATTTCCAAACCAGGCCGATTGCCGTTGCATCGCCCCCATCGCCAGAAGACGTCGCGTCTGTCTTGAACTCGTTCGAGGGCAACATTTTGCAACTCCCACCCGTCATTAGTGCACTCAAGGTGAATGGCGTACCTTCCTACAAGAGGGCTGCGCGCAACGAAGCCGTGACGCTTAGAGAAAGGCCCGTCCGCATTTACTGGACCCAATTGGTTCGCTACGAATGGCCTGAAATTGAATTCGAGGTGGCTTGCGGGCGAGGCACCTACATTCGGTCGTTGATTCGAGATATTGGCGAGCGACTCAAGACGGGAGGCTGTCTTACGTCGCTAGTGCGAACCCGCGTAGGCCCGTTTTCAGTGGAAGATGGCTGGTCGTTCGATCGGCTCGAACAGGCTGACTCACCAGCGTCTTATCTGCTTCCGCTCGAGAAGGCCAAACAAAGGCTTAGCGAGCCGATTATCGTTCCTGAGAAACCGGCATGATAACTCGCCCGATCCTGCGGCATGAGGCGCTGAGGAGCCGTTTGCTATCGACGCTTGATCTTGCGAGCACACGGGACGGAAGTATCATGCCTGCTAAGAGCTTGATGTAAAGACTGTCTCGAAACGACGTTTGCATAGGTACCGAAAATGCTATTGTGATAATAGCTCTTCATCCATCTATTTCGCATCCTGTAACAAGGGGAACATTATGAAACGGGCAAAGATTACTGTCATCGGGGCAGGCAACGTCGGAGCAAGTTGTGCATTTTGGGCAGCCGCCAAGGAACTGGGTGATGTTGTCTTGATAGACATTCCCGATTTCGCTGACAAAACCGCCGGCAAAGCGCTCGATCTCGCACAATGCGGCCCGATCGAACGATTCGACTGCAAAATAACGGGCACGTCCGACTATGACGCAGCTTCCGGCAGCGACGTCGTTATCGTTACCGCTGGCATACCGCGTAAGCCTGGAATGAGCCGAGATGATCTCATTCAGACCAACGTGAAAATTGTCGGATCGGTTTCGGAGAAAATCGCCAGCGTCGCACCCGAAGCGGTTTTGATTGTCGTTTCCAATCCGCTCGACGCAATGGTGTACACCGCCTGGAAGAAATCAGGCTTTTCGACCAAGCGTGTCGTTGGCCAGGCCGGTTGCCTCGATATCGCCAGGTATCGCACTTTCATCGCAATGGAATTAGGCTGCAGTGTCGAGGACATATCAGCGCTTCTGATGGGCGGCCATGGTGACGACATGGTGCCACTTCCAAGGTACACCTCGGTCTCTGGGATTCCGATCACGCAACTTATTCCCGCCGATCGACTCACTGCCATCATCGATCGCGCGAAAGTTGGCGGCGGCGAGCTGGTTAAACTGATGGGCACAAGCGCGTACTACGCTCCCGCAGCAGGTTCCGTCCAGATGGCCGAGGCGATAGTAAAAGACAAGAAACGAATACTGCCATGCGCGGGATACTGCGACAAGGAATACGGCGTTGGAGGGTTCTTCGTCGGGGTTCCGTGTGTCCTGGGCGCTGACGGCGTTGAGAAAATCATCGAAGTCGAACTTGATGCGAATGAGCGAAAGATGCTTGACACCAGTGTGGAGCATGTAAAGGAACTCGTTGGCGTTGCGGACGGATTCTTGAATTCTTAGTGTTTCAAGGCTGAAGAATTGGTTTAATGAACCATGGCGTCGCGGACAATGTGACGTCTTCGCTTGCGGAACATACACCCGACCTGTAGGAATTTATGAAAAACATAGCGGTAATCGGCGGCGGAACAATGGGGGCGGGCATTGCCCAGCTCGCTGCTGTACATGGATCGACCGTCCACCTCGTTGATGTCAATCGAGACGTTCTTGATCGCTCCGTTTTGGAAATCAAGAAACGCGTCGATCGGTTGGTTGAAAAGGGGAAACTCAAAGCCGAGGATCGTGACACCACGCTTGCACGCATCCACGCGCACGAGTCGATCTCTGAGCTGAGTGATGTTGATTTGGCAATTGAAGCGGTCGTCGAAAACATAGCCGTCAAACACAAGGTTTTTACAGAGCTTGAAGAAAGCGTCAGCGAGTCAGCTATCCTGGCTACAAACACGTCATCGCTGTCAGTTGGTGCCATAGCCGAGAGCGTCCGCGTTCGATCGCGAGTCATAGGCATGCACTTCTTCAATCCCGCACCGTTGATGCCGTTGGTTGAGATCATCGCCGGAAATGAAAGCGATGATCGTGCGATCGACGCCGCCTTCAACATCGCTCAGTCGTGGGGCAAGACCCCCGTTCGCGCACAGGATACGCCGGGCTTCATTGTCAACCGGGTTGCAAGAGGGTTCTATCTCGAAGCGCTTCGGCTCCTCGGAGAAGGAGTCGCGGGTATCGACGAAATCGATAGCGTGATGCGAAATGCGGCGGGCTTTCGGATGGGGCCTTTTCAACTCATGGATTTGGTTGGATTGGACGTAAACCTGGCGGTAAGCACGTCAGTATGGACGCAGATGGACAAGCACGTTCGATTTACGCCGCATGAGATTCAGAAAAACCTCGTAGCAGAGGGGCATCTGGGCCGGAAAACCGGACAGGGATTTTATCTTTACGACCGGGAGTCGCCCATCCCTGCTTACCAACCAGAACGCAAGAGCTTCGAGCTATCGCCGCTCACGAACGACGCTATGTTGGCATTTTGCAGCCGTCTGGGAGATGGCGACATCGGAAGCACGGAACAATACATCGTCAGCCGTATTCTCGCCGCTATTATCAACGAAGCGGGCTCGGCGTTTTCGGCGGGCGTCGCAAGTTCGGATGATATCGACTTGGCGATGATTAAGGGCACCAACTACCCCAAAGGCCCTCTCGCATGGGCGGATGAAATCGGTCATCGCACGGTTCGAGGCCTACTGAAAGCGTTGAACGAAGCCGTCGGCGACAACCGTTATGCGCCCGCGCCGGTGTTTGCGGAGGCTTCTTAAAAAAACAATCGAGCAGGAAAATGACCATGCGACGAGCAGTAGTGATAGATGCAGTAAGGACTCCGGTAGGAAGATATGGCGGGGGTCTTAGCAGCGTAAGGCCGGACGACTTGGCTGCGATCGTCATTCGTGCGTTAGTCGAGCGAACGGGCATCGATCCTACGAAAATCGACGACGTCTATTTCGGCGATGCGAATCAGGCGGGCGAAAGCAATCGAAACGTCGCACGCATGGCCTCTCTGCTTGCGTGTTTGCCCGAGTCGGTTCCGGGTTCCACGATCAACAGGCTCTGCGCTTCCAGCCTGGATGCTATCAACATCGCAGCTCGCATGATCGAGGCCAACCACGGCGACATCATGATCGCGGGCGGTGTCGAAAGCATGTCACGAGCACCTTTTGTGCTGGCCAAGTCGACATCGGCGTTTGGCCGAAACGCGGAAGCTTACGACACAACCATAGGCTGGCGGTTTACGAATCCAAAGCTAGCCGAGATGTATCACCCTTTTTCCATGGGCGAAACCGCCGAAAACGTCGCCCAAAAACACAAACTCAGCCGAGAAGAGCAGGATCAGTTTGCCTATAACTCGCAGATAAAATGCAAGAGCGCGATGGAGTCTGGCCGATTTGAAAACGAAATAATTCCAGTCGAAATCCCGCAGCGAAAAGGCGATCCCATTATCGTATCAACAGATGAATATCCTCGGGGCGATACGACACTGGAAAAGCTGGCCAAACTCAGACCCGCGTTCGCCAAAGAGGGAACCGTCACCGCTGGAAACTCGTCGGGCATTAACGACGGATCAGCGGCGCTATTGATAGCCGAAGAGGAAACCGCTCGAAAGCTGGGCTTGCCGATTCTTGCCGCGGTCGGATGCTCCGCTACGGCAGGTGTTGATCCTGCTTGCATGGGGCTTGGGCCGATACCTGCAACGCGCAAGGCGCTCGATCGCGCAGGATGGAAGATGAGCCAATTGGATGTCATCGAACTCAACGAAGCCTTCGCCGCTCAGTCTATCCCGTGCATTCGCGAGTTAGAGCTGGATGCCTCCCGCGTAAACCCAAACGGCGGAGCTATCGCTCTCGGCCACCCGCTTGGCTGCAGCGGTGCGCGAATCGCCACCACGTTGCTCCATGAAATGAAACGCCGGGACGCAAAGCGAGGCCTTGCTACCATGTGCGTCGGCGTGGGGCAGGGCGTCGCAACATTGTTCGAACGCCTCGACCATGCAAATTGAATGCCCAAAATGCGGGTCTTCTGAACATCACCGTGTCATATGGGACAGGAAGATTCTCTTTGTCATAATCGGCAATACGCTATTGTGGCTGTTTGTCATTGTTACGTTTGATTATCTTGGCGGAGGTGGCGAAGAGGCTGAGGGGTGGTCGTTCAGACGCAAATGTCACCAATGCGGTTGCAAGTTCACTGAGCCAAGACCAAGAAGACCCAATTTCGACGAGTGCGCCAACTGCGACTATAACCTGACCGGCAATGTCTCAGGACGGTGCAGCGAATGCGGCTGGAAGCTTCCACGGCGCTATCGCGCACACCGCCGACGCGCCGTCAAGCGGGAGCGTAAGCAGGCTCGTAAGCCGAAGATTGATTGATCACCGCACAGAATAAGCCAAGATGCCGTCAAAAAAAGTCATCCGAATTCTTCTTGCACTTGTTGCGATTCTGTTTGTCACGCAATCCCTGGTTGGCATCACCTGGGGTCTGCCGACACGAGCTATCGACCGATTTCTATTCGGCGACGGCCCCGTTTGGACCGGCGAAAAAATCCTCGCGCTCGCGCGGGCAGAGGATAAGTTTTCCAAAAATCAGGGCGCGGATGTTGATGCGGACCCGCTTCAACATTCTCGCGACCAAGGCGTCTCGCTTACGGATTCAGACGAAGATATCGCCAAAATCTACCTTCGCTATCGACTCTACACCTATCAGCCTGACGAGATGATTACCATGATGGCGCTGCGGTCGATGTCACCCGGCAAGCTCGATTTCGACCCGCGACTTTACCAATACGGCGGCCTATTCATTTACCCCGTAGGTGCGGCTATTCAACTCGCAGGATGGCTGGGATTCATCGACGTGCGAAGCGACGTGGTCTATTACCTCGATCATCCGGAAGAGTTCGGGAAATTCTACGTCGTCGCGCGAGCTTACTCAGCTGCGTGGGGGCTGCTCGGCGTGTTCGTCGTCTTCGCCCTGGCGCGAAAGATAGCTGGCGCATGGCCTGCAATTCTCGCGAGTTTCCTCTTTGCCGTTCTACCCGTTGTCGTATGTATGGCACATGAAGGTAAACCTCACCTTCCCGGAGCGGTGCTTATGCTGCTGGCGGTCCTCTTCGCCATGCGACACGCCCAGCGCGATCCAGCCAATCCGCAATCCGACGAAAGAACGATTGGCGACGAGGCAACATCTCGAAGTAACGATTTTTGGTTCATGTGTATAAGCTGTGGAGCAGCCTTGGGCATGGTCCTGTCATCCTGGCCGATTTTCATCGTCATTCCGCTAACGGCTTGGCTCACTCGACCCTCGATGGCCAGCTTTCTGCGAAGCACGATCGCAGGTTCTATGTTTGCCGTCGGTGTTTATCTGGCGACAAATCCTTATATCCTCATCAATGCACTAACCAATCGCGACGTCTTGAGAAGTAATTTCGGAAACTCGCTGGCTATGTATCAGATTTCTCGATTGGGCGAAGGGTTCATTCGAGTGATCGAATTGACGACCGAGGGTGCGACGCTCCCGGTCTTGCTTCTGGGAACCGTCTCAGCTCTTTTCGCTTTCAGGAATCGCGTTGCGCTAATCCTCTTTATACCTGCAGTCGTATTCTTCCTACAATTTGTTTTCATTGGTGCCGGCAAACCAGCCGAGTATGGAAGATTCGGAATTTTTACGAACACGGCTCTTTGCATTGGCGCTTCGTGCCTGATCGCACACCCGCGATTGCGAGTTCCGCTACTAGCCCGCTGCACCCTAGGCGGAATCTTGCTCGTCTGTGTCGGCGCCTTCGGGTTCCGCTATGTAGCCAACTTCCACGCAGACAGCTCAGGGCAAGGAACGCGAATGCGCATCGCCCAAGCGATTGGTGAATCAATCGCAGATACGTCGCCGCGCATGTCGATCTCAGTACGCGCGGAACCAGCCCCCTATTCGCTACCGCCGTTGGATTTTCAACACGTAAACGTCTTGCTTGCTCCCCACGCAATGAACCCAGTCAATGTCGAGCAGTCCGAGGATGGAGCTCGGTTCCACATTCGTTCGGTGGACCGCACTCGCGATGAAGATGTTGATACACCGATCGAATTAAGCCCGTCGCGACAAACGCCAATCAGCTGGGCGAACAAGCCTTTTGTGGTCAGCGTCGAAAACGTGCGACCTGCAAAGGCTGCGGGGGCAAGTAAATCGCAGCACGATTGACGCAAACGCATGTGGCAATTAGGCTACACACGGCCGGAATAATCACAATGTGGAAGGTGTAGGAGCGAGTAATCTATGGCGAATCCGCTTTGCCATTTTGAATTGATGACAGGCGATCCGGAAAAGTGTAGAGCTTTTTACGGAGCCGTCTTTGATTGGCAGTTTGACGATAAGACAATGCCTGGCTATTCGCTCGTGGATACCGGAACCGAGCCGATTGGCGGGGTCTTTAAGAAACCCGAAAGCTCACTCCCACCCTGTGCCAATATCTACTTTCAGGTGAGCGATATTGAAGATTCGCTAAAACGTGCGACGGATCATGGTGCGACGGTTTTAGTTCAAAAGACCAAGATCCCAGGCGTCGGCCATTTTGCCATGTTCACTGACCCGGAAGGTATCGTCATTGGCCTAATGCAGTCGAACGCATAATCCGCTGATGTCTTGCCGATTCATCTATCGTGCCAATATTTCGTCTCTGATCGAATCCTGCAACGATTCGCCATCAACGCGAAGCGCGTTTCGGTCTCGACTGCAGCAATGCGCGAAGCGCCACCAGCCTACCTCTCGGCTTGCGATTTCGACGCCGTGACGGCAGCACCGAATCTGCTCCAGGTTCAAAGTCAGGCCTATATCTTCTTCGACACTGCCTGCAACTTCTAGCTGTGCCAAGTTCTTCAGTCCGGATTACCGCAGGAAAGGTACAGTGCGGACAGTGAGTGTACAACGGAACCATTAGCGCCCCTCCGCCTGACCATTGTCAGGCGAGCATTTCCGAACCTGTTATGAATGGAAACCCTACGAGAGACAAATCATCGAACGCCCTGCGCGACCATGACGGTGCGACAGAACAGCGCGCGACCTGAAGCGCACGCTCAGCGAAAACTATTACGTTCCCGCCAGACCGACAATCTCGGTAAGAAGCAGCGCCGCATCTTGTGTTCCAATGGACATAATATCACTGGAAAGCGGCGATTCGATAAACTCTTGATCTTCAATAAACGCATCCGCAGCGGAACGATCGTCCATTAATGCCAGATCATCGTCAACATGGTTTAACCCCAGAAGATGACCCGCTTCATGACTTGCGACATTGCCGATAGCAATTGCAAGTTCCTCCGCAGTTGGTGTTCGAGAAAAAATGTCAGGCCTAAATGTCTCAGTAAACATAATCCCATCGTCGCAGAAATCCTGATTGTACGAATCAACGCCGTTGGCGATACCGAACGTCTGCGCGTCAAACCCGCCGAAGAACATCGTTGAAGCCTTGACGCCATCTGCAAGCGGCGGATCGTCGGACGTACGTACCTCGACATTGAACCGTGCGAAGTTCTGCTCCATCGACTGACGGATTAATTCCTTAAGCGTATCCGTCTGACCTGCGTAAGCCGATGAAATGGCACTCGCATCGAAAGGTACAATTGTCGCGTTGCCCAATCCTTGAGAGTTTACCGTACCGCCGTCGAATTGAAGCAAGAGAATCTGAGGGGCAGGCGATGGCACAGGATTACCTTGTGCCAATTCAATGTCGATACTGTAACTGCCCGAACCTCGCTGTCCGCTCGCAAAAGTCGAATTGGTTGCTACAAGGTAATACGAATCGCTTTCATGCCTGACAACCCAATCGATAAAAGAATCCAGGTCTCGATCGCCTGTTAGTGCTACGTTGCGGTCATCGTTGGCATAGGCAAGTCGGCCATCACCGTCGAACAAGGCAACGGATATATCCAGATCGGAACTCGACGTAATTGTATCGATAACCAGCCGATCTCCCGGCACCAAAGCGCCAAGCCAAAAAACGTCGAGGTCACTACGTTGTGAAACAACACCCTGCAGCTGCGCGACGCCTGCTTCGTCGAAAACAGCGACAATCGCTTCATCAAACGAACCGTTCGGCTCCCCAGACGTCTTGCCTACCGCACTCGTCGCCGAACTATCACGATTGCCATCGACAACATCCGTACCGTTTGGCGGGTCCGGAACAACGCCGCCCGGCATGACGCCCGGACAACCAGCGCTGAAAACGAGCACCAGCAGTGTCACTCCATTGATGTATTTGTGTTTACGTTCCATCATTCTATTCGCCTGAACCACACATCGACCCATTTTGGTTCTTTTCTACAGTGCCGCCCGGCTTTCGCGTCAGCTATGGCATCCAAATTTGTATGCTATCGGCTTCGACTCGACTCCGCCAACACTGTACGGAGTTAGAGTCCGCAGGTGCTCAGATGAAAATCTGACCGGTCTGGCAATCCCGCCGAATCAAATATCACTTTTGAACGCTCCTCCGACGCAGCGCGTTTGAGGTCTGCAAGCTCCGCATCGCCACCCAACGTGCCCAGCAACAGGTCAATGGAGTCCTGATCGCCGATCGGAAAAACGGTTTCATGAAGAGGCGAGGCTCGGAATGCCTGGTCGGCTGTCAAGCCTCGCAGGCTTGCCGTTATGTCCATGATTCCCAGTGTATCGCGCGTATGGACCAACCCAAGCAGGTGACCAATTTCATGGCTTGTGACATTGGCCAACGCCTGTGCCATTTGTAATACCGTTGGCTCGATTTGTGAAAACGCGGCGAACGTGTCAGTAAAGATAATGGCTTCTTGCTGTTGGTCCGCGTCGAACTCATCGACGCCCTCCGCGACACCGAGAAGACCTGGGTCGAACGTTCCAAAGAAAACACGAGACATCGAGCCATCAAAGCGATCTCCTTCGCTCGTCGATAAAATGTTGATGTCGTATGCCTCGTAATCCTCGCGAACCATTGCAACCAGTTCGGCGACCATCTGATCCGTTTGGTCGGCAAATGATGGATGAATTCCCTCGGCATCGAATGGTTGGACGTCGACGGCAGGGCGACGGCCGATGCGCACATCGTCGCCGCCGGAAAATACGAGCAGCACCGTACTTGATCGACCTTCGGAAACGGGCGAGTCGGGTTGTTTGCTGGCAACCAGCGTATAGTCGCCAACATCGTCCAGCGTTGGCGTTGCAGAAACAGCAACGTAGCAGGAACTGGAGAACCGGCTCGCCACGACATCGATAAACGGCTCGCGCCTACCCAGATAGACGTTGCGATTGTCGTTCACAAGGAGAGCGGCACCATCCTCGTCGAACAACGCCAGTGCGCCATCTAAAGTAAGGTCCGCAGACATGGTCACGATAATGCGATCGCCGGGTGAAACAAACCCGAGATCGTAGATATCCACATCATCCGAGCCTGCAATTCGGCCTTGGATCAAGCGGGACTGTTCAGCTACGTCAACGAGTTCTGCCTCGTCGAAGGCACCGTTTGATGGACCTTCCTGAAAGGCGGGTCCGGTGGGGTCCGGCACCACGGACGAACCGAGTGTCGTACGAGGACCGCTGCTTCCGTCAGGTGCGAGACTTACGCCACAGCCTACTACTGATATTGCACCGGCAACTGAAAAACAGCGCGCGGCATTCCACAATTCTGATTTTCGGACGAACACGGTTCTTCCCCCTTGGTGTGCAGCTTCTTCCCATCCCACATGCCCCCCGGCATGTGAGAACCTCTCAAGGGCGTCGGTCGCAAGAGGCAAGGCTGATACGACAGGCAAGTGTCCCCTTCACCTGAACCGTCGAACCAACCTCACCCCTGCGATCGCGCGTGCTTCGTCCCCCTCCAAAGCGAATCTACGATATGCCCCGGCGCACATGCCGACGTTTACATGAGAAAAAAATGAATTGAGCAAAAGGGCGAAAACTATGGGACGAAGCGCAGACCGGACCAGCTCAATGTGCCTCAGGCGTGCATGAAATGACTTGGGGGCTATAATCCCGAACGATAATGGGACGTTTACCCTTCACAACCGATCAGCAACGGGCTGTTGATACAACCGGTGCCAGCGTTGTTGTTTCCGCTGGGGCAGGGGCAGGCAAGACGGCTGTGCTCGCGGAACGCTGCGCCTACCTGGTATGTGATGCGCCCGCTGACGAACGGTGCGACGTAGACCAACTATTGGTCCTCACCTTCACAGAAGCCGCAGCTGCAGAGATGCGATCACGCATCATCGAATCGATCAGAGCAAGACTTCGAGATAAGCCGATCGATTCACGTTTACAGCAACAGCTTCGGATGGCAGAAACGGCTCAGGTTTCCACGATTCATGCGTACTGTCTGTGGATCGTGCGCAGGTGGTTCAATGAACTCGGCATCGATCCGACGGCTTCTCTAATGGACGCGGATGAAGCGACGCTATTGCAGCGTGAATGTATTACACAGGTTTTCGAGACGCTGTACGATAGAGGCGAAGTCGAAGCCAAACCTCTTGGGCAAATAATACCACCTAACGGTACGGAAGTAGCGGCAAGAACTACGGCGAACGCAAACCCCTGCGATGCGCAGGACCTCAACGATTCCGAAAAGGACTCATCCAACGATCATATTAGACACGAGAGTTTTCGAGCAGGATTTGCTGATCTGGTCGAACACTATGGCTTGGGCGATGACAGAGATATCGCTGATTTCGTCTTGAAGATTCACGCGTTTACAACGTCGTTACCCCAGCCGGAGAATTGGCTCGAAAGCGCCGTACATTCGGTCGCCGATCAGCCGGAAACGTGTGTAGCCCCGCTTCTCGATCTGCTCGAAAAGGAAATCGCATTACAAATAGAGTTTTGCGACGAGGCGATCCAATCAATAAGAGGTGGTAATGCAATCGGATATTTCTATGCCGATCAAATTGCGCAATACACTGCCGATCTTGAGGAATGGCGAAGACTAATCTCACTACAGGTCGGCAAGGCCAATGAAGGTCAGTCGTCTTCCGCCGATTCCGACGATCAAGCGAAAAGCGAGGGGACACTTGCAGCGCTCGATGTGATCCGAACACAATTGACTGAATACGCATTCCCGCACGGTCGCGCACCAAGATTGGCGCAAGACGCGGATGACACCACAAAAGCGGCACGCGCAAATGCTCAAGACATTTTCAAAGAGGTGCGCGAAAAGCTCTTCAAGGGAAGGCTCAGGATTCCGATCTCGCTATTCTCTGTCGATGAGTGGATAAAAGGATTGAAAGAGACTGCGCCGTATGTCCAGACGATTATCGATTTGGTGAATGAATTCGCACGCGTCTATCAAGCCAAAAAGCGAGAACTCGATCAACTTGATTTTTCCGACCTGGAGCGGTTCGCTTTTGAATTATTGGCGCATGACAATAATCCGACACAGCCTTCAGCCATTGCTCTAAAACTTCAGGAACGGTTCGCCTACTTGCTCGTTGACGAGTTCCAGGATATCAACCCAATCCAGCTCGCCATCATTCAACTTTCCAGCAGAGAGTTGGACCCGCTCAAGCCGAACAATCTTTTCGCCGTCGGCGATGTCAAGCAAAGCATTTATCGATTTCGACTTGCCGAACCAAACATCTTCCAATCGCGATGGAAACAGGCATTGGATGGCGAAGTCGGTTTCGTATCCGTCCCGCTTCAAAAGAATTTTCGCTCCCGCCGCGAAGTTATCGATGCTGTCAATTTAGTCTTTTCGGAACTCATGAATGCCTCGACAGATTCCATCGCCTATGACGAACACGCGCAACTAATACTCGGCAGAACGAACGAAGTATCGAATGAAAGGCATCCCGTAGAGCTGCACTTGCTCGAAAAACGGTGGACGAAAAGTGGCGATCCGGATGACCAGCCGGAGCCGGGCTTATCTGAAATCAACCACCCCAAGCGCTGGTCCGCAATCGAACGCGAGGCGTACTTAATCGGCACCCGCATTCAAGAACTCCTCGAGAATCAGGAAATCCTTCCCGAAGGCGAGCCGCTTGGCTTTCGACATATCGCGGTGCTGCTTCGAGCGGCTAGAGTAAACTCGGAACGGATCGCGTCAATATTATCTGCGATGGGCATACCGGCATTTGCCGACGTTGGCGGTTCGCTGTTCGAGGTACTCGAGATCCGAGATGCAATCGCAGCCCTGAAAGTCCTGGATAATCCACAACAAGACATACCGCTGGCTGGCGTTCTTCGCAGTGGCATCTTTGGAATAACACTTACAGTCGATGAACTCGCCGAAATGCGTTGCCTTGATCGAGGTATTCCCTTCCACGCATGCGTCAGGAAATACGTCAACGCGGGCTGCGATGAAGAACTACGAGGAAAGTTAGAAACATTTTTTCGCCGTGTCCATCGACTCCGACAATCCGCCAGGCAGCGACCGCTCGCCGAGGTGATTTGGCAACTGTACAACGAGTTCGATTACATCACATACGTTTGCGGGTTGCCGAATGGGCTTCAAAGACAAGCCAACCTCATCAAACTTCACGAAATCGCACGAAAATTTGGATCGTTTCGCAAGCAGGGTCTTCACCGCTTCATTCGATTCGTCGACTCTCTGGCTCAGGAGAACCAGAAAATCTCCGTCGCACCAACGATTGGAGAGGGAGAAGACGTTGTACGCATCATGAGTACCCATCAAAGCAAGGGGCTCGAGTTTCCTGTCGTCTTCCTTGCTGGCATGGGAAGTCGATTCAATCTAACCGACACGAAAGGGCGATTGCTATTTGAGCGAAACACGAAGATCGGCATGCGTGTCATCGACTCAGCCCAAATGCTGGAATACCCCTCCGCGGCGCACTACTTGGCTTCCCGAGAAACGGACAGAGCTACGCGCGACGAAGAGGCTCGCATACTCTACGTTGCCATGACGCGTGCAAGAGACAAACTCATTCTCGTTGGCTCTTATCCAGATTTGGAAAACCTGCGGCAACAATTCAAGGGTTCAAGCGTCAGCCATAAACCGTCCAAGCTCGCACTCCTTCGAACCCAGACCCCGCTTGGTTGGCTCATACCCATCCTGTCCAGCGCCCCAGCAGGAAAGGTGCAAGGCCTGGGAACGTCGATAGCCGAGCAACCCACCTTCGTTGCAAAGCTGCACGGATTCGATGAGATCGAATCGTGGCGAATAGATACACGCCAACCTGACGACGACGGCCAGCTGAAAGAGATAATAGCAAATGGTGGCCCCCTACCCCCCTCCGAGCCAGGCGTCGATGACGATCAAGAAGTCGAACGTATTCTTAATCGATTGGACACACCCTATCCTTGGCTGTCATCTGCGGTTATGCGAAGCGCCGTGGGAGCCAGCGCCGCGAAAAGCACTCAAGATTTTGATGCGATGGAAGAATTCGGCGGCATCCCTGAGCGGGAAACCGTTCCGTTCGAGCTTCCCAACTCGGCTGGAACCTCCACCTCCCAGGAACAAGCCGCCCGTCGTGGAATCCTAACTCATCGAATCTTGCAGCATTTGGACTTTTCAAAAACCTCGGATGCGGCAACGTTGGAGTCGGAATTGCAGGAAATGACCTCGGAAGGCATCATACTTCCTGAGGAACGATCGGCTGTAGACGAAAAAGCAATTGCCTGGTTTCTGCAAACGGAGCTGGCTGATCAAATTCGCAAAGCAGGCAACGAGTACCGTCGCGAATTCCAGTTCGTGGCGATGGAGCGCCCGGAGTTCTTCGATAAGACGGCGGTCGCTTCAAACGACGACAAAGTATTGGTGCGAGGCATCGTCGATGGCATCCTCATTGCCGAGAATGAACTGATTATCGTGGACTTCAAGACTGACAAAATCCAAAGAGGGGACGTTGCAGCGCGTGCGGACCACTACAGATCGCAAATGACTTTGTACGCGCGGGCGATGCAGCGTATATGGCGCAGACGCGTCCGGTCGTGTCAGCTTGTGTTTCTCTCTCCGAGAGAAATCGTTGACCTCGGAAATTTGGCGCCAGAGATAGGATAGCGCACCGTCTACGCCTGAAGGTTCGGGTGTGACACTGCGCTTGACCAATGTACGAATCTGACCAAGACTGGGATGGCCACAATTCGAGAGCCGTCGCATCGGAAATGAATGGACGCCTCGATGTCTCTTTCTCTCACTCTGACAAGCTGACGAAATGAATTCTAACTCAGCCAAGACGAAAATCCACGAACGCGTCCAGTCGATTGGACGAGAAATATTCGAGCTTGCAAGCGGTGCAGGCCCAAAAGCCTGGCACAAGGCATGGTGGCTCGATCGAATGACGCAAGTACTCGACGAGGATGCAGAACTCGGAACTCGCGCGTTCCAGTTCGTGGATTGTCTCCCCGCACTGCGCACCGGCGGGGACATCATGCGGCATCTCGCAGAATACTTCGACCCGAATACCGTGCGCGTGCCCAGCCTACTACACGGCCTTGTCACCCGAGGCCGATTTCAATCCCTCCGAGAAAACGTAGTTGGATGGGGAACTCGTCAGGGTGCAGCTGTCATGGCTGGGCGTTTTATTACAGGTTACGACGCGCCGAGCGCGATCTCGACCATCAAGCGACTCAGGCGCGCGGGTATGGCGTTTACTATTGATGTGCTGGGAGAATCGACAACCGGCGATGCCCGCGCAGACGCCTACGCCGAGGTTTACCACAAGTTGATCGACCGAATCAGCCCGGTGGCAAAGAAATGGCGGACGATTCCTCTGATCGATCACGATGCAGATGGCCCGATGCCGATAGCCAACCTCTCCATCAAGCTGACAGGGTTGGATCCACATTTCGATGCCATTGACCCAACGCGTTCCATCGAAAAAGTTTGCGGGAGACTGCGACCTATTCTACGCCAGGCGCGGCGCGCTGGCGCTTTTATCAATATCGACATGGAGTCAACAAAACATCGCGAGATTACTTTCGAGCTTTTCAAGAAACT
This sequence comes from Phycisphaerae bacterium, assembly GCA_029260035.1. Classification (GTDB taxonomy): domain Bacteria; phylum Planctomycetota; class Phycisphaerae; order UBA1845; family UBA1845; genus OFTM303. The sequence continues at coordinate 102,329 of JAJDEA010000130.1, forward strand.
CCTGATGGAAGATGAGTTCCGCGACTGGACTGACGTCGGCATTGTCGTTCAAGCCTATCTGCGAACCGGTGAAGACGATCTACGAGAACTCATCGAGTGGGGGAAAAAGCGAGAATCACGTTTTGCAATTCGGCTTGTCAAAGGCGCCTATTGGGACGCGGAGACGGCAGCAGCAATTCGCGCTTACAAACAGCCGCCGGTGTGGGAACACAAATGGGAATCCGACGCATGCTTTGAACGCATGACACAAACGATGCTCAAGCATACCAACTTGATACGACCGGCCTTTGCCAGCCATAACGTTCGTTCCATCGCCGTCGTCATGGCTACGGCCGAATCACTTCGACTTACACCCAAAGATTACGAAATTCAGATGCTCTACGGCATGGGCGATCCGCTCAAGACAGCTGTTGTGAAAATGGGCCGAACACTTCGCGTCTATTGCCCCTATGGCGATCTCATGCCTGGGATGGGTTATCTGATTAGACGCTTGCTCGAAAATACGTCGAACGACAGTTTTCTGAAGCAAAGCTTTTCAGACCGGCAATCACATGAAAAACTCTTGGCCGACCCTGCTGTCGCTCAACCTCCAAGCTCACCGCCGCCAGCCCGGCACTATCAAAATACTGACCCCGAGGAACCCATGTTCGATTTTATCAATGCATCCAACACAAATTTCGCCGTCGCAGACAACCGCAAGAAAATGCTTGGCGCCATCAACTATGTGCGCGGAGAAATGGGCTGCGAGTACTCCCTTCTCATCAATAATGAATCAGTCATTGCGGAGCCATTTACCCAATCGCTGAACGCGTCGAATTCAACTGAAGTCGTAGGGCGTGTTGCCCGAGCTTTCTCGTCTGAAGTCGAATGTGCCGTCGCAGCGGCGCGGAAAGCTTTTCCAAACTGGAGTCAGACGCTAGCAGCACAGCGTGCAGATTTCCTGCGTAAGGTTGCCGACCGCCTCGAATCGCGCCGGTTTGAACTCGCAGCGACGATGATTTTGGAAGTAGGAAAGCCCTGGCGCGAGTCGGACGCTGACGTAACAGAAGCGATCGACCATTTTCGATACTATGCCGGACAGATCGAACGCATCGAGTCCAGGCCTCGACTGCGCAATCTTCCGGGCGAGGACAACATGTTGACCTATTCTCCGAAGGGCGTGTGCGCGGTGATATCTCCGTGGGCGTTTCCCTTGGCGATACTCTCAGGTATGACTGCCGCCGCACTCGCTGCCGGCAATACGGTTGTCATCAAACCGGCTGGACAGGCTGCGGTCCTTGCGGCGAAATTCGTGCAGATTTTGAAAGCCATAGGCCTCCCGTCCGGCGTGGTCAATTTCACGCCGGGCGAAGGAGCTTCAGTAGGCCGACAGCTTGTAGAACACGGCGACGTCAACATTGTGGCATTCACAGGTTCGCGGCAAGTCGGAGCCGAGGTCATCCGAGCCGGTTCAGTCGTTAGACCTGAGCAGCCATTTATCAAGCAGATGATTGTCGAAATGGGCGGGAAAAACGCGATCATCGTTGACGATGATGCCGACCTCGACGGCGCGGTAGAAGCCATCGTCGAATCGGCCTTCAGCTTCGCGGGCCAAAAATGTAGTAGCTGTAGCCGACTGATCGTTTTGGAGGGCGCCTACGGCCCGCTTATGGATCGTTTGCGCGACGCTGTAGCAAGTATCATCATCGGGCCAGCCGAAAACCCCTCAACGATGGTGGGGCCGGTTATCGATGCTGAAGCGCGCGATCGAATCCTGAACTGCATCAAGCAGGCTGATACCGGTCGCACTGAATCCTACCAAGCGGAACTTCCGACGACGTGCCGAGACGGGTTCTTTGTTCCGCCCACGATCATTACTGACGTTAAGCCTGACGCTGGGATTGCGCAAGAGGAAATCTTCGGCCCTGTTTTGGCTGTCATTCGCGCTCGCGATTTCGATCACGCTCTCGACATAGCAAACGGGACCCGGTATGCACTCACAGGTGGGCTGTTTTCAAGAAGTCCAGCCAACATCGAACGTGCTCGCCGAGAATTTGCAGTCGGCAATCTTTATATCAACAGAAAAATCACAGGCTCACAGGTCGACGCTCAGCCTTTCGGAGGATTTCGCCTTAGCGGTACCGGCGTCAAAGCTGGCTCACCGGATTACTTGCTTCATTTCATGGATGCGCGTTGCATCACGGAAAATACGTTGCGAAGCGGGTTGGTGCCTAGCGAAAAATGTACGGAAGTGATTTAATATAGCCGATTGCTTAAGGCGGGACGACAAGTCAAACCGCGTTTGGTTGACCGGCTAACAATGCCCGTTCTTGGTACATGGTGATGGTCAAGGTGCCGTCACATTGGAGTCTAATACGGAGATTAACAAAATGGAATTGGAATCCTTTTTTTCGGCAACGTTTATCAACACGATTATCATTGCGATTCTGCTCTTGTTCACGACGAGCATCTTTTAGTAAGTTCGTGCGCAATGCATGAGGTACCTTTGGTGCGACGGTCGCCGCAAATTCGCGAGGTTGGAATGCGGTTTGAAGTGGTTGCCGCATCTGGATTGTCGTACCCGAGCTTCGCTCGTTATGTATATCACACCAAGTCCGGTGGTTGGCCCCAATAGAGCTTCGTCTTCAGCTTATGCCACTTGGCATATTGAGGATTGCGAACGAGGGTAAAGTCGGCGTCGAAGCGACGAATGAAAACACGATCGCCAGGCTGGAGCAGCGAAGAAACCTGCCCATCGACAATAGCAGTCGTCCCTTCGTTGACTTCGCAGGCCACAATCTCGACGACAGAATCTCGCTCAATGACCAGAGGCTTGTGCGTAAGGGAATGCGCACAGAGAGGCGTCAGAACAATGGCATCCACGCCGGATTGAATTATTGGCCCACCCGCGGAAAGGTTATGTGCGGTGGAGCCGCTCGGCGTACAAACGATCAACCCGTCGCCGGCAAATTCAGTAAGCGGCTCCCCGTCGATCGACACACCTAATCGTACAACGCGAAACGGCGTGCCCGCCCTGATAACGCAATCGTTGATGGCAAGATGCGTATCGCGTACGCCGCCGTTGCGTTCTGTTGTCACCTGAAAGATCGTCCGCCGACTGAGAAGCCGGTCGTCGCAAACGGCGCGGTCAAAATCGCGCTTTAGCTCTTCAATCGAAAATTCTGTCAAAAAGCCGAGCTTGCCGACATTCACGCCGATGAGTGGAATTTGGTTGGATGCCAGCGATCTCGCGACACCGATCAGTGTGCCGTCACCGCCAAAAACAACGATCCGATCAGCCTTTGCCTCAATGGCTGCCTGCCCATCATGTCCTACGAATTCACCGACAATATCCACAAGGCTATCAGCATGGCCGCGCAACTCCGACATCGCATCCGACGCTTCCGTCTTGTCGGGGTTTGCGATTAGAAAAACGCGACGATCTGACGAGTCGAACATGGGCTACTCCGGGATACGGTCGATTATCTCGGCGGAATTTCTGAAGATGTCAAAAATATGGCATTCATCGAGTTTGCAAGGAGCGATGCAAGACACTGGAAGCCAGCGCCGAAGAAGGCGCCTCCAATTCAGTTAGCCTCTGTACTGCCGCAGCGATACCCGTTGCATCCATCCCGCATTCGGCAAGTTGTCCGGAACGAGAGCCGTGAGAGATAAAGCGATCTGCGGGCATACCAATTCGAACCATTTGATCACACCGCAGCCCCAATTCCTGGGCGGTCTCCAGGACCGCTGATCCAAACCCGCCTGCAACCGAGTGATCTTCAACAGTAACGACTGGTCGCCCCCTACCAAATGCCTGTCGAATCATTTCTTCGTCGATGGGTTTTGCGAATCGCGCGTTGACTACGGTTACGTCGATGCCGGTTTCTTCCAGTATCTTCGCTGCAGTCAATGCCTGCAATACCACCGTGCCGTAGCAAAGTATCGTAGCCGAATCGCCGTGAAGCAGCGTCCGCGATCGGCCCAACTCAAACGGCGAACAATCTTCATACGGTGTCGGAACATTGTCACGCGGATAACGAATTGCGCAGGGGCTATTCAGCAACAATCCGAAACGCATAGCTTCTCTGAGTTCGTTTTCGTCGGCTGGCGCCATCAACACCATCCCCGGAAAACCTCTCAAATAAGTAATATCCAGGAACCCGTGATGCACCGCACCGTCGCCGCCAACCAGGCCAGCGCGATCGAGGCAAAACATTACGGGAAGCCCCTGAAGCACAACTTCCTGAAAGACCTGATCGAACGCGCGTTGAAGAAATGTCGAATAGACGGCAACGACGGGCCTAACGCCTCCCCGGCATAGCCCGCCAGCTACGTCAACGGTGCAACTTTCCGCGATTCCCATGTCCCTACACCGATCCGGAAACATTTCGGCAAACTTGGCAAGCCCGGTTCCGTCCGGCATACCAGCGGTCATCGCGTAAATCTTGTCATTGCTTTTGGCCAGATCGATGAGCGAATCAACAAATGCCGTCGTCCAGCTCTTCCCTGCCCCTGCCTTTGTTTTCACTTTCCCAGCTTCGACAACAAATGGCTTCGGGCTGTGATACTTGCCGGGGTCAGCCGTCGCCCATTTACATCCCTTCCCCTTGACCGTATGCACATGAAGAAGCACAGGATGATGGGCGTTCTTTAGCATAGTCAGCAATTCGACAAGGTGCTTGATGTCATGGCCGTCCACAGGGCCAACATACTGCAATCCCATCGCCTCAAACACATTCCCCGGAGACACCGTCGCCTTAATGCCTTCCTTCAAGTGCGCGATCATATCGAAGGCGGGCTTGCCAAGGAGCGGCAACTTCGGCAACACTTGTTTCGTTCGTGCCTTGACGTCGTCATAAAAATCGCTGGCACGAAATTTCGCCAAATACTCCGCGACGCCGCCTTGCGTTGGTGAAATACCCCACTCATTGTCATTCAATATGGTCAAGAACTGCCGTTTTAGTAATCCAGCCTGATTTAGACCTTCAAATGCCACCCCATTGACGATACTCGCATCCCCAACAACGGCAACAACGCTTGTCTTTCGACTAAGCAACTCGTCTGCCCGAGCAAGCCCAACAGCCGTCGGAATGGCGGTCCCCGCATGTCCCACATCGAACAGGTCGTACTCACTCTCAGCAGGACTTGGAAATCCGCTGATCCCCCCCGGCTTTCGCAGCGTATCGAAACGATCATTCCGTCCGGTTAGGAGTTTGTGTGGATAACATTGATGGCCAACATCCCAAAGCAAGCGATCCTTGGAAAAATCAAAAACCCGATGCAAGGCGATGGTTAGATCAACCACACCAAGATTGCTGGTGAGATGCCCGCCCCCAGCGCCAACCACGTCAAGAATCCGCTCGCGAACCTCTCTGGCCAGCTTGGGAAGCTGTTCGATCGAAAGCGCACGAACATCATCAGGGGAAAGTATCTTATCTAACAGACTCATAAGTGCTGACGCTCCGAAGGCCCTGGCCAGATAGCTATCTTCAATATCAACGCAACCCAAATCTGGCGGCCTTGATATGGGCATTATACGCCAAACAGGCCGATTTCGTTACTTTCAGTACTTTCAATAATTTCGAGCCACTACATAATCCGCAATTGCTCGAAGATCCTCGGCTTTCGCTCCAAAAATGGCCAATTGAGCTATGCAGGCGTCACAGGCCAGAATCGCAGCCGATCGACTCTTCTCTGTTCCTACGCACCGTGGATACGTTTGTTTACCAGCTTGGGTGTCTTTTCCGACTCCCTTGCCGAGTGCGGATTCGGTGGATGTAACATCCAGCAGGTCGTCCGCGATTTGGAATGCTTCTCCCAGGCGTTGCCCATATTCGCGCAATCCTTCGATCTGCGCCACATTCGCCCCGCCTGCGAGTGCGCCCAAGTGGCATGATGCCGAAAAAAGCGCCCCCGTCTTGCGGGCATGGATATACTTCACCAAATCCAGGCTGGCTTCTTCGTCTTCGCCAAGCAGGTCCGCTGCCTGACCACCGATCATTCCGTACCAACCAGTAGTCTGCGCAAGCGCCCGAATCATTTCTCCAGAGAGCATCGGATTCTCGATGTGAACAGCGAGCAGTTCGAACGCACGCACAACCAAGGCATCGCCAGCGAGAATAGCCGTCGCTTCACCAAATTTTTTGTGACAAGTCGGTTGCCCTCTTCGGAGGTCGTCATCATCCATAGCAGGAAGATCGTCATGGATCAAACTAAACGCATGAACGCATTCGAGAGCAGCGGCGGCTGGCCAGCAGTCGTCACGCTGGCCACCGACCAGTTCACAACATCGCATCACCAGGTAAGGTCGAATTCGCTTGCCCGGAGCCAGGGCAGAATAAACCATGGCTTCGCGCAGCTGGTCCGGCACTCCGTCTCGCGAACCAAGGAACTTGTGAAGCCTTTCGTCAAACTGTTTTGCGAAATCATGCAGCCGATCAATAACGCTTACGTCTGCGGGCAATGTCTTGTCGCTTGGTGAGGAATTATGGTTTTGCAACGCGATATAACCTCAAACAATCTAGCGTACTAGCGTACCGGCGATTCTCAATAATTCGCGGGAGAAAAATACAACCGAACGCGGCAGTAGAATAGAGCTTGCTTTGGCTCTGGTCGATCCGGAGATTATTCTCGAAACAAAACAGTATAGCCGCGGCGTTCAAAGTCGCCAATGCAAGACTAAATTGAAGCATACCGCGGTTAGAAGGCTACGCTCTCTCACCCGTAAGATCGTTTTCCAGGAACCGGTTCATCAACGGCAGGATTTCGGACAGAGCATCCTCTACAACATAATGTCCCGCGTCTGGAAAGTGGTGAACTTCGGCATCCGGGAATTTCTGCTGCCACTTCGTCAGGTAGCCGTCGTTGAAACAAAAGTCTCGCCCGCCCCAGCAAATGAGCATAGGCCGATCGCGAAACTGCCCTAACGAATCGTCGATCGCCTCGATTTCATTGCGACTTGTCGCACCTGGGTGCAAGGGAATGTCGCGGATGAACCGGTCAACCGCCACACGATTGGCAAAGTTATTGTAGGGAAGTAAGTAGCCAGCGCGAACACGAGCGGTCATGCGGGTCCGATCTTTACATGCCATGTAGACAGCACCCAAGGCAAACGCATTCAAGCCGCGCACCGCAAGTGAACCCATGATGGGCATTCGGCACAGCCGTATCCGCCACGGACAAGGCCCGAGGAAAGCAGCCGTGTTGAAGAGTACAAATCGCTTAACGCAGCTTACATGCCTCCTAGCCCAGCCGAATCCAATCGCCCCGCCCCAGTCGTGCAGGACAAGTGTCACATCTTGTACACGCAAGTGCTGCAATAGTCTTGAAACGTTGTCAATATGGGAGGTCAGCGTATAGGCATACTCTTGCGGCTTATCGGAAAGGCCGCAACCCATGTGGTCCGGGACGATGACACGAAAGCGGTCTCGCAATCCTTTGATAAGCTCGCGATAATAAAACGACCAGGTCGGATTGCCGTGAAGCATAACCAACGTAGGGCCTTGCCCTTCGTCCACATAGTGCATTTTGTGTTGGCCGATATCGAAATAGTTCGACTGAAACGGATAGAGGTCCGTCAAGCCATCCTGCGAGGGTACAGTCAAGGCATTCACCATGTCACGCCGAGCATGACGCTGCTCAGGCCGCTGCCAATCCCTAACATGCCAATCGTCTCACCTGGCTTGGGCGTGTCGCGTTCGATCCCCATCGCCATCGTCAGTGGAAGCGACACCGACCCGACATTCCCCAGAAACTCAAATGTGGAAAAATCGTTCGTTGGCTCCATGCCTATCGCCTCATAAAACTTATCACGATGAGCAATACCGACCTGATGGCTATAAACCCGAGCGGGTTTGCCGTTCGACCAGCCGAGATGGTCGCGGAACATCCCCCACGTTTGCCCCGCCAGTTCGCAGCCGTCAACAAGTAATGTTTCCGAATCGGTTCGCATCGTCATCGCAGCGTCTTTGCCGAAGCCTGTATCGGTGCTCCCACGACACAGATGATTGTGTTCGGTCGCTGAGCGAACGACCCCCCCGATAAGGCGATGGCCCGTTTGAGAAACGGAACTATGCGTCAGGACGAGTGCCACGGCGCCGGACCCGATGGTCAGGGACGCGAAAGCTCGTTTGAAATCCTCTTTTGTAAGACCCGGGGCATCAAGCAAGCTGTCGATCGTCGTACGGACAAGCTGGCGACTGCTCTCTCCCGCGACGACCAACCCGCGCTTGATTTGGCCCAGCTCGATCATGTTGCCAAGAGACACCATCCCATTGAGAAAGCCAAGGCAGGCATTCGATATGTCATACATCATCGATTGTCGGGGCAATTTGAGGTTGTCATGCACAACTGAGGCGGTGGCGGGCTCCAGGAAATCCCGCGAAACAGACGTATGCACGAGGCATTCGATCTCAGAAGGTGAAACGCCGGATTGCGTTAGCGCAGCTCGTCCGGCGCGCGTGCTGGCGTCACTGGGGACGGTCCCTTCATCCCAAAAACGCCGCTCGCGGATCCCCGTCATGAGTTCCAGTCTGCCCTCGTGCAGGCCGAAGCGTTCATAAATCGGAGCAAGCTCTCGCTCGATTTCAACAGACGTCACGGTATGCTCAGGAAGAACATAACCGAATGCCTCAAGATGTACGTTTTTATAATCCAGCATCCGGCTTTGTCCTGCGAGTTTCGTAGCGATGCCCGCGCCTCGCCAATAAGCCGTATTGTACTTCGCAGAACAGATTCGGGCTATAGTGGTCCCGCCGATCGGCTATCGCTGATTCGACTCACTCGACCCCTACAATCGCATGTTCAATGCGCCGTAAGCGCTACCCACGACCGGGGCCATTTACGAAACGGCGAGAAAACACCCGCACAACAATCGCAGCAAGACACGCCTCCATTTTGGAGTCCTCAATCTGCTGTCGATTGAGTCTGACTATGTCGATTTGCTGGATCAGTGCTGGCTGGTGGCTGGCGATATTTCAGTGGGAATGCGTCATGAAAACCGCGTCGATTTGCAATGTGAGCCGCGAATTTTCTTAGCATAGCCTCTCGGGAAAGCGCCGGGTGTAGATCAGAACGGCAAGGGGCATCATGACCGTGGCATGAAAGACATGTTTCCGGTCCCACGGGATGACGACCGTCAGCACTAAGCTCCTTCGGGCTATACCCCCTGCCTGCCCGGAGGATTTCGCGCATTGTCTTGGCGTATTTAAAACCGGGACCGTGGCACGCTTCGCAACCCGCCCCCTCACGCTCGGCAACCAGGCGAACCGACCGCTTGTCTGTCGGGTCGGGCACGAAGTATCCGCCGGGCTTGCCAAAGCCGACACTGTGACACTTCAAACAATTAGCGTTTGAGGTGTAATCTTCGTCCGGATTAAGTCTTGCGGCAACCTTTGCATCTCGCTTGATACCAGCCAAGAGAGATTCCCATGAGCCGCCTTTCGACGACTCTACCCAAGACTCATACCATGAGCTATGGCACATCCGGCACTTCTTGTTACCAACATACTGAAGTTCGTCGCCTTGCACATCTGAAGTTCGGGAGGAATCAATGTTGACTACCTCAGCAACGTCATGCTGAGCGCCTGCGCAAATCGATATCGCGCCGATCGTGGACCAGCCATAAAAGGCGATCAACGCGGAGAGAAACAGAGTCGTGTTGAGAAAACGCGCGTACTTCATGACAGTTGCAATCTTCATCGGGCAAAGCATCGTCGATATCTAGGTTTGGATGGCCTGAGAATACGTCGGTCCGGACAAACACCCCTGTGCAAACCCCGTTCACTTCTCTCGAGAATTATAACTTACAGACAGACGGTTTGTATAAGGACGACTGATAATATGGGCCAATTCGATGCCGCAGGAAGGAGGCATCGCCGATACGCCGCTCTTCGTTGACTTTCCCATCCGCCGTGCCAAAAAATCATACGGAGTCACGCCCAAAGGGGAGAGCGCGGCACCGAAGGCGCAACACGCTGCACAGGGGAAAGAAGCTGAACATCAACACGAGTCAATTCTATATACTTGCGCAAAACCTTCGCTTGGCGCGTTGCTTCGTTCTCCTGATCTGTACGGGGTGCGGGGGACTTAGCGCAACACCATTTGCCAAGGCACCGTTGTTTATCTCCGAGTGCACCAATCAATCGAATCCGGATGCAACCACCGCATTGGTCGTTCTCGATTGGTCGGGGGGCGTCAATCCGATCTACCCAAACCACTATCTTGAAGGATTGGACCTCTCAGCCTTTCCAGTCGAAGAAGGCGGAACGCTGGCTGACGATGCAGAAGTATTCCAGGAACTCGTAGCCGACGCAATCAACAAGATTTATTGCCAATGGCCTGACGCTGATGTAGCCGTCCGAATCGGCGAGTACGAAGAAAACGAACCCTATGCGGATACCATTCTTCACCTTACGCAGGAACTACGACCGGATGGTGGCATGGATATCGGCCAAGGAGAATACGACCCGTGCGACAGGCAAGATGACAACGTAGCTCTGATTTTTGGTGAACGAATACGCGAGTTGAGTAGCGTCTACACCTTTGATGAGTGGGTAAACGTATTCGCCAATGTTTGTGCACATGAGATCGCACACACACTCGGCTACGGCCATATCCTCCGTGAAGATCGATCAGATACCGAACGGTCAGCTTTTGTGGAATTGATGCTCGACCGCCATACGATGGCAGAAATGAGACGCCCTCATCGGTTCGTCGCAGAGCAATCGAATTGTACGATCCAACCAATCGCAGGCCCAAGAACTGTGTCGGGCTCTACCATTGTTTGCACACACACAGCACGAAATGACTAGCGCAAACTCTATTCTATTGTTACGTCCTGAGACGTGTTCTTACCCGCAATTCGAGCGATTCACCACTACACTTAACCGTTTGCTGCAGTAGACGATAACGCTTTCATCATTTCCACCAGGCCAATCGTCTCACGAAATCGGCTAGTCAACGTTTCATTCGCCTTTCTCCCAACGATGCAGCGGAACCGATATTAATAACATGGCCTTGATCGTTCTTGCAAACCATATTGGTCTGATCACTCGTGAACGTCGCATCACCTCGGATGGAAATGGTCTTTCCCGATTCCGTTTCGATTTCACCCAACAATCGCCGCTTTTCGTTCAGTACGCGAAACGCCACATCGGCAGCGGTTGTCACACAAACCTCAGACACGTTGTTGTGGTGGGCCGCAAGTTGAATCGATCGCATAAGGTCCAACACGATGGATTCCGGCATTTTGACTACACCAGTTCCATCGCAATGCGTGCAATCGGCGTAAAGATTCCGTTTGATCGAAGGTCGCTGCCTCTGACGTGTCATTTCGACGAGGCCGAATGCGCTCATCCGCAAAATACGCACTTTTTCCTTGTGTTTCCGCAGAGCATCCCGAAGCGTTTTTTCGACGGCGCGTTTGTGTCGTTCAAGCCTCAAATCGATAAAATCGCACACAATGAGTCCGCCGAGATCACGTAGTCGCAGCTGGCGCGCGATTTCATCAGCCGCTTCCATGTCTATCCGAAATGCCGTTTCCTCAGCATCGTCTGATCCGCGAAATCGCCCGCTGTTCACATCGATCGTAACCATAGCCTCCGTCGATTCGATGATAAGCGACCCGCCCGATGCCATCGGAACATGTCGCATGTTTATTCGTTCGATTTCCTCTTCGATATTGAATCGATGGAAAAGAGGCTCGCGATCGGTATAGATTTCCAATTCAGTTTTCGTTCGCGGCATCGCAATCTGCAGGAATTCTCGCACTTTTTCGCCGGTTTCCGGATCGTCCACGATCACTCGATCGAAATCAGCGGAATAGACGTCGCGAATGGTCCGAATCACCAGATCCGACTCGCGATAAAGCTCAGCCGGTGCCGCCAAATCCTTGACGCTCTGAACGACTCTCTTCCAAAGGCGCTGGAGATAGGTAAGGTCTCGCTGCAACTCGCGCTTCGTCCGATCAAGCCCAGCTGTTCGCAAAATGAAGCCAATTCCCGATGGCAACGCCAATTCACCCAGAATCGCCCGCATCTTCCGGCGAGCGTCTTCGTCTTCGATTTTCCGGGATACGCCTTGCCGACTCATCCCTGGCATCATAACCAGGAATCGACCGGGAATCGAAAGATACGTTGATAATGTTGGGCCTTTGGTGCCAACTCCTTCCTTGGTCACCTGCACAATCACTTCCTGCCCCCGACGGAAACACTTTTGTATTGGCGGGCGCTGGTGTCGGGGGATTTTTCGCCCGACGTCTTCTGCCATCGCGGTGTTACCCGGAAAATATTGAGGCTGGACATCGGAGATGTGCAGAAAACCGTTCTTGGTCATGCCAAAATCGATGAACGCCGCCTGAATGCCTGGCTCGATGTTGGTTACGATTCCTTTGTAGATATTGCCCACATGCGACTGCGAAGATGTGCGCTCAATGAACAGCTCTTCGAGTCGGTTCTTTTCTATGACAGCTATACGGCATTCATCGCCCACGGCAACATTGATCAACATCTTGCGCCCAGTTGACTTCGCGATCGCCCCAGCTGGCTCAGCACGCTTGGCTGTAACCTTGGTTGTCTTCTGTGCCTTCTTCGCCTGGGATGATGGTTGGCTTCCACTTGCTTGAGACGCCCCGGCAGAAACTTTGGCTGCAGCCTTTCCCCCGCCGCGGCGCCCACGTCGACGCGGTGCGCGCTTGACCCCTTCCGTTACGTCCTCTCGCGATTCGTCGGCGGGAGCAGTAGCGTCATCCATGCCCGACTCTTGTTGGGACGTCGTGTCTTCGACTTTTTTTCGGGTTTCAACGGTGCGGCGGCCTCTTGCGCCTTTCGATCCGACCCGCTTTTTTCTTTTTTCCTTCTTGGCAACCTCTGCGTCTACCTGACCAGCGTCTACTTCCGGATCAATTGGCTCGGAGATCGTCGGCGAGCCGGACGGAGATTCGGCCGAACTCTCAGCCGGGATTTCTTCGACAACTTCCTGACGCGTTGCAGGAGAAGACTTAGTGGCAGCCGCCCGCTTGGTGGTTGCACGCTTCTTCCGCGGTACACGTTTTTTAGTCGAAGCCGCTTTCTCTACGAGCACCTTGGGCGCCGAAGCCAATTGCGACACGTCAAGTTGGGTTGCTTCTGCCAACTTGTTGCCATCGACATCGGGTTCGGAGGAAATCTTCTTGCCGGATTCAGCCTTGGTTGCTTTCCTGGTCCTGGGTGATCTTTTCGTTGTCTTTTTCGTTTTTTCGACCTTCGAGGCCATGGGTGTACTCACTACTGTTTGTTCGCCATTCAATATTTAGTCGCCTGATTCGATGGTTTGCTGTTTTTAAGTCCAAGCCTATCAGTGCAGCGATTTCCGCGGGTTTAGCAGTACCAGTTTGATCGCTGCGAAGCGCAAACAACATGGCACTATCCGAATATTTCATCTCAACGAGACAGGGTCTAATGTCCAACGTCTTAACCCTACCCGTTTTGTGGTCAACGCGTTTAATCTCGATAGCTTCTCTGCTTTCGATCTCGCAAACAACATCATCCCAGTTTGTTTTGTCGTCGCCATCGAGTTCGAGGCGATACCGTACGACATCTGCGTGTAGCTTTTCGCGTACTGCAAGCTGTCGTCCAGAAATCATCGTTAAACCGACGGGCGACTGCGAACGAAGGCGATTCACCGCTTCATCAGCTGTAACACATGAATCCATATGCACAACAATGACATCACAATCGGTCGCAATTCCGACCGGTCGAGGCAGGGGAATGCTCATTTTCGGCTGGGGATTAAACCCCTGCGAAAACCTTACTGGCAGCGCCGCCCGCGCCAGCGCGCGACGAAACATACGGAGTGTGTCGTGGTGCGATAGGTACCGCAAATCCCCGCCAATGCTAAACGAGAAAGCAAAACGACAAGGACTCTCCACATCGGTCGAGACCTCGGGGGGATCCGCAGCCATAGCACCTCATGAAACCATCTTTGCAGACCATGGCGCTGAATCGTCGCGCCATCGATCGGAACACCCGTCCCATTCAAATGGGGTCTTCCGGCAATAGTTTCCGTGTTTCGTCGCGCAGGTAATTCGTCACCTGCCTCTCAGTTTCCAAACTCAAGGCACGCCGAGCCACTCGTTGCGTAAGCGGAATGGTCACCATGCGTACCAGTTTCTTTAATTCGGGGATGTTGGCCGGCGCCATCGACAGTTTTCGCAGGCCCAAACCCACCAATAGTATAGTGTACAAAGGCTGGCCTGCCATCTCCCCACAAATACTACAATCAACTTTAGCTGCATTGCAGGCCCGCGCGACATCCCGAAGCGCTCGCAAGACCGCAGGATGCGACGGATTGTAGAACTGGGACACCCGCTCGTTGCCGCGGTCCACAGCCAGGAGATATTGCACCAAATCGTTCGTTCCGATACTGATAAAGTCGACTTCTCGGCAAAACTCCTTCACCTGGATTGCAGCTGCCGGCGTTTCGAGCATCATGCCGATCGGAATATCTCGTTGTACCGCAATCCCCTCTTCCTCCAAGTCCTCCATGGCGTCGTGGACGGTCATCTTAGCCTGTCGGAACTCCATCAAACTATTGATTAGAGGGAACATCAGGCGAACCTGACCATGCACCGACGCACGCAGAATCGCCTGGAGCTGTGTCTTGAACATGTCGAGGTTCTTCAAGCTATAGCGGATCGACCGCAATCCCAACATGGGGTTTCTTTCCTGCTCGTAGTTCCGCTCCTGCGTATACTTGTCAGCCCCTAGGTCAAACGTACGGATTGTGACGGGTTTACCGTCCGCGCCGAGAATCGCCGCCTTATAAGCTTCGTACTGCTCCTGCTCGGATGGAGCTCCATCCGGCTGAAGAAAAAGAAACTCCGTTCGGTACAGGCCGACGCCATCACATCCCTTCTTTATCCCAGCCGCAGCTTCGTACGGAAACTCGATGTTGCTTAGCAGCTCGACCCGCTCGCCATCGCGTGTGACAGACGCCAGACTCTTGAATTCATCCAGCTCATCGGTAAGGCGAACATAGGCCTGTTCCTGCACCTTGTATTCATCAAGCGTCGCTTGGCCGGGATTCGCAACGACTAGCTGATTGGAACCATCGATGACAACCGTATCTCCGCCGCTAATCCGCGTAGAAACATCGTTAAGGCCGATGACAGCAGGACGACCCCATGAGCGGAGTAAGATGGCCGTGTGAGATGTCGCTGCACCGGCATCCAGTGCAACGCCTATGACTTTGGTCTCTGCAAGTTGAGCTGTCTGAGTCGGGCTTAAATCGTGGGCTATCAAGATCACAGGCTGACTAAGATGACTGAGATCCTCACGGTCTTCGCCAAGAATGTGCCGAAGCAACCTGCGTTCGATATCCTGCACATCTCGCATGCGCTCGACCAATAGCGGATCCGTCATTCGCATGAATCGTCGCTGGTAATTGCGCATGATGGTGCTTGTGGCATAAGCCGCCGCAGCGTGGTTGTTTTGGATCAACTCCTCAATGCTCTTGCGAAGCTGGCGATCCTTGAGAACGCCCACATGCCAGTCAAATACTTTGGCTGTATCCTGACCCAAGTGAGCGCCAAGCCATGTAGCCTGCTGGCTTACTTCTTCGATCGACTTGGCGAACGCTTCGTCGAGTTGGTTCAATTCTGCTTCAACGTGATCGGCGGGCACAGTGCGGTAGGGAATCCTATAATCCTCAGCTTCGAGGATTACAGCCTCTCCAACCGCCACGCCTGACGCAACCGAAATGCCTCGAAGAATTTCCATAGAATTGAATGAACTACCGTGCAGAGTGTCTGATACCAGACCAGCATTAGATGATTACGAAACAACGACTGTTCACAAAGAGCAGCCAAATCACAAACAAGTCTTCCCCTTGCGGAGTACCTTGCACACAACGTCAACTCATTCCTCCGCGGTCAGATCGCCCCCAAAACCGGACTCAATCAGCGTTCCCAGCGAGTCCGCAGCTTCAGCCGCGTCTGGCCCACAGGCGATAATACGAAGGACGCTTCCCTTGGTAGCTTCGAGAAGCATCATCTGCATTGCACTCTTGCCATCGATTTCCTCGCCCCGTTTGGTCACATTGGTGACCGTGATGGTTGATTGAAACTGCGAGGCGAGGTCCACAAAACGCATAACGGGTCGCGCATGCACGCCCTCACGATTCACCACGGCAACTTCGCGCACCGCTTTACAGTCTGCGTTCGGCAATCGCGATCAACCTTTCTATTACCGGATGGGCGGTATAGCGTGAAGCGCTATGACAAGCGACGCTAATCCTCCTTGACATCATCCGCTTCGTTGATGAGATCCACGATAGCCTCGTGGGTATCTGCCTGCCTCAGGAATCGGCGAAAGTTTTCTCGCTGCAGGTGACGAAATATTTTTTCCATAGCAGCCAAGTGCTCTTCCGGTGCGCTGGCCGGGCTGAGAAGCAAGAAAACCGTATAAACCGGAGCTCGATCGAGCGCAGCGAAATCCACTCCCGCGCTGGACCGGCCGATGGTCGCCGTCATTTTTTCAATACCGGCATGCTTCACATGTGGGACGGCAACCCCTTTACCGAACCCCGTACTGCCCTGCTTCTCTCTGGCGATTGCCGATCGAACGACGGCGTCCAAATGTTCCGTACCAATCGCTCCATGGTCGGCGAGCGATTGCAATAACTCTCGAATGACCCCGTTTCGGTCGGTCGCGGTCAACTCTGGCACGATTGCTGGTGTATGGATGATTTCTGATAGTTTCATGCAACTCCTCATAACCGCCGAATAGCGTTGCTCTTTTGATCTGTCCATTTCGAACAGCGCCGCAAACACGACATGAAAACTACATTGCCTCGGGCGGTGGTTCAGCCTTGCCGTCGTGCTTATGATTACGGCTCTTCTCTTTATGCTTGGTTAATTGCCTTTCGAGCTTATCTACCAGAGCATCGATCAACCCAAATCGATCCGATCCGCTTTCGGAGGCTACGAAGGTGTGCTTCTGATCGGCACGCACTATAGCTTCTGCTGAGAACTGCTCCGATTCCTGGTCAAAAATGATCTCAATCTCGTGAATGCGGTCGTAGAACTTCGGCAACTTCCCCAGTTTTTCCTCTGCATATTCTTTTACATCCGCAGAAAGCGATACATGCCTACCGGTTATTTGAACTCGCACAAGCTGTCCTCCTTGTTATGTCGCGACACAACACGACTATCTTACGTCGAAGATCCAACCAAAAGCTGCAACTATGTGCTGCCGTCGGGAATCAATGAGCCGGGCTTAATCACACCTCCACTGATGGTAAAGCGCAGCCCCTCATCGATGGTCATGTTGAGCGTTATCATATCGCTACGGGGCAACTGAATAACATACCCTGTTACAGGCGTAGGTGAACTCGGAATAAAAACCGTAACCAACTCTTCATCCGCCGCCTCCTGAACCCGCTTCATCGGAGAGCCGGTGCTCAGTCCGACCGACCAGATGCCTTTTCGCGGATATTGCACCGCCACGACCCCGGAGAATTCCAATGACCGTTCGGTGAGCAGGAAATCCGTAACCTGTTTAACGTTCGGGTAAATTGCCCGAATTACCGGAATCCGAGTCAGCAAACGCTCTGTCGCTCGCCACGTTGTGCGCCCCATGAAACTGGCCAAAAAGAGGCCCATGAAATATACGAGAATGATCGCGATCGCGAAACCGAGTAAGTGCAGTTTGTATTTTCGAAATGCAAGCGTCCAAAGAGCCCTGTTGCGTACGTCCAAGGCCTCTTTCTTAACCAATTCGTTTGTTGAATATAAACCTTTGCTGTGTATGGCTTTATATTCGAGGGTCAACCTTTGGCCGGTTTCAGAATGCCATGCGTCGATAGGCATACCATATTTGAGTGGATCATCTTCCAAATCGACGATTCCAGGGGCTGGCTCGTCGCTAATCCAGCTGCAAAGTGCCATCAAGCCACTCGTAATCGGTACCCCCACATGATCCTCAACAAAGGTGTAGGCCCAGAACAGCAGCGCCATGGTAATGAGGGTGGGAACGAGGACAGCCAGCCCTCTTAGAAAAAACCGACGAAAATCATCCATTGGGACGCCTGCACGCTCATTACCGGGATGTGTGTTCGATAAACTCGAAGCATCCTTTGCCAAATGAACCAACGAGGCTCTGCTTCACGCCCCGTTTCCGATTTGCAATGCCAAACTCAATCTACGCGCAGGGGTCAAAACCGTCAACGGTTGTCCGATGGCTCACTTGGCGCTAGCATTGCTCTTATGGTCTTTGACGT
>JAJDEA010000014.1 GCA_029260035.1 Phycisphaerae bacterium
CTGGTACGGCTTTTCGAAGCGGTCAGACGCATGATGGCGGCACTGGTAATGATTCCGCCTTCCTGATCATTCTTCGTTTTGACAAGCACGGGCGGGTCATATCTGGCACGCCCGTCCTGGCTCTTGCTTGCCCGGTTCGACAAGACGTCGGCGTACAGGTTCTGCACGGTTTTTGGATCGATTTGCTGGTAACCATGCTGTGGCACCTTGAGGACGGAGGAACTCTTGTAGATCCAATCACTCTGAACCAACTCTAACAGGCTTCTGTCTGATTTGATCAGTTCGTCGAAGAAAAACAGGACCTCATCGTAAGTTTCTCGGTTCCATCTTTCGTTCAAGAGGTACTCGCGGTTCGACAGTAAATCGTCGAAGCCGAGCCATTGTCCGGCAAACTCTTCAGAAAGGGACAGCCTCTTGGGTGAATTCAACATTCTGGCGATTTGCAATTTCAGAACGGGCTCAGTCAGCAGGCTTCCGTCCTGGCCAAGCTGCAACAATTCTTCATCAGGCGTGGTTGACCACAGAAAATATGACAAGCGTGTTGCCAGTTCCACGCCCGTGATCGGGTAGGGCGTGTCGAGAGTTTTGCTCTCTTCAAGTCGGTACAAGAACTCCGGCGATATCAGGATCATTTCAAGAACATGACGAAGGCTCACGTTGCTGTTGTTCGAGCCCTGAACATGTTTCTGATACAGGTCGAAATACGACTTCGTGTACTCTGGCAATCGTTCTCGCTTGCCACGATAGGCCCGCAATAAAAACTTTGAAATGATTTGTTCGACTTCATGGGCGTCGGCATTTGTCGGAATCTCAGCTCGACCCAAGATGGCTTTTCTTGCGACCGGATCTTTGCCGAACTTCGCCAACGCGTAATGCACGGCATTGGCAAGCTCCTTGAGCGGCGGCTTGAGTTTTTCCATGCGATGCGCGTCGTTGTCAAACCCGGATGCACCGGGAATGTCCGATGGCACCATCGATTGGATTTCAGATCTATCGATGCGGTCTGCAACGGCATCGCGATACGGCGCTTTAAGCTTGATCGATAAAACGTCTTCCAATGTATTCTCAAATTCGTAACGCGTTAAACGGCGCAACGGCGTTGGTCCGATATGCGATTTCCCCTCTCGCAGAACAAACGAGTCATGGAACCATTGCGTGATGGTTTCTTTTTCACCGGGCCCGAGCGGCCCTTCGTCTTTGGGAGGCATCTCACCACGGGCCACCATGTTTTCAAGCTTGATCCATAGCTGGGTGTGTTTCCCGTAGGACGCGTTGCTCTTCTGAAGCAGCGGCGATAAATCGATTCCGCCTTCTCGGGTGTCGCTGTCATGGCAAGACATGCACCGCCCTTCGATCACCTCGGCAACAGCGGTGAAACTTGCGGCTACGGCCTGACGAGGTTGCGAATCCATGGCAAGCGCCAGAACGCATGCGACGAGAGTCACTGTCTTAAGTCGTTGTGTGTTCATCAGGGGCTAGTTCACCTCGACCTTGGTGAGTACAACAATCGTTTTCTTGCCGTCAACCATTTTGTACTGGCCTGTCACGGTCACGACCTTGCCGACGCCTCGATCGAATCGCAGCCTATGGTTATTCATGAATGGGATCCGGATCTCAAGATTGCTCTTATCGGAAAGGCGTAATTGATAATATTCATTTTCGGATTCAATGCTGATTCGCAACAAACCTTTAGCCGTCAGTGTTTTCTCGTCGTTTGTGACGATTTTCCAACTGCCGTCGTCCGGGTTGCGAGGTTTGAAATTGGCCTTTTCCGTGATGCCCGCGAGTTGACCGGTGGAATCGCCAATGCTCTTTGCCTCAGCCCCCATGATATTCATGATGGTCAACAAAAGGTTGGCGTAAGGCTGCGCCTCGGGATAGCGAACGTGTCGCCCGAGTTCGATTTTTCCGCCGCCGCCAGCCACGACGAGCGGAATGTCGGTCAGCGAGTGATAGTCGCCATGCTTGATCCCCGAACCCCACAGGATCAGAGAATTGTCAAACAACGTTCCCGTGCCATCTTTCAAGGTTTTCATCTTGTCGATCAAATATCGCAATTGCCCCGCGTGCCACATATTGATTTTATCGTACGCCGGCAACACTTTTTTGTTTCGAACATGGTGCGATACGTAGTGAAATTCTGCATTAACGCCCATGAAGTCGTAGTGGGCCCGGCTGTTGGTATTGGCGAGCATGCACGAAACAATTCGCGTCGAATCAGTCCAGAAGGCAAGCGTGATCAAATCAAGCATGGCCTTGATCCTCTCCCCGAGGTTGCCCACTTTCAGGCCCGGGTCGATGTCTGAAATCTTCTTGTCGAGATTTACTTCACGACTATTCTGCCTGGCCCGTTCAATGCTTTTTTCAACATCTCGTATCGAATCGTAATATTGCTCGAGAACTTTCTGGTCGCGAGCGCTGGCTTTCTTTGACAAAGCCGACGAAGCCTCTTTGACTCCATCCAGCACGCTCAGCAACTGTTCTTGGCGACCAACTCTGGACATATTCTTAAACATCATGTCGAAAACAACCTGCGGATCATACTGCCCGCGCATGGGTTGATTGTTCTTGTCGTACGATAAAATGTTCAGCCAGGGATGCTGCTTCCAAACGTTGTCGGCTGTCAATTGCATGGATTTGATGGGCGTGTCATTGGCAGCTTGATCGGCGATCCTTTGGTCAAACGAGTACCGATTCCCACCCTTGTGCCTTTACCTTCTCCGCCGTCGGCCAGTGGGGCGTTGGCAGCTACAACGGTCACCGCCACCAACACATCTTGAACGTCCGCAGCCCGATCGACGGTGCGGTTGTTATCGCGCCAATCCTATTGGTCTGTGAATCACCCAATGCTGGAGGGGTCATTCTCGTTGTAACCGGCAGCAATGTCCTTGAGTGGTGAGAGTTGGTCAAGGAAAGGAGGATTCTGAGCCAAACCGATTATCGACTCGACTTCGACTGGCTGCACCGCTGGACAACTTGACCAGCAACTGCGCGTACGTGGCCATCGCCTCGCTGC
>JAJDEA010000131.1 GCA_029260035.1 Phycisphaerae bacterium
AAACTGGGGCTGGACCCCACCGCCCCGGACTTGACGCTTGGCCACACCGTCGTCTTGCGAAAACTCCGCCAGTTTCAGGACTTCGGCCACAAAGCCGTACTGATCGTCGGTGATTACACTGCAATGATCGGCGACCCAACAGGGAAATCGAAAACAAGGCCTATGCTCACGAAGGAACAAATCGACGCAAACGCGAAGACTTATATGGAGCAGGCGGGCAAAGTTCTCGACACGTCACCGGAGAAACTGGAACTGCGCTACAACAGCGAATGGCTAAGCGGCATGGGTTGTTCTGATGTTATCAAGCTAATGAGCCAAATGACGGTCGCACGCATGATGGAACGCGACACCTTCGCCAAACGACAGGCGGAGGGTAAGGAAATCTACATTCACGAATTACTTTACCCACTCATGCAAGCGCGTGATAGCGTAGCCATCGAAGCGGACGTCGAGCTTGGCGGAACCGATCAGACCTTCAACAATCTTTGCGGAAGAGACCTTCAGCGTGACGCCAACCAGTCGCCACAAGTCGTCATGGTAATGCCCATCCTCGTCGGCACCGACGGCAAGGAGAAAATGAGCAAATCAATGGGCAACTACATTGGTGTCACCGAACCGCCCGGCGATATGTTTGGGAAAATCATGCGGATTCCTGATGAAGCCATGCGGCCTTATTTTGAGTTGCTGACCGATTTAGGCGAAGCTGATGTTGCAGGATATACAGATTTCAAACAATGCAACCCGCGCGACAGCAAGGAAATTCTCGCAAAAACAATAATCGAGCAATACCATTCCGCACAGGACGCGGACGCCGCAGCGGAAGAGTTTCGCCGAATTCATAGCGGGAAAACCGGAGGTTTGCCTGATGACATTCCCGATGTTGCGATACCTGCGGACAAGATCACGGACAGCAAGATCATTCCAATCGATTTGATTCTCCATTGCGGATTCGAGAAATCACGCAGTGAAGCTCGCCGAATTGTCGCAGAAAACGGAATTCGTCTGAACGGCGATCCAATCGTTGACGCGCTAAGCCCCATAGCGGTCAACAACGGCGATATTCTGCAGCGAGGCAAACGCCGTTTCGTCCGACTCAAACTTTCGTAAGGCACAAACACCTTGCTGAAGCTGCCACCCATTTCCGATCCAGATCGATACGTCGGACTATTCGTCTACGACTTCAAGACCCATGTGTCAGTAGGTTATACGGCAGACGAAATCCGAATTCTTCGTACAAGCGAGAAGCACAGCCAAGGCCAAGCCTTCGAGATTTATCGCGCTAATGAGGTTGGCGGGTTTGAGTTGCGCGGCGCATCAACGGAACGACTCAACGCGCGCGAATCGATCTGCTTTCTTCGCAATCATCACAGCGACGCCCGGGCCGACTACGATCAGCTCGTTGCACTTGCAAAAGCGCATCCCCTGCAGGTTGCGACAGAACTCATGTTAACCAAAATGCACGACTGGCAACCACAACACGTCACAGCGTTGACTTATCCAGCGATCGCTGCCAACGCAATCTCTGGTTGGCTGTCGGATCGACAATTCACGGGTGGCGACGAATTGGCCTGCGGAATCGATCGCAGCCGAGAATTGTATCGCGAAGGTGTCTTGCGGATCGCGTCGATCGAACTGCCGACTCAGATAGACTACACAAGTCGATCGGCGGAAGAAGTTCTTCGGCGTGTGGACGAACTCGTGCAACGGTAGATCAACCAACCCAACTTGGCTCTTTCAGCCAAGACCTCGTATGGGTTTTGTCGAGGGGCGCCGTTGCCAGAGTGCAAAAGTTCTCCGACAATCTGTTCGACAATGCAACCCAAGCCGTTACCACTACTCTTTCCCAGGATTCCCAACCAGCGATGGTCGTGCCATTCTTGTGGAAACTGCTGTCGAACGCTCGTCGTTCATCTGTTTGACGAAGACAGACGAAAAATTGATGAGCAGGATTGGGGCGATTCGCTATCGGGTAAGCCATATGTGCGTGCGGCGAACGAATGGGCTTTGAACAAGAGACCCGACGGAAGTTGCGTTTTTCTGGACGACGATAACCGATGTATGATTCATGCGAAATATGGAGAAGATGCAAAGCCAATCGCCTGCAGGATGTTCCCTTTTTCAGTCCGAGAAGTGCCGCATAAATGGCAGGTTTCAATTCGCTTTGACTGCCCAAGCGTCGTCAAGTCCAACGGCGATCCTTTGCAGCCGCGCCAGCAAGCTCTCGATCGGATTGTTAGCAGCCTTGACCGTCGCAGCACCTGCACCCATGGCGCCAAACTCGTGCGAGGCATCGAAGCAACACAAAAAGAAGAGAATTGGATCACAGATGCGCTCGTCCGTTGGCTTACCAGGTCCAATCTATCGCACTCCCGTCGATTGCTCGGTGCTGCAAGAGTGACGCATACGCTTCAGTCTTCTTCCTTCAAGAAGATTCGTGGCACGCGACTGGCGGAACTCCTCGATTTGCTGTTTGATGCCCTCCCGGCAGAATGCGAACGCACACCTCTACCCCCTACGGACAAACAATGTGGTATGCTACGGCAACTTGCGTTTGCCCATGCTGAGCACGTTTCTCTCGCGGAAATCCGAGCGAACTGGTTCAGCAAGATGCGTAAACGATTTTCCCAGCTGGCCATGGCTCGCAGGTTTCTGCGCGGAAAAGGGCTCGTCCCGTCTCAGCCCCACGAAACAGGCGAAACATCTTTTTCCGATGTCGAACGGGTCACGATTAAAGGTGACCTAATCGAATTCTCTGAAGAGCTTTTGCAGCGATATTTGATAAGCAGACTGAAAAGCGACTCGGTATTTGGCGGGGGATATTATGGCTGGCCGGTTTTCAAAGGCCTGGGCGCCCTCTGGTTGTCTGTAGCTGTTGCTGGCTGGGTCGCGCGACACATCGCATCGGCGGACAAGAGGAACATGGTATCCAAAGATGACATTACAACGGCGCTCGGAGTTGTTGACCGATCTGCGACGCGCGCGCCAGCCCTGGGTGCAGCCGCTGAGCAAATCCGTCTGACCTATTTAATGAACGATGACGGAATCGCAAGGTTGTTATTTCGTTATGCTCTCTTCGACGAAAGGGCAGGAAATTGAACCCGGAAGATGTTGCAAAAAGAATCGATCATACGCTCTTGAAGCCGGAAGCAACTTCGGAGCAAATCGATGTGCTCTGCGACGAAGCCTTGCAGCACGGGTTCTTCGGCGTTTGCATCAACCCCGTCTTTGTAAGCCGCGCAGCCAAACGAATGGGAGAGTCTTCAAGCCGACTTGCTAATGGCAACCTGCCAAGAATCATAAGCGTCGTCGGTTTCCCACTCGGTGCATCACGAACAGAAACAAAAGTAGAAGAGGCGCGACGGGCGATTGGCGATGGAGCCTCCGAAATCGATATGGTTATCCATATCGGTGCGCTGCTTGCTGGCGATAACCGAGCCGTTCGGTCCGACATTGAGGGAGTTGCGAACGTGGTACACGGCGATTCATCCACACACATTTTGAAAGTCATTTTGGAAACTGCAGCACTTTCGACTGAACAAATCATCTTAGGGTGTCGTTGCTGCGCGGAGGGAGAAGCAGACTTCGTTAAGACTTCCACCGGGTTTCATGCAAAGGGCGGAGCCATAGCTGCACACGTCAAGTTGCTGCGGCGTCATGCGTCTCCAATCCGAGTCAAAGCCTCGGGAGGCATCCGAAGTGCTCACGCCGCGATGGAGATGTTAAATGCTGGTGCGGATCGCCTGGGGACCTCGGCCAGTGTTACGATTCTCCGAGAGTATGGTCAACATTTTTCTTGACGACAATCCGTCGTGGACCGTAAAATGCTTGCTCTAATTGAAATTGCTATGGAGCGTGTAACATGTCTAGTGGATCACACAGTGAGTGTCAGAATTGCGGGGCTTCCGTATACCGAGAGCATTTGGATTCCGGAATCGCCCGATACGAAGATGGAAAACTTATGTGCGCCCATTGCGTTACTGAATATGAGCGCACGCACGATGGCGTCGATGATCCCAACGACGACTCTCTAGCGCCAATCGAGTTTGATACTGGCGACGACGAATTAACGGTCGACATGTCGTCAACTCGAATTCACAACACTGCAGCGGATAGCTTGCTCGGCGCCCAAGGTGTTTGGGACGACAGCCATTTCAAACGACCACTAGGGCCACCTACAGAGGGTGCGACTCGGTGCAGAGTCTTTCATTCCAAGCTCAGCGAGGCAGCGCTTGGATTTATGAACACAACGATAAACGAATGGCTGGACCAAGCCCCATCTATCAACATCAAGTTTGCAACGTCAACCATTGGCCAGTTTGAGGGAAAGCAAAAAGAACCGAATATTATCCTCACTATGTTTTATTAGAGCTTGTTCTATACAAGTCATCGATGCGACGATAGGCCTTTGACACGGAGAGCTTCTCGAATTGCGCATCAGTGGCCCATCTGAGCTTACGTCGATCTCTTTTCACCGATTCATCGGAAACATCGCAATGCAGGACTTCAAACGATAGTGAGCGGTGCGTCAGTTGATGGCGGAGCTTCCCGATTGGCTTGGGCTTGCCGGCTAGGCTAATCTCATATTCATCCGCCAAACCAATACATAAGTCGTCCAGCTTTTTGCCTGCTTCGCGTTCCGAAGTGGGGTATTCCCACAAACCAGACCACAGCCCGCCTGTGTCACGCTTTTGCACGAGCTTTCGCCCATTTCGGCAAAACACAACCGCAACCAATTTCACCGGAATCACTGCCACTTTCCCCGCCTTCCGAACCGGCAACTCGCCAACACGTCCTGTCGCCATGGCGTCACAATCACGCAATAGCGGACATTGATCGCAATTCGGCCAAGCAGGTTTGCACACCTGACTGCCGAGATCCATCCAGGCTTGGTTGAAGTCGCCAGGCCTGGACGGTGGAACAAGCTGATCTGCCAAATGCTGGATAATCTGCCCACCCACCCGAGTTTGAATGTCATGCGAAACTCCGAAGAGTCTCGAGACAACGCGGGCAACATTGCCATCCACAGCGGCAACGTGTTCTCCATAGGCAATCGAAGCAATGGCAGCTGCGGTATACACCCCCACGCCGGGCAACGATTGAAGCGTTGACGAAGTCTCTGGAATGCGTTGCTTTTCTTTGCAAAGCGACTGAGCTGCTCGATGCAAATAAAGCGCCCGTCGATAGTAACCCAACCCTTCCCAATGTTTGAGTACTTCGCTGTGCTTCGCTTCACCAAGTTGGACGACGCTCGGAAATCGGCGCATAAATCGAACATAATAGGGAATGACCGTGTCCACTCGGGTCTGTTGCAGCATGATCTCGGCAACCCATTGCGCATAAGGGTCGCCCTGTTGCCTTCGCCAAGGCAGGTCTCGCTTGTTCCGATCGTACCACCGAAGAAGCTTCCGTCGCACCGCCGATCTTTGGGCGCTCGGAATATCGACCATCGACTCGCGGGATGTTCCAGAATCCGCGATCGCTATTTCCTCTTGAGGTTTCGCCCACATTGCGAGCAAAACTGAGCGTAGGACGGATTGAATTCCTGGCAGTTCTTGCAGCGTCTGCCGGATTTTCGAGGCGACGTCAGAAGAAAAACGATGACGCCGATGATGACAACGACAACAATTTGCTTTCCGCGAAGATCGAAAAATGCCAACAGAAAGTCAGTCATGGTTTGATCTCCAAACGGCTTTGCGAGGCGACCATGGCGCCGGGCCTCTACATAACGAATTGGCAACACCTACTTGAGTCTGGGTTTCGCAACTGCAAACCGATCGCGCATCGTTGAATAGTCGTCGCCGCCAAGCCGACCAACTAGATCGATCTTTTCGACATCGACCGTACCATCGTCCAGGAGGTAATCCGAAGCAATGTGAAAGCAAAGCACCTCGCCAACACATATGTTTGCCGAAAGCGGCCCATCGCCGACGGGAACAATCTGCCGAAGTTTGCATTCCATATGAACGGGCGATTCTGCGACCCGCATCGGTTTGACAAACCGGCTTGCCATCGGCGTGAATCCCACCGCCTCGAATTCGTCCACCTCCGGGGCAAATGGATAAGACGAATCATTCATAGCCAGGCAAATACCATACGGAACCACATTGACCACAAACTCCCCCACGGATTGCAGATTGATTATCGTATCTTTGGACGAGCCGTCCGCCTTGGTGCAGGGGGAAAATATCACAGCTGGTGGATTGGAGCCGATGGCGTTGAAAAAAGAAAACGGTGCAAGATTCGAAACGCCGTCTTCCGAAACCGTCGAGACAAATGCGATAGGCCTGGGCAACACGCACGAAAGCATGGTCTTGAAATTCGCGCGACTCTCTCGCTCGCTCGAAATCAATGCTGAATAATCATCGAAGGTTTGCATTATAAGCCAGGAGGTAGATTACTGAGACAACTGCTGCAACTTCATGCACTGAGTGTAAAAATCGAGTGTCTCACGCACCATGTCGCCGTTTGCATCCGTCGCAACAGAAACCGCTTCACGCTGCAGCGCGATGGCGCGCTCCAGGTCGCCAATCTGATACACCGCAAGTGCATAAGTTGAAACAGCCAAGGCGTCTTGCTTCTTGGAAGCTTCGTACGATGCACGCGCTGCATTCAACGCCAGGTCTGGCACACGTTTCGGAACGTCTGGGTTGGCACAAAGTATACGAGCGAGCCTTTGCATGACCTCAACATCTTGCCCATGCGCCCCGATGTGGGACTCTACCCATTTGCGAAACACCTTCTTTTCACGTTTATCGCTGAGATACACCTGCATGAGCACGTCCATGGCTTCGATGTTTCCGGGATCAACCTTAAGAATCCCCACCAAGGCGTCCCAAACGCGCGACCATTGTTCGACCTGTATGTAGAGATAAACTTCTTGAAATCTCCTGTTTACCTCAGCCTGTAGATCAGCTTGCTTCCTGGCGCTTTCGGCATCAAACGAACCGCTAACCAATTGTGCGATAACGTCACCGATAGCCGGGTCCAATGGGCTTCCGTGCCAGGCTATCAACCCCTTCTTGTCTACCAAGAACGAATACGGAATCCCGTCCACGCCTGCGGCAGCCAGGTAGGCCATGGTGGTCTTCTCGTCCTTATCCATAGCTACGGAGTAAGGCATTTCATCGCCGCGTTTTTTGACAAACCGTTTGACATCCTTGGTCGTATTGCGAGGATCGGCGGCGGTCACACCGATAATGGTCAAGTCATTCTTGTACTTGTTCTGCAAGTCTGTAAGCACCGGCACACTAATCTTGCATGGGGGGCACCAGGTGGCCCAAAACTCCACCATGTAAATGCGCTTGCCCTTGTCCTTCTTAAGGTCTACAGGATCGCCTTGTACCCAAGTGTCAATGCTCAATGCCGGGGCAGGATCGCCGACACTCAAATTGGCAGCCGCTGCAGGAAGGGTGTTCGCGAGGATGAACAAGACGGTTACGGTTTTGAATTGCTTCATGGGTTAATCATCTCGAGTAGTTAGCGTATTCAAACGGCTGGACGACAAAGCTCGCCACACCCATTCACTTTCGATCCATCACCACATCCGACTGTGATTTCGTCAATTTCTTCAATCTCATGCAAGCGTCCTTCAATTCTGCCATCTTCTTAGCATAGCAAAACCGAAGCTGGCGCTGACCGTCCTCAGGATTTCGATAGAAGGCAGACCCCGGCACGGTAGCCACGCCGACTTCCTCAAGGATGGCTTCGGTCGCAGCGGTTGCGTCAGCCCATCGCCCTTGTTCAAACTCCGCCAACATATAATAGCTTCCCTGAGGAACGAAAGGCCTAAAACCAATCGAACGCAATGTATCGGCCAGCAATTCTCGCTTGGCCAGGTAGTCCGACTTCATTTCATCATAATAAGACTGCGAAAGAATCATCCCTGCACCTATGCCATGTTGCAGCGGCGCGGGAGCGCAAATATACAAAAGATCATTGACAACAGCGATTCGGTCAATCAAGTCAGCAGGCGCCACCACATAACCCACGCGCCATCCCGTCACGGCATAAGTCTTCGAGGCGCCGCTTATCGTAATGGTCCGGTCTCTGGCTTCCGGAAATTTGGCCACACTAACGTGCTCGCGATCATAGGTGATGTACTCATAAATCTCATCGGTCGCAATCCACGCATCGTGCTTCTCAGCCAAAGAGGCAATTCCTTTCAACTCAGCTTCAGTAAACACTTTACCGCAAGGATTTGCCGGCGTTGTGATTACAATCATCCGAGTCTTGTCAGTAAAGGCTGACGCAAGTTGATTGGAATCGTACGACCAATCGGGGGCAGCGAGGTCTACATACTTAACCGTCACTCCGAAAAGTGTGAGCAGGTTCACATGATAGCTGTAATAGGGCGAAAAAACGATGCACTCGTCACCCGGATTAAGCGTTGACAAGACAGAGCAGCCAAACGCGCCAGCAGAACCCACGGTCACCGCTATTTCGCTTTCCGGGTCACATTGGATTCCGTTAAACGCGAGCATCTTATCTGCGATCGCCTTGCGCAATTCAATGATGCCACGAAGATTTGTATACGCCGCGTGGTCCTCATCAATCGCCGCCTTCGCCGCATCCTTGACCGCTCCGGGTGCAGGTTGATCGCAGACACCTTGTGACAGATTGATGCCATTCATGGCCGCGCAAATTGCAGAGTATCGACGAATATCGGATTGACGAATATTCTTGACGCGTTCTGCGAAGGGACTAGCCACCAGCACGCTCCTTGGCGATTATTGTGCGATATGGAACCCGATACGAACCAAACGACAGTATATGCGGGATATTTGCGTTCTTCAAACTCAGAGGCGTCACCGACGACTTCCGACAGAGAGCGTGGGCAGGCATTCGACGTGTATGAGAGGACAAATCGAGCCGGGATTCCATCAGGGATACCAGGAACCTCGTGCACGGACTGCTTTCACAAAATCCAGCAAGAAGACAGGTGGCTACCGAATTGTGTAACCCGCATGTAACGCACGCCGCAGTATTGGGGAAAACCGGGAATGTTTAAGGACCGAGCAAAACTGGCTCGAACAACTTGTAATCGTCGAGATCGATGTCATCGTCCCCATCCATGTCAAAAACACGACAACACGGAGCAACCCCGGCAGGCCCAACATCCGTATAGCATTGCTGAAACGCGGCAAAGTCTGCAAGCTCGACCGAACCCGTTCGATTCGCATCACCCAGGATGAAACCAAGGCCAGTGATCGGATAATGAAATCCCATGTCAACGGTAGAAGCATCCAACGATTCATCGCTACGGGTAGTCGATGATCCCATCCACAAGCTCGCAGCCGTGCCGCTGCCTGCATCGACGCACGGGCTTTGCGTACCAGGATCAACCGCCGTTTGTCGAAGGTAGTAGCATCCGGCTGGTCCGGGCGCGAAAAGTGGATCAAGACCGATGTTCCCCGTGCCAAGGAGCGCACCGGTCAAGCCCTGAATATCAGAATAATCAACGGTGATCGTACCGGACAAAGCAACAAGCTGCGCAGACTCATCTGCAACCATTGCGGGCGTGTCTTTGTTATCCCAAAAGATAGAATCCGTAACGGTCAAGACCGCCGAGGTTCCTGCTAAGAATATCCCACCCCCATTAGCCATGGCAGAGTTTTCCGTAAACGTGCAATTCTGTACGGTCGTCATGCCTTCAAAAGACGTAACCGCACCGCCCACGGCCAAGGGATTCTGAGACGTCAATCCGGAATGGTTTCCGACAAAAAGGCAGTTCCTCAGTTGCGCATTTCCGTTAGAAGTGTAAACAGCTCCGCCGCTCGCTAATTGATCGGAATCCGCCCGGTTGTTTTCGAAGACGCAATGTTCGATAAGTGGCGCACCGCCTTGATTGTAAAGGGCACCGCCTCGAGAGGCTGAGTTCGATCGGAATCGGCAATGGCTGATAACCGGGTTGGCGTTATCCAGGTATACGCCGCCCCCGTTTGAAGGCACGTCACAACAAACGCCGTCTGCATAGCCGCTAGCGATGGTAAACCCATCAAGCATCGTCGCCGCTTCGACACTGATGCCGGTTACAACATGGAGCACATTGTCTGAAAGGTTGCCAAAATTCGGCGTGTCATTTCCAGCGAGGTCGCCAGTGAGGATGGTCTCGAAAAGTCGCGTATCCCGAGCGTCGGGATTGGCTGCTCCGCACCCCGCGAAGCCTCCTTGAATTGTTACGCCATCCACAAGTGTAAACGTTGCATCCCGGCTGTTCATAAGCCCTGTCGGATCGGGGATGTATTGACCATCCGCTACAAGCACTTCGTCCCCCGAAACCGCAACGGCTAGCGCGTCGCCAAGCTCGGTGAACGCCTGACACCAACTCGATCCATCATGCATCGGACCCGTTGCGTCAGCATCAACATGGATGGTACTCTGCGCCAAGGCTTCGCCAACGCCAAAAAGCGACGTGGCAATGCCAACAAGCAATATGGCATCTCGTCTGTTTCTACGCACTTGTCTTGCCCCCCCAGGCTGAACAACCAACGCTTCGCAAAGCCCGAATCTCCCTTGCTTCGTCAGGCGGCTACGAATATCGCAACAAGCACAACCGAATCCCACACCGATATGGCTTGTGAACGCGTTGGGTATGTTCTAGCATATGCCCGACGGGCGTGTAAGTCACCCCGACGAAGCCTCGTTCGTAAAGAATACGGCGATAGACCCATAACAAGACGGCCTCACATCGGCTAAAGCGAGCTACGTTATGTTTGTCCATTTATTGGTCCTTATAGTTGGGCTTATCGGCGTAGCGGTTCAGGCACCCGCTGCAAAAGGTAACGACGCCGAGAACACCACCGCTAAAGGCGTCTCTGACCAGGTCAACTCCATCCTAACCGAAGTCGAAAAGGCAAACGCCAAGATCCGCGACGTTCAGTGTCGGATCAAGCTCGTCGAGGATGACCAGATCAACCTGACAAAGAGAATCAAGACCGGGTCGATCAAATTCATGCTGACCGGCGACAATCCGCGGTTCATGATTCACTTCGAAAAATCAGAAGTCGATGGCATGCTGCAAAAACAGGAATGGTTTCTCTTCGACGGACGCTGGCTTTATCAGGGAATCGAACGCCTAAAGCAAGTCACCAAACAGGAATATGTGCGCCCCGGCGAGACGGTCAACTTTTTCGACCTGGACAGCGCCCCGTTCCCCCTCCCCTTCGGGCAGAAGAAAGATGAGATTCTAAGAAACTTTAATGTCACATATTCGGCATCTTCCGCGAGCAACCCGGCGAACACCGACCATTTGATCTGTATCCCAAAATCAACAAGCCGCTTCCATCGGCGATACGACAAGCTGGAATTGTTCGTGTTACGCGACCTTCGTATGCCAATACGCATCATCGCAACAGGCAAAGAGGGGTATGAAATCACGACCGCCGATTTTCCCGATCTTTCAAACAAAACGATTAATAATGGATTTTCAGAGAAAGACTTCATAAAGCCGAAGGCCTGGCGAAAATATGAAGAAGTGGTCGAACGTCTCGGTCCAGCTGGCCCGTAGACTCTTCGAGTTTGCCCGTTTGGATCAAGATAAGCAGAATGTCGCTTCGCCATTCGAGAGAAAGATGAACATGGCTGAAAACATGAGAGCCATTCGAAAGTCAAAACCCGAAAAAGGGCTTGACGTTGTGGACGTTCCGGTTCCGACACCAGGGCCCGAGGACGTGCTCGTTTATGTCGAGGCAGCTAGTTTTTGCGGCACCGATCTGCATATCTGGAATTGGGACGAGTGGTCCAAACGCCGCATCAAGACGCCACTCATATTGGGGCACGAGTTCTGCGGAACGATTGTCGAAATCGGTGACAA
Source organism: Phycisphaerae bacterium (assembly GCA_029260035.1). Classification (GTDB taxonomy): domain Bacteria; phylum Planctomycetota; class Phycisphaerae; order UBA1845; family UBA1845; genus OFTM303. Next base: position 11,813 of record JAJDEA010000131.1, read on the forward strand.
GGTGCGAAACGCCGCCGTCGGTGACTATGTATCCGCCGAGTCGCACGTTACATGCGGGCTGTGCTACCAATGCCGAACGGGTCAGGCGCATATGTGTCCAAAGACGGAAATCCTCGGCGTCGATCGCGATGGTGCTTTTGCCAATTACGTTGTCGTTCCGGAAAAAGTCATTTGGCAAAACAAACGAGAGAAACTTCCGCCCGAAATCGCAACCTTGCAGGAACCATTCGGCAACGCCGTCTTCTCAACAATGAACCAAAATATGTCGGGTGATTCCGTAGCTGTATTGGGTTGCGGCCCCATCGGGTTGTTTACGGTCGGCATCGCCAGCGCGGTTGGAGCCAAAGCGGTCTTCGCATCTGATATCCATCAAGGCAGGCTGGACTTGGCCACAACCATGGGCGCAACAGCAGGCTTCAACCCGGCAGAACTTGGTGACGAAATCGTCGGAGAAATCGTAAAAGCCAACGGGGGTTATGGCGTGGATATCGTGCTCGAAATGAGCGGTGCCCCTTCAGCCATAACAACCGCGTTTCGCGTGGTGCGTAACGGCGGCACCGTCATTCTCTTTGGCATCCCATCTCGCCCCGTCGAGATCGATGTCGCTGAGAATATGATTTTCAAGAACCTCACAGTTCGAGCGCTCAACGGACGACGAATCTTCGACACATGGTATAAAACACGTTGGCTACTTGAGGACGGCGTCGTTGATCTCAGGCCGCTCATCAGCAAGACGATTGGTTTCGATGAAGTCAACGATGCCATGAGTTTGCTCAGCCGAGGCGACGCCTGCAAAATCGTGCTTCTTCCCAACGAAGGTCGGCCTGCACCCATCAGTGAAACTCAGCGCACGCACACGCCGGACCCTAACATTACCGGTGCGCCCGTTCATCGCTAGAATCCGTCCACAGGGAGAACTAGAGCTTGCTCCAGGAGTGAAACAACATGAACACATTGAACCAAAAAAACGCACTGGTTTGCGGAAGCTCACAAGGAATTGGGCAAGCGTGCGCAATCGAATTGGCGAGCCGAGGGGCGAATGTCACGCTGGTGGCTCGAAGCAACGAGACATTAAAGACCACGCTCGAGCTACTGCCAAAACAAGAGGGCCAAACGCATAGCTATATAGCCGTGGACTTCACCGACCGAACGACGCTGAAAACGAAAATCCAAGACGAACTCAGCCGAGTTGGCGCGTTCGACATTCTCGTAAACAACACCGGCGGCCCACCCGGAGGACCTGTGTTTGATGCGTCAGAAGACGAGTTGGTGGCCGGGTTTTCCAATCATCTGCTCTGCAATCAACTGCTTGCGCAGACTCTCGTCCCCGCGATGAAGAAGATAGGAGGTGGGCGAATCATCAATATCATATCTACGTCTGTGATCGCACCCATCAAGGGCCTTGGTGTGTCCAACACAACCCGAGGCGCCGTCGCGAACTGGGGACGAACACTTGCCGGCGAGCTGGCACCTTTCGGAATCACGGTCAACAACGTCTTGCCCGGCTATACCGACACCCAAAGGCTTGATACATTGCTGACGAAGAAGGCGGAAAGGATGCAAACCACCCGGGACGAAATCGAAAAAAGTGTTCTGGAATCGATCCCTATGGGGCGACTTGGCAAGCCTGAAGAGATTGCTGCGATGGTCGGATTTCTCGCAAGCCCGGCGGCATCCTATATCACCGGACTTAATGCGCCCGTCGATGGCGGGCGAACAGCCGTTCAATAGACCATGAAACACAAGAAGATTGATAACTATATTGCTGGCCAGCTTCGCCCACCCGCCTCTGGCGATTATCTAAACAATATCGAACCTGCGACTGGCAAGGCGTACTCGCTTGTACCTGACAGCGATGAGCGTGACGTTGAGTTGGCGGTTCAAGCAGCTGGCGATGCATTCCCGGGCTGGTCGAAAACACCCGCAGCGCATCGAGCGCGAGTTCTTACCCATGTCGCTGATTTAATTGATGAGAACCTCGATGCACTTGCGCTCGCTGAAAGCGTAGATAATGGCAAACCATTGACACTCGCTACATCGCTTGACATTCCCCGTTCAGCCGCGAATTTTCGTTTTTTTGCCAGCTCGGTTCTTCATTTCCGATCAGAATCACACGCGACAGATAACACTGCGATCAATTATACTCTTCGTAACCCGAGAGGCGTTGCGGGCATCATTTCCCCCTGGAATCTCCCGCTTTACTTGCTTTCGTGGAAGATTGCTCCTGCACTCGCTGTAGGCAACACGTTGGTGGCCAAGCCATCCGAAATCACTCCGATGACGGCCTCCTTGCTCGCCAACCTTTGCATCGAAGCGGGCCTGCCCGATGGGGTTCTGAACATCGTGCATGGCACCGGGCCGAAAGTCGGTGCCGCAATCGTCGAACACCCGGCGGTACCAACCGTATCGTTCACTGGCGGCACCATAACCGGACAGGAAATTGCCCGCACCGCAGCACCCTTGTTTAAGAAAATATCGCTCGAACTGGGAGGCAAGAACCCCAACATTATTTTCGCCGACGCCGACATCGATACGGCTGTCCGCGAGAGCATACGATCATCGTTCGCCAATCAAGGCCAAGTCTGCCTGTGCGGTTCACGGATATTCGTCGAACAGGCTATCTATGACCAATTCATCCTGAAGTTTGTAGAAGAAACCAAGAGGCTCAAGATTGGCGACCCACTGGAATCAGACACGAACCAGGGCGCACTCGTATCGCAAGTTCAATATGCCAAAGTCTTGTCGTATATCGATCTCGCCCAGACCGAAGGCGGACGAATTCTTTGCGGCGGCGAAAGGCCCGCTTCACTGAGCGCGCGATGTCAAGACGGGTATTTCATTGAGCCAACGGTAATCGTCGATCTTCCATCGAATTGCCGAATCAACCAGGAAGAAATCTTCGGCCCTGTCGTCACGATCACGCCATTCGCAACGGAAGATGAAGTCGCCACCTACGCAAATAGCACGGATTATGGACTGTCCGCGTCGGTTTGGACCAAAGACGTTGGGCGTGCCCATCGCATGGCAGAACGAATCGACTCGGGAACAGTCTGGGTCAATTGTTGGATGCTTCGCGATTTGCGCGTCCCATTCGGCGGCATGAAACACAGTGGCGTGGGCAGAGAAGGTGGCGAAGAAGCACTGCGTTTCTTCACCGAACCCAAGAATGTGTGCATCAAGATTCCGGAAAGTTAACAAATGACAGAAGAAGCCAATCGAAAAAGCATTACGAGCAGCCGGGCACCTGAGGCAGTGGGCGCCTTCCCACACGCCAAGCGCGTGGGACATCTCCTCTTTCTTTCCGGCATGGGGCCTCGCAAACGCGGAACCAAAGACATTCCTGGTGTAACACAAGACGCTGACGGGAACATTTCCTCCTATGACATCGCGGTGCAGTGTCGATCCGTTTTTGACAACGTTCGCACCGTGCTCGAAGATGCTGGCGCTTCCTGGAATGACATTGTTGACGTCACGGTTTTCCTCACGAACATGAAGAGCGACTTCCCAATCTTCAATAAACTCTACGCCGAATACTTCGCCGGCGACGGCAAGCCCAACCCCACGCGCACGACAATGGAAATCAATTGCCTCCCCACACCAATAGCAGTGGAGTTGAAAGTCATCGCGGCGGTTCAATAGAAACCCTGCAATAAAGCGCCGGGAAATGGCCTATTAGACGATTGAGAAGAACACGGCGTCGGGCGTTATGGCCGGGAAGCCATAGAGTCTTTTCTTGTTGGACTCTGCGGCAGTATCCCCATCACGAAATCGTACTCTTTGGCAGAAACGGTCGATCCCCTACACAGCAAACCATCATATAGATTCGTGATATCTTTCTCGAATCTGCCCATTGAGAAGCGATCGCATGACGTTCTCAATGCCGCTCGCGATAACCCGGCTCGAAGATCGGGATCATTGGCAACAGTCCTCATTGCGTTAGCAAGTGCTGATGCGCACTGCGGCTGAACGAGCAATCCCTCACAATCCTGCTCAATCATCTCTGGTATGCCGCCGACAGTAGTCGCAATAATCGACAGGCCATTGGCCATCGCTTCGAGAATTGAAATAGGCATACCTTCATAATGGCTCGGCAGAACAAACACGTCAGCCTCTTGAAACGCCTTCTCTTTCCGTTCGCCTTCTAGCACGCCGACATATCGAACATGCTTCGTGAGGTTTCGGCTTGCCAGTTGAGACTCCATCGCCGATGCACTGCCCATGTCTCCCATCGGGCCAACGATAGTAAGCTCGAAACGCACATCCCCTGCAACAAGCTTCTCGCACGCAGCCAGCAATTCCTCAATACCCTTCGAGCGATCGAGCTTTCCCACGAAAAGAAATCGACAGACACCGTCATATCGCTCATCGCTTTGCGGATCTCCAGGCTCCACCGCGTTCTCAACGATTGTCATCCGTGCAGATGGCGCAATCGCGAGCAACCGCTTTTTCCAGGATCGCGACAAGGCAATTGCGCAATCCGCATGTCGCAAGCCCCAGCGAATAGCTGCACGAGCGAACAAACTGCTTTTGGAATAAAACTCGTCAAAACCTCCCCCATGAACATGCAATACGACATGACAACCACGCCTCCGTGCGACAAACATGTCCAGTAGAGATCGCCAAAAGGAGAAGCCGCTACAAGTGTGTATGTGTACAAGTGAGATGCGAGTACCAATCAGCGTTCTACGCAGTTGTACAAGATGCCGCATATGTCGAACGCATCGGCCTAAAAAACTTTCCGAAGAGGTGAGCCTGCGCGAAGTCGGAAAATGAGAAAACTGGTATCGGCCAGCACAACGAAGTGCCATCATCTGACCAACAACAGTCGTCATGCCGCCCACTTGATCCGCAGAAGGCCCAACGACCAGCACATTCAAAACGACGCTTGACTCGCACAATTTTGACAAGTTGGATCGGTTCCCTGAGAAAACCCGCTCCCTCCGGTACTGGTTGCATCCAAATGACCTACGACGCTCCCATGAGCGCGCAAATCCTTCGCAGCACTGCGCTCAGTATCGCGCGGACGCAACGACTCGATATGTATACGTCGGATTAGCGGACCTTTGAGTTTAGACGCAGGGCTAAAGCGACAGCATCGCGCCCTCTTGATTCACGGTCGCTTAACAGCCCTTTGCGAGGCCTTTTTCACGAACATTTCGGCAATACCGCATTGGCCGGAAAATCAGGCCCTCTTTTTCTTCGCACCCTTCGGAGCTTTAACGGGCTTAGGCATGGCCTTTTTCTCAGCCTTTGGTTTTTCAACGTCATCCGCCATCTTCGCAACTGGAGGCATACGTTTTGCAAGGACGGCCTCGCGGATTTCTTCATAGACATCGCGATTGTCAATGAGAAACTGCTTGACGTTTTCGCGCCCCTGCCCCAATCTTACTTCTTTATAGCTGAACCACGCACCGCTCTTCTCTACGATATCATCTGCAATCGCCAGATCGAGTAAGTCACCTTCGAAACTGATACCGCCGTCGTACATGATGTCGAATTCCGCTTGGCGGAACGGCGCTGCTACTTTGTTCTTAACGACTTTCGCTCGAACTCGGCTGCCCGTGATCACTTCGCCTTCTTTGATAGCTCCAGTTCGACGGATATCGAGACGCACGGACGAGTAGAATTTCAAAGCCCGTCCGCCCGGCGTCGTTTCGGGATTACCGAACATCACGCCGATCTTCATCCTGATCTGGTTGATGAAAATTACGATCGTTTGTGTTTTGCCAATCGCAGCAGTCAGTTTGCGAAGCGCCTGGCTCATAAGTCTGGCTTGCAGCGCAACATGCGCATCGCCCATGGCACCTTCGATTTCCGCTCGGGGAATGAGTGCGGCGACGGAATCAACAATGATTACGTCCACTGAGGCGCTACGCACCAACATTTCCGTAATCTCCAACGCTTCCTCACCTGATTCCGGCTGGCTGACGAGAAGATGCTCGAGACTGATGCCGCATTTTTTCGCCCATACTGGATTCAGTGCGTGCTCAGCATCGACAATCGCCGCAACACCGCCTTCTTTTTGTGCAGCCGCTGCCACGTGTAGCGCCATGGTAGTTTTGCCCGACGATTCCGGGCCAAATACTTCAATGATTCGGCCACGCGGCAATCCTTTCCCGCCTAATGCCAAGTCGAGCGAGAGCGCTCCCGTTGAAAGGCCATCCACATCCGCGTCCATCTTGTCCAACTGCATGATGGCGCCTTTGCCATAGCTGCTTTCAATCTGTTTGAGGGCGCGACTCAGTGCCTCTTCGCGTTTAGCCTGTCGATCATCATTCACGACTACTTTCATTTTCACATCTCCCATTTCCTGGATCGCACAAACCTATAGCATTTTCGTTTATTGTATATCGCTGTTGCAAAGCCGCTTCCGTGAAAACCAAGTCTCGACCGTCACAGAAAACAACGCTCGTCCTATCTAAACTGCACTTTGCTCACCGGCATATACGTTGGTCCGTTCGATGCGAGCATCGATGACATCAACGTCGCACTTGATACAGATTGGATTGTCGGCGCGATGGTCAGCGACTCGACTGCTTTGCGCAACGCACCATCCGAGTCATCCGAACGAGTTTTTCCCACCGTAAGATGCGGCGAATACTTCCGTGGCTCCCTGGCAATACCAAGCATTTCCAGTTCATTCTCAATCGAATCCACGCACCGATCCAGCGCCCCGCTTGGATCCACAATGCCAACCCAGATGACACGCACTCGACCTTTTTCTGGAAAACATCCAGCACGTCCAATTTCCAGAGAAAAAGGTGACGTATTCGTAACAGCGCGTTCGACCGCGTCCGAGACATTGCAAATGTCGTTGTCTTGAACCTCGCCGATAAACTTCAAGGTCAGGTGCAATTGCTCAAGCTTGATCCAGCGAACACCGCTGCCAAACCGGCTCAGCTTCCGCTGTACGTTCGCCAGCAAGTTTTTCACCGGCTTTTTAAGATCAACCGCGACGAACAACCTCACAATACTTACTCTTCATTACGGAAATTGAAACCAGTTAAACGACTATCGCGTCGAACACATTTACGTCAGGAAAACTGGAGCATGTTGACAAACTTATCCACTCGTCGGTCGATCTCCGAACGGTCCAAACCCTGCACGCGACGAAGCGAAAAATCTTCTATGGTGAAAGAGGCCGCAACCGTGCCACGCACAAGTGCCCGCCGGAGGGCCGCTGAGTCGTGCTCTCCTTGCGACGCAAGGTAACCCAACACACCACCCGCAAAGCTATCACCTGCGCCCGTTGGGTCGCAAACCGTTTTGGTTGGAAATGCGGGCAGCGTCACCGGCCCATCACTCGTCACCAACATGGCGCCATGTTCGCCTTTTTTGATAATGACAAACTGCGGGCCGAATTCTAAAATCGTCTCACCCACTTCGATAAGATTCATGCGACCGGTAAGCTGTCTGGCTTCCGCATCGTTAATGATAACGCCGTGGACCAACTTGAGCGTTTGAAGCAACGAATCTCGCTCGTTTTCGATCCAGAGATTCATCGTGTCACATACGACGAGCTTGGGCGATGTAAGCTGAGCCAGCAACTCTCGCTGCAAGCTCGGATGCGTATTGGCGAGAAAAACATATTCGCTATCCGCGAAACTCGCAGGCACCTTCGGCCCCGCTTCCGCCAGCACATTCAAGCTGACGCCAACCGTTTCCGCCTCGCTCATGTCACCTTCGAACTTGCCCGTCCAGCGAAAGGTCTGACTCCCCTTGCGAACTTCCAGCCCAGCCAGGTCAATCTCGCGCGTCTCCAGGACAGCCCGAAACTCGTCGGGAAAATCATCACCCACTACCCCAACAAGCCGAACCGGCGCATACTGCGACGCCGCAAATGAAAAATACACGGCCGACCCCCCGAGCACCCCCTCCGCGTGCCCGTGGGGCGAAGAAACCGTGTCAATACCAATACTTCCCGTTACCAAAAGCGACATCGCTATAACCCTCGTTAATTCCCTGATTCGCCGAAACTCTACCCGATCATCGGCCTTACCGCAAGGCCAATGTTAGAAAAATGTTAGGGT
>JAJDEA010000132.1 GCA_029260035.1 Phycisphaerae bacterium
CCGCACTCAGAGCAACGTGGCAATTGCTGGCCGCGCAAATCGTAGTAGCAGAAACGACAGAACATTGGCATCCTCCGCGTTCGATTTCTTGCTCAACTCAGTATCCTGCCTTAGTAGGCTTTGTTCAACTGAGATGAATCATCTTATTGTAGGCAAGCCCAATCAGGCGCGTCGCGTTTATTAAGTTCGATGACCTGCATCGACTATCAACCCAACGATAGAGTTATGCCCCCATCACTGCTTCTTCCCGTGGCAGTTTTTGAATTTCTTGCCACTGCCGCAGGGGCAAGGTTCATTCCGGCCGACCTTCGGTTTTTCACGGCGAATCGTTTCCACTTTTGTTTCAGCGCCCTGCGCCTTCATCGCTGCTTCCTGATCCCGAGTAGCTGCGGTGAAGCCTTGATTGGTAGCCTCTGCATGATTGAAGGACATGGCTGTGGTAGCTGCTGTGGGTGTCGGGGTCGCGGCCCCGGTTCGCACCTTAAAGACAATGTCGGTGACTCGGCCCGCGATGCGATTCCACATTTGGGTGAACAAGTCGCGACCCTCGATGGCGTATTGACTCTGCGGGTGGGCTTGATCGCCGCCGAGCGGTCTTTGCATGATAGCCGTCTTGAGGTGGTCCATTTCAAGCAGGTGGTCCTTCCAGCACTGATCGTAAATTCGCAGGAGAACAAATTGTTCGAGTCGCGAGAGTTCCCAGCGTAGCATCATCTGCCCCTGTTCGATCAGCGCTTCGCGCAATTCGCTCTCCGATCGATCGAACAGATCTTGATCCCACGCGCGCCCGAACCGCCCCTTGGCCCACTCGATCGACTCCTCACGCGATTGGCTGGCCAGCGCTTTGTCAATTTCCTCAGCCATTGCGCCGTCGGAGAATTTCTTGCTTGTTTCCAGGAGATAGTCATGAACTTGTTCGGGAGTGTTGGATTGAACATCCTCAGCCGACCACCCCAGATTGAATTTGGAATTTGCCCAATTCGCGAGGAATTCTGCGGATGCCGGGCCGTCTGCGACGCTGTCGCCGAACGCACGCTCCATCGCAGCTTCGACCGGATACCGAATTTCTCTTTCGCGATACGCATCGCGTATTCTCTTCTCAAGCACCTCGGTAACCTCGTCCTCCGGCATGTCGGCTAGTTCTGAAGATTCGACTTCAATGTTGAACTTGTTGCGTGCCCATTCCGCCAGTGCATCGCGTGCATAATCTCTGCCGAGAAACAGCGCTACGCTGCTAAGGTCTACCTGATCGTAATGACGTTCCGCCGCCTCGGTCAGGGCGTTTTCGATCTCATCCGGGTCCATTTTCCGCATTTGATTCTGCGTCATCGAGACCTGAAAGGATCGCTGCGCCCATTGCAAAAGGCCTCCGATGTCCCACTTGTTGGCTGGCTCCTCCGTGTCAATGTACTCGCCGATGGAGGTCTGCACTTGTTCAAGGGCTTCATCCTTGGCTCTCTTGCGTATGCTCCGCTGTGCAGACTCAAGGTCATCGTCGTCAATCGTGTCCACGTCGATCTGTAAATCCAAATTGGCATGACACCATCGTGCGATCGAATCTCGCGCGAAATCTCTTGCAAGATACTGGCTCACGGTGGATGCCATCGTGTTGTCGATGGTCTGGAAGATCAACGCGGTGAGGTCGCGCCCCTCCAGAATTCGCTGACGAGCGGTGTAGAATTCTTTTCTCTGAAAATCCATCGGCTCGTCCCATTCGAGCAAGTGCTTTCGCGATGAATAATTCCGTTCTTCCACCTTTCGCTGCGCTCGTTCTATTCCCTTTGTGAGCCGTTTGTCTTCCAGGCTGCTTCCCTCCGTGAACCCGAGACGCTCCATCATCTTGAGCATCCACTCTGACATGAAGAGCTTGAGGAGATCGTCTTGGAGCGAAAGAGAAAAACGCGACGAGCCGGGATCACCTTGTCGACCAGCGCGACCACGAAGCTGATTGTCGATTCGTCTTGAGTCGTGGCGTTCAGTCGCAATGATGTGCAATCCGCAGGGAACGTTGATCGGGCATATTTTTCTGCCCATCTCTGGGAAACGAGAATCGATCTTTGGCTTGAAGCAGTGGGCACAGTTCGTAGCAGGGTCGTACTCTTCGCAGTTCATACAACACTTGGTGATGCCAGGCGGATACAATGCGCTTGGTTGTGCTCCTTCGGGCTGATCAGTTGGCGTCTTGCATTTTGCATAAACAACGCCTTCGCCGAGCTTGATGTCCGTTCCTCGGCCCGCCATGTTCGTTGCAATGGTCACGTTTCCTCGCGGCATCTTATTACCGCCGGAAGAGGGCGTAGTCGTGTGTCCTGCTTTGGTGACGATCTCCGCTTCGCGAGCATGGTTTTTTGCATTGAGAATTTCGTGCTCGATGCCATAGCGACGGTCGAGCAAGCTGGCCAGTTTCTCGGAGTTATCGACGCTTGTTGTGCCGACCAGCACCGGTCGGCCACGAGCTAAGTCGCCCATGCTTTCGTCATAAGCTTCCAGCATGAAGCGAATGACCTTGTTGTCGCCGACCTCGGCTTTCTTGAACTGTGCGATCGCTTCCTTGATCTTCGTCGTATCTGCTCCCTGTGACTCGATGATTGGCTTGAGCGCTACCAGCGCATCGGCAATGACAAAAGGATCAGCAGGTCGGCCCTTCGTGTGGATTTCATGAATCTCCTCAACGATAGCTTCGTATTTCTGTTCGACGCTGCGGTACATTTTGTCGTTGTAATCGATTCGATTCACGGGGCGATTCGTAGGAATCTCCACAACTTCCAGCTTGTATATCTTGTCAAACTCCGTGACTTCTGTCAGGGCTGTGCCGGTCATGCCCGCCTTGATTTGATACAGTTTGATGAAATTCTGAATCGTGATCGTCGCGAGCGTCTGCGTTTCCTCTTTGACGCTGACACGTTCCTTGGCTTCAACCGCCTGGTGCAGCCCGTCGGACCACTGCCTGCCGTGCATGAGCCTGCCCGTGAAAGTGTCGACAATAATGACTTCGCCCTTTTGGACGACGTATTCGACGTCGCGCTGATACACCTTTCGTGCTCTCAACGCATTTTCGATCAGGTGAGGCCATTCCATGTTCGCGCCGCTGTATAAACTGCCAAGATCGAGCAGTTCCTGAGCAATGGTGACGCCGTCATGCGTGATGCCAACTTGCTTGCGCTCTGTCTGAACGATGAAATACCGGCGATAGAGATCAGCCGTGGTCATGCCCAAAACGCTTGCCTCGTATATCTGAATAGCTTCCGCTTGATCGTCCGTAAGGAAATCAGGGCCGAGCGTGGGTTTGCCCTTGCTGCTCGAAGAATCGGACTCGGGACTCGACGCGGAATCGGTTTCGTCCGACTGCTTGGCATTTGATTTCTCGCGTTCCTTAAAGCCGAGAATAGCCATCGCATCCCCAAGCTTGGGGATATTGTGCGTATCGCCGTCGTACTTCGCGATGGTAGCCGAGAGCTTTCGGTCCCAAACAAGCTGCCTCCGAACAAGTTCTTCGGCGACTTTGTCCGCCCGGGGATATCGGGTGACGTCGTCTTGCGCTGGCCCGGATATGATGAGCGGCGTTCGAGCTTCGTCAATCAGGATGGAGTCCACTTCGTCCACGATGACATAGTCCAGTCGACCTTGCACCTGGTCGGCCAATTGCGTCTTCATGTTGTCACGAAGATAGTCGAAGCCGAACTCGCTGTTTGTTCCAAAGGTGATGTCGCAGTCGTAGGCGTTTTGGCGAATCCCCTCGCGGCCGCTTGGGTCTATTTGGGATTGGATAAATCCCACCGAAATGCCGAGCAGCTTGAAAATCGGCATCGCGAATTCCGCATCGCGTTTGACGAGGTAATCGTTGACGGTAATGACGTTTACCTTGTGGCCGCAAAGAACCTGTAAGAACGCGGCTACATGACACACGATGGTCTTGCCCTCGCCCGTCCGCATTTCGGCGATTTTGCCTTCCGAAAGAACCCGCCCTCCGACGAGTTGGCAGTCAAAATGACGGTGGTCCTGCGCGCGGCGAGAAGCCTCGCGTATGACCGCAAACACTTCCGTCGAGATGCCATCCCGATCAAGCTGATCGAGAATCCGCGAGTACCGATTTCGGTAATCTTCCTTATGGTAGACTTCCACCTGCTGGGATGGACTGAGCGACTGCCACCACGAATTGAGAGGCTTCATCGCTTCAAGGACTCGCTCGCGCAGGTTTTTGGTGCGCTCCAATAGGTCGGCACTTAGCTCAACCTGAAGAGCTTCGTGTGCCTCGATCGCGGCTTCTTCCTCACCTTCCGGCGGACTCCCGTTTCCTTGGCGTTTGGCGAGTTGCTCGTCGAAATCGCCGCGCATTTCCTGTTCGAGTTCGGCTATAGCCGGGATTCGTCGTACATAACTCTTGAGCAATCGGTCGTTACGAGACCCAAAGACCTTTCGCGGCAGCTTCTTGGCGCTGGCAACCATCGATGACGCTATATTGGCAATGCCCATAGACAATCCCCTTACGGATTTAGTTGAGAATTATATTGGAGGTACTGAAACAAGCTCTGTTTTGCCGTGCCGGCTGGCTCATGTTTGTTCGAGAGTTCATTCCGAAAGACGACACGCAATAAACGAAACGCAAGAAAAGCAGGGTGGAAGAAATAGCGACACGCGAAAGTCGTTGAGAGAAATCTAAGGTCCGTATAGGCCGCCAATGCGTGACACAACGATACAGAATCGCTGGACATTCGACGCAATGGCGCCTGTCGGCGGTAGGGCATGGCGCTCTTCACCGGAATTTTCAGATGTTAGACATATGACAGAGCTTGGTGCTGCGATGGAAAAAGGCGCTTCGCAGGATTTTGCTAACGTATCACTGTATGCAGAGACGGTTGCGTTTGCTGTGGCTCGCACAGACCAGGAGCCGATGGGCACAAGCGCCGCGCTTGCAGTGAGGACCACACAGACCTGTGAGATCGGAGAGGTCAGCTTCGGAAGAGGGCGGCGACTAGTCTTGTTGGCATTGGCCATGATCGCGCGGATTATATCATGCGGGCGGCAATAAAAAAGTGGGCCCTACGACAGAGATTGCCGCAGGGCCCATGGAATTCGAGTTTTGGCTAACGATTTCAAACGAATCGCATTATACGTCGTCTGCGACACATCGCGAAGCCCGTAAAGCCAGCCAGCGACGCCAGCGTCGTTCCGATCATACCCAAGCCACACAACGGCGGTACAGGGGTTGGATCGTCAGGGTCTGGAACATCCTGCCCGGGGTCATCGTCAATAGGACCACCTTGTGGCGTAGCGGTAACCACGGCCACCTCAGACTCGCGTACGCCGCCTCTGCCATCATCGACACGAAGCAGAACCTCGTACATGCCGGGGTCTTCGAAGGTCCATACAAGGATGGCACCGCTTTCCGTGCCGATAAGCTCGTCGTCCAGGCGAATCTCCCATACGAATACCAGTGGATCACCGTTCGGGTCGAATGAGTTTTGGCCATTGAACGTGATACGCAACGGAACCGGGCCACTTCTGAGGCCAGTGCCGATTATCGCTTGCGGCGGTCGGTTGCCAGCGGGATCCGTCACTTCGACAGCTTGTGTTGCTCCTGCCGAGGCATTGCCTGCGTCACGAACCGTTAGCCGCACAACATAATCGCCCGGTACAGCGTATGTATTCGTAGCCGTGACCCCGGTGCCCGTTTGGCCGTCGCCGAAGTCCCAGGAATACGTCAATGCGGTGCCCTCTGGGTCTGTCGAATTGCCTGCATCAAATGTAAACACAGACCCTGCTGGCCCCCTCGTTGGATCGGCGAGGATCACAGCTGTCGGCGGAACGTTGTCCGCGTCAGGTTCTGTTGATTGACCCACAACAATCACGGTCCTTTGGGTTGAGTTTGCGTTCGGCGGTGTTTCCGCATCCAGTACGGTCAGCGTAATCGCATAAGTACCAGGTTGGGCGTATGTGTGAGAAGCCGTGACCCCCGTGGACGTTGAGCCATCCCCCCAGTTCCACTCGAACGAAGATGGGGGGTTGCCGGATGGCCTGTCGAAGGAACCGGACGCATCGACTGAGAACGATTGGCCGGCAACAATCTCGGCCGAGTCGATTGAGAACTTGGCGAACGGGTCGGAAATTCCCACCGCCGCCTCAAATAGCGTTATGGTAACACCAGGCCAAACTACGGACACGCCACCGGCTTGTGTTTCCGACAAGACAGCCGTTACATGGAATGTGCTCGCGGATTCTCCAGATCTCAAATTGAAAACGTGCGGGACGGAGCCGTCCGTCTCGCCAGGAGGTCCTGTGAGCGGGTACGGTCCATCGGTGGTGCCGTCGTCCCAATCCCAGGTGATTTCAAGCGTGTCGCCATCAGGGTCGTCAGAGTTGATGGCATTGAAAATGACCTCAAGCCCATCTGAACCTCGCGTCGAGGAATTTGTTACACGGACGATTGGAAAACTATTACCAACGAGCACCTGGATCGTTTCGCTGTCACTCTTCCCGCCGGTATCGGTTACGGTAAGCGATGCAGTGTACAGCCCATCGACGACGTAGAAGTGCGTCGTTGTGATGAGCTGTCCCGGAATTCCCGAGCTAACCTTGGTTCCGTCGCCGAAGTCCCATTCGTAAACCAGGTCGCTGGTGGTATCCTCGGTGTCGGTCGAGTTCGTTCCACTGAACGCCGAAAGCAGGGGAGTCGCGCCGCTTAAGGGCGACGCACTAATACTCGCAGTGGGTGAATTGTTATCCAGCGCAATGTCCACGCTAGCTTCACCGAATCGGCCCGTCGTCGCGTCCGTGACCCGCAATATCGCGGTATACGTTGTGGCTCCCGTATAGACATGGGTAGTTTGCGATCCCGTGGCGGCACTTCCGTCACCAAACGTCCAATTGAAATCGAGCGAACGTCCTTCGGGATTGAAAGATTGACGACCGTCAAATGTCACGACCAACCCGGACTTGCCGGTGAGCGGCGACGCAACAATTTTCGCAACGGGATTCTCGCTGATTCGACCGTCGATGATCGTTACGCCCTGGCTCAGAGCCGAAACGCCTGTAGTGATGAACGTGAATTTGTCATCAATCGTAGACTTGACCGCAGGTATGGTTGATCCGGTTTGGATTTCAAACGAAACCCCGCCTCCGACAGACGTGTAGGACACAACGCCGGTCGCGCCATTTCGAGTCGCAAGATAACTCGCAGGTACGGTAGTCAAGTCATCTGGCGCAGGCTGAGTTAGTGTGCTTGTCACAACCCAATCGTCGCCGTTCGCCGAAATGCATTGTGCCACCCATGTTTCCGTTCGTGCAATGGACGTATCCACGCTCAGAACGCTTAAGGTCTCGTTGCCTAAATTGTTACGACCTGGACGGGGTGAGGTGTTCGGCTGCTCAGAGCCATCAGGCGTCGAGCCTGGCGTGAGTTCGGCAAAGAGGAAGTACCGTCCATCCGGAAGGCCGTTGATATTCCAATCGATACTCATATCCACAAAGCCGGGCGTTGTCTTGTTGGCTTGGCCAGCAAATGTGCCCGTGGTCGTTGAAACGTCCGTGTCGTCCGTTGTGTAGTAAAGCTTGATGTCGGTGGCTCCAAAGACATCCGACGCCCTGAAACGTACTTGATAAGTGCCTCCCACCGAAGTGCCGCCCGGTGGGTCTATGAATGAAAATCCTGGAATGTTCGTCGGCTGCCAATTGAATGTCACCACCGCCGAGCCTTGCCCGTCCGGCTGGATATCGACAATGTTAAGACCTGTGCAGGCGCCAAGCGTATACCACTGACTTGCCGGATCCGTTGTGCAATCGAAAACCGTTTGCTGTGTACTGCCAGGCCATGGGTCACCCGCATCTCCATACGGGAAGGCCCCGTCTTCCAAGCTGTGGTTGCCATCCGCTTGTACGATCACATAGTTGAACCGTGTGCCGTTTCCCTGTAAAGCGGGCGTGGCGTCGGGGTTGGATCCGACATCCGTGTGCAATACCAGAACGCCGTTGCCAGGCATTCTAGTGTTAAATCCATTCCCAACTGACCAGAAATAGAACCGCTCACCCAATCTGCTTTCGTTCTCGAAGAAGAAGTGGCTGTCATCTCGAACAAATTCTGAACGAGGCAGCGTAACGGCGGTATCAACACCCGGCGTCAGGATCGTTTTTAGGTCAATCGGCTTGATCCATTGCGTACAGCGAAGTTCCTTGAGAATAGGGACCGGATGCACAAGATTGAGCGGTACAGCACCGGATCCTGCCATGATGTCCCACTGACCAACGGGCGTGTTGATTTTGACGCCCGGCTGATTCTTGTAAATATCGTAGTCGTAGAGGTCTGGAAATCCTTCCCACGAATGCAGATATTCGTGAGCCGAATACCCTGTGAGAAAATCGCTGTTCGCCCGAGGATCATCCATCTCAATGACAAGGTCGTGGAAATGGAGGTTCCAGCTGAATTTCTCTCCCGTTGTTCGACTGTTCGGGAAAATGAAATTGGCGTTGCTATTGTCTTCGTTGTGAATTGGATAAAAGAGGGGTGCTTGAAGAAAATCCTGTGGCGCATGGGAATTAGAGGAAAGCAGCACAATGCCGGATACGATCCCCTCTGTCGGTATGTTTTGGGTGCCGTATTGCACTGGGACCCGCCCGCCTTGGTTGAATCCATTACACTCAGCTGCCTCGAGCGCAGAGGTGTCGATGAATCCATCGAAATCGACAATCTGGTCTAGCGCTTCGACGCAATCCTCCAGTAGCCGCTGCCGATTCCAGGGATATTCGGTACTGGTCCCGGGGATGCTCGCAACCTGTGGGTTACCATCAGCAACATAGTTTTCCGTGTCAATGGGCCTTACCTGACCTTGGTCAATTGTGCCATCGAGATTGAAATCACGGAAACCCAAGCCTTCACCCGACGGGCTGGCATAGGGGTGTAATCCATGCCGACCTTCCCACGCCTCGCCTGTGTTGAATGGCGACACGGTTCGCCAAGTCAGATATTCCATGCTCAGCAGGTTTCCGGCATCCGCATTGAGCGTACCATGAATACGCGTCGCAAGCGGGCCAGCTGCCAGGACTACGCCATCCCCACCTGAAGCCGGAGGGGCCAGGTCCTGTCCAAAGATTGAGTTATTGAAAGGTGACGTTACCTCGCCCAAACGTTGATCGCCACCGTGGTGGTATTTGGAAGAGGGGAGGTCGTCATGTTCGACATAGCTGTCAAAGAGGACCAACGTTGTGCCTATTCCGTTCATCTCCTCCGGCAGAATGGGGCGATCCAGAATATCTTCGAACACCCCCGTCGTGAATTCGAGGTCCCGTGCTTCTGGTGAACCCAGCCAACCGCTGCCATTACCGTTAAGGCCGCCCCGATTTGCAGAGAAGTAGTATCGTTCATCCAGCGGGACCGAAATCATTCGTGGAACGGCTATGTCCCATGCTGGTGTACAATCCGAGCAATCGTATCGATCCTCCCACGCGTCCTGAAACCAAGAGGGCTCTGGCGTGTCAAAGATGTCCACGTCAGGTTCGTCGTCTGGTCGATACATCTTCGTATTGCCTTGATCCACCCAGAAGTCCGGGGATACATATCCCAGGTGTTCTCCGGCGAGGCAACTCGGTGCCGCGTCAGGCTGTCCGATCAGGCATGCTGAACCATCGAAACAGTCACCAATTTGAGTGTTGCATAATTCACCATTACCGCTGCAGGATCCTGTTTCCGCTGGGCGGAAAGAAATGCACGTTGATCCATCAGCACAAACACAAGTAGCCCCCGTACCCGCTAACTTGCCAAATGGGTCGTGCGCGGCGATGAGTCGCCGCGGAACGGATTGGCGAATAACCCGCAGAGGGTTGCCGGGATAGTTCTCGGAAACATAAGTAGCATTTGTTGCATTGGCTGGATCGTCAAGATCATCCAGTATGATGCCGGGGAGTGGATCCGGTACACTTTCTGTTCGCCTGTCACCCGCGCGAATGAACGACTCGAACGGTTCGACGACGTCCAATACGCCGTTGTCGTTGGCATCGTCGAATTCACATCGAGGCGATAAATCAATGGTGATCGCAAATTCGGCACAATCCGCGAAGCCAAAACAAGCGGATCCAAACGCTGCGAGGCCGTTCACGCATGGTGCGGGAACGGACATTGCTGTTGAATCAAAAAACTGACATTCGTCTGGTATTTCATCGGGTGCAGGGAAGCAACCTGATGCGTTTTCCGCGTACGGAAGATTATCCGCGCTTTGGCCGCAATCCGGGTTCATATCGCCATCGGAATCAAGTGTGGTGTCAAAACCGGTTGCAAGGCATTCCGGGCTGGTGCAACTAATGTCACAAGGATCGGGGATCAAGTTACCATTACAGTCCTGCCATAATGCGTCGTTTGGCGGCACCGTCCATTGAGTCGGCGTGCATGCATTGGCGAGATTTCCAAGCCTTCCAAGTCCCATGCAACCACCCTGACCTGGTCCATTGGGGCAGCAGTCGGGGTTGCCATCGTTATCGCTATCCGGCAGATAGACGCAGTTTGCCTGGTTGCTCGGTATTCCGTCTCCGTTCAGGTCAATCCAGGGGCCGAGGTTGTCAGGCTTGCCATCCGGCATCCCGCCGGGGCCGGTCCAGTCCATCTGATTTGTGGCTTCGTCCAGTCCGTCCCATTTGCCGTCCTCGTCCATATCCAGGAATCGCTGACCGGGCATCCAGACATCCTGGCCCGCGTTTGGAGTCGTGTCGCCACCGCCGGGCAGCATGTCGGTTAGGAACGGGCCATTGTCCACGGGGGGGCGCCCCGGATCTCCATCGAGATCAACATTAATCATAGCCCTGCTTGGGTCGAACTCTTCCGGGATGCCATATCGATAGAAAGTTCCATCGTTGATATTGAGATCAACATAATTACCCGGAGTGACGTTTGGGTCCATCGGCTGAATCGACCAAGGCAGTTCGATCCAGTCGGTGACTTGGCCGGAAACCGTCACATCGCCATAGCTGATTTCTTCCCAGTATTCGGCAAATGAGCCACTGCCGTCTTTCGCGAAATACGCTCGGCTGATAGCCGCCGGATCCTCCAAGCCGCCTGCCGGAATCTGCGCAGCCCCGTGCTGCTTCGGCGAGTTCGCAAGCATTACGATGAACTTGCGCTCCGCACCCCTTGCGGCATGAGGAGCGAACGTGGAGGCTACAAGCGCGGTCATAGCGACCACGGAGATGAACTTCCCACTTTTAGTCAATTTATTACGCAATCTCATCTGCTTGGCACTCCCGTTGGACATTCTCAATCCAAACTACCTGAGTAAACCTGACAACCCCCTGGCGAAGATTCACGATACCCAAAGGTTGCATCCTCAATTCAATTACTCGCTAACGAAGCAAACCAATTTCCGAACAACATGACACCCGACGTAAGGGGTTTGCTAACAAAACTTAGTATTCGTTCGCCGCGCTCGATATCGTTTCGATCTTTGCGAGAAGACCCCACTTAGCTCTAAGTTGCCTGTTTAGGCACGACAACAGGCGATTTCGCGACACCACATGCCTACTGCAATCGTATCGCTCGCGTTAAGTGTCTGTCAACCAAACGTAACGGACCGGCGATTTCTGTGTAAGCCGAGCGCGGATTATCGGCAGCGAGAAGAGGCCAACTCGCGAAGTTCAAGAATCACGCCGGTTGGCAAGCTTCACCAAACGTCTCGGTATCCGAATCACGATGCACAAAACGGTGCAAACTCGGCAAGGAAACAAGTGGAAGCCACATGCGCGGGGCGCGATTCTTCCCGTATGGTTTAGGGTGCGGCTGTGCCGTAGATGAGGTAGGCCTCTCCGGCGTTTTGCACACCCACATCCGTTCCAGGATCGCGTCTTGGATCCGCCAGTACAGAGCCGATCAGAATGTCCGCCCGGCCATCGCCATCCACGTCGCCCGCAGATGAGAGTCCGAATGACCGACCTCTACCGATTTTCTCGTTGATACCGCCCGCGGTCGTATCCCCCGCGTCGCCGCCACCGATTCGATCACCTTTCCGCCGTCCCACCACCATAAACCCGCCAAGCTGAGAAGTGCCGAGTTGGTCGATGTTGATTGTCAAATTCCCCGGTGCCGCGCAAACTTCGGTGGTCCCGCAATCGTCTTGCGACGTACACGCCACGTCCGACCCGCTGCAAGTGCGGATCTGGTCGAGTCTGTTTCGGCTAGAGATGACATAAACAATGCCCGCACTGTCGAGATCATCCGGCGTCACATCTGCGACACCGTCGAAGTTGGCGTCAATGCCGATTTCAGTTAGTGTGTCCGAAGCGTCCGAAGGGTCTGGATCGAATCGAGGTCTGGCGTCTGGAGCGGAGATGAGCAAATCGTTCAGGCCGTCGCCGTCTACGTCGCCCGCGCTGGCTACGTTGAATCCGAAATTCCCATCTGGATCGAGCGGGTTGCCGGAGATGCGTACGGCTCGCGGATTGCCCTGTGTATCGCGTGATGTCAAGAGCGTGTCGATCGTAATGCCGCCAAGTGGGCTAACAAGATTCGGATCGCCAAAAACGATAATGACTTCGCCGGTGCCGCCGCTTGCTGTAGGGCTGCCAACGACGAGATCGGAAAGACCATCGCCGTTAAAGTCCATACCTGTTGCGAGCGACGATCCCATCGAATCCTGCGAATCGGTGATAATGAGTACACCTGTCAGCCTTTCCGCATTGTTCGGGTCGAGTTCGAGTTTGTCGAGAACAAAGTCGCCTTCGAGGGCTGGGTCGCGCCGAAACGCAACATAAATGCGTCCCTGGCCACCATTTGCCAGCGGTGCTCCAACCGCAAAGTCATCTCGACCATCGTTATTAAAGTCATCGATTCCCAGGATGTTTTGTATCTTGTCACCTGAATCACCCGTGATACGAAATGCGCCGAGTGGGGCATCCCGGCCGTCGCCGCAATGGCTGGCAAAGCCCATCATGAATTGATGTGGCGTAGGTGGATTATCTGACCCCCACAAGTCGCGGTTGTTAGCAAGGAAACCTATGCCGGAATCAGAAATATCTCCGCTAAGTCCTCCGACAAACGCTGATTGAGCAGCCCGGTTTGGGGCGCTGATGATGAGGTTCCCCGGTCCGTTTCCTTCAAATGGATTACTCGTTGTGACAGAGGTGCCGAAGCCATCACCCGGATCGGCGCCGATGATGCGCGCACCAAGGGGTTCCAAGGAGGTGCCCTGAGGATAAAAACCAGACGAAGCAAGCAAGCCGAACACGAATTCATCAGAGCAGTCTGGAATATCGAATTGCGTGACGCAAACATTGGGCGCCGGGGCTGTTCCAGATGGAATCACAGTGAAATCGTCTCTCGTTAGGAAACGCGGAGGCGCAAGGGTGTCAACAAAGCCGATGGTTGCCCCTACGACGGTGTCGAAGACGCCGTCTGTACCGGTTACGCATGCATCTGCAGTCGGCGGGTTCGCGTTTGAATCACCTGCTTGGAAACTCAACTGATCTTCAAGTACCGGGGTAGGCCCTTCATCAACGGTGAAGTCAGGAAACCGTTGCCCACATTCCCCTAGTGCGATAACTGGCGTACCAAAATCCGGTTCCCTCAAGATACTGTTGTTGCTGCTTAGGATAACGACACCGCCATTAAGGAATTGGCCTGCCGCTTCCAATGGTCCAACGGTACCGCCAGCTGAATTGGTATTCGGGAATCCAAAGACGATATCATCTTTACCGTCACCGTCAGCATCTGGAATGGTCGTAATGTCACTCAGTCCATCCGTCTGATCGCTGTTTCCAACTGTCTGAATTCCTCTCAAGGTAATGCCAGTCAGTCGGCTTGTTCCAACAGAATTAAGATTGAACTCTCCCAAATACTTATTCGCTCCGGCTGCGCCGTAGATGATGTAAGCTTCGCCCGGCCCAATCCCGGAGGGGTTTTGGAAGAAGGGCTTTCCATACCGGGCGCCGATAACGAATTCGTCCAAACTGTTACCGTCCAAGTCGCCGACAGTTGTCATCGTCGTCCCCGCGTTATCTTCAAAGTTTACGCCTTCAAAAATGGCGCCTTCGAATGTCGGGGCAAAATCGGAGAGTGAGCCGAGCCAGAGGATTCTGGGGATTGAGGTCACGCGCACAGGCTGGGGGCCGCTCGCCGTGATCGATGCCACCAGTGGGTCGGTAAATCGAACTCGAACAAACAGGCGGAAACGTCCCGATGATGGGCTGCTGAACTCTGTTTCCGTTGTGCTGAGGCTGGACGACGCGAGCACTTGAATCTCGGCAGGTTCCTCTGCACCGTTTACGTCCAACCGTTTTGCGAAAACGTCCACCATGCCTGCTGACGTCGGCACGTTCGTGCTCCATCGTACGGTAGCCGTATTGCCATCCGTACCATCGGTCGAGGGCGCGATTGGCAATATCGTATTCGGCTCAATTACGGTAAGCGTTGTGGTTCGGATGACAGTTGCCGTGCCGCCTGCGTATACCGTGACGGGTGCAAAGCCGGTCTGGCGAATTGTCGCGCCAACGAAATAGGTGCCCTCTGCCAGGTCGGTCCTCAGAGCAAAAGTTGTTACAGAAGTTGACAAGCTCTCTGCACCGGGGAGGACTTCGATAAACCCATTGGTGAGAATGGCATCATTGTCAATGAAGATTTCAACGGTAGCCGGCATCGCTGGTTCGCCCAAAGTCGCGGCAAAGCGGATTTCAAAGGCCTCGTTGCGAAACAGGGTCACGTCGGCCGTGCCCGGAGCATCTATGCGAATTCCCGGGGGTTATTCTACAAGAACCTCAACGACTCGAATGACCGGGCCATTGGTAATGGTAATGATTCGACTTGGGTCGCCCTGCGTTGCTGTTCTGACAACGGAATCGCCGCTGTCGGTTGCGGAAAGGCCCAACTGGTAATCCCCAGGCTCGAGGTCGCTGGTGGAGATGATTGCAGAGCCGACATTGCCTGTACCGGTTGAGATTTCCTCTCCAAGTAGATCCGCTGAAGTTGCTCGCGAATCCGCCTCAGCGAGTAAGAACAACCGCCACTGAGCATTGTCTTCCGGGTCGCCAGCATCGAAGGAGACAAAGACGTCGTCTCCTCGTTGTACCGTCGTGACGCTGTCAACGGGTTGAATAAATCGCGGATCGGGAGGGCCCAAGACCTGGATTCGTCCCGCACTCAGAATGTCAATCGTTTCACCGCCGGGAGGGGTAACCTCCAGGCCGACCAGAAACTCGCCTGGCCCCGAAATGGCGGGTTCAAAGTTGAATGCCTGGTTCGAGCCTACTGCGATACCCGTCGCGATGGTGACTCGGCTTCCGGCTTCTTGGAAATTAGGAAAGACTCCTGTAACCGGTACGAAAAACGCGTCTACGTTAGTCCCGTCGGGAGTACCGCTCACCATATACAAGATAGATAGGAACGACTCGAGCGCGGAAACCTGCCGATCAGTTCGTACGCTGATTATGTCGCCGGTAATATCTGCGGACGAGTTTTCGTTCGCGTTACCGTTTTCATTTCCGTTCGATCCGGGCATTTCCGGGCATGCGGTGATTAACATCAATGTGCATGTTAAGCCAGACACCAAGCCCCAAAATCGCAGACTCGAATATGGCCGCATCCCCTGAGAACAAGTAGAACGAGTCGATTTAATCACTTCTAGTACTCCGCGTTTCAAAAATCAGGCGTGATTGACCGGGCCCCCAACGTGTGTACGACACGCCAACCGAGTCTGGCCAGCCTTGAGGTTCATAAGGCCGAAATTCGCCAACCGCGCGCATCAGGCGTACGGTCGAGGAGTTATACGGGTTGCCCAAGAGGCCTGTCAACAAAAGAAGGCCTTCGGTTTCCCTTGTCGAGGTACGCGAACCGTGTTTCGCACGCTTGGAAAGCGGAAAATGAGGGTGTAATGAACCATACGCGGGGTCAATTGGGGGAGATCGCTGCGAAACCAGCGAGATCTGCTGATCGATATCGTATGCGACATCTCTTGCGAAGTATGGTTGGAATTCTCTTCGGAATACGGTTGAATGGCATTTCTCAGGACGACCCAACATTGTGGCGTTACGGAATCCCAGCGAGGGTGATCAACCGAGCCTCAGGTCAATAAAGGCAATAAATGGCTATCGAAGTCGGAGATACAACGTACCGGACCCCATCGAACGAGTCACTCGGGGGCTTGAATGTGTTGGTCATGGGGTTGGGGCGGTTTGGGGGTGGAGTTGCGGTTACAAGATGGCTCATTGCCAAAGGGGCAGAAGTTGCCGTGACGGATCAAGCGTCGCCTGAGTCGCTTTCAGGATCCATTGCCCAGCTATCCGAGTTCGACGTGGATTTTCGTTTTGGCGCGCACGAACCATCTCTGCTTGCAGGTATAGACTTGGTCGTCGTAAACCCGGCGGTTCAAAAACGGCGATCAGATTTTTTCAAACTCATCGTTGAGCGCGCTATCCCCTGGACAACCGAAACCAATCTCTTTTGCGAACGTTGTCCTGCGGATGTCATTGGCGTCACCGGGTCGTTCGGCAAGAGCACAACCTGTGCTATGCTTGAGGAAGTTCTTCGTTCGGGTAAGGGCGAGATGGCAAACTCGTTGAGTTTTCGCAACCTCTATCTCGGTGGCAATATTGGCAAATCGCTTCTTCCAGACCTTGCGCAGATTGGGCCGAATGACCTTGTTATCCTGGAACTTTCGAATGCACAACTCGAGGATGTCCCGCGAATCAAGTGGCATCCAAATGTCGCAGTAATTACGAACTTGTATCCACAGCATCTCGACCGATACGAATCGTTCGCGGAATATGTAGCCGTCAAACTGAACATCGTTGATCCGGCTGGATCCCAAAAGGCTGTCGTTGTTGGCGATGTCGATGATCGCGCCTTGTCCATGCTCGAAGAATGTGGAATCACTGCGCGAGAGAATTTTCGACGTGTCGGTTTCTCGGATGTTGCTTTTCAGATGCGGGTTCCGGGGGAGCACAATCAGCAAAACGCGTCGTGCGTGAAGGCAGTTTGTCAGGAGCTGGGCATGAAGGAAGAATTCGTTCGTGCTGCAATAGAAGAGTTCGGAGGTTTGCCTCACAGGCTACAATTCGTGAAAGAAAGCGATGGTGTCGAATATTATAACGATTCCAAATCGACAGCACCGGAAGCCACTGTGCGAGCGATGAAATCGTTCGACCGGCCAATTGTGCTGCTTGTCGGTGGTAAGATGCGAGACGATTCGTTGACTCACTGGGCGAATGTTGCAGCTGAACGATGTCGCGCTATTGTCTGTTTCGGCGAAGCGGGTTCTTTTTTTGCAAAGGCCATTGAAGAAATAGACGAATCAAGAGGAAAGCCGATGGTTCGCGAAGCTTCGACGGTGGAAAAGGCCGTCGCGGAGGCGAGGTCGTGTGCAACGCGCGGTGATGTTGTGTTGTTTTCGCCCGGCGCGCAAAGCTTCGATGCCTTTGTAAACTTTGAGGCCAGGGGGCGTAGCTTCGTCGATTTCGTGTCCGATTGATTGTTCGGACAGACGCGCAGGGGGGATGGTTTGAACACGCAGATAGGTTTTAAGTGCCGGAAGTGTGTCACAAGAATCGATCGACTTGTTTGCCAGTGATCTGCATCCTCAGCACCGAACGAGGCTCTCGGGCGTTACTATGAGGGGAGGTCCGGCGGGGCGTCATCTCGCCCGGTGCCACTGAAAAGCCTGTTGTGTGGTGGGTCGGAGACCACTTCGGTATCTACAAACGCTCCGTTGGGCAGGTTGCGATATCCCAAATCATGCGCAGTTTTTGTTTCGCCATGCCCATCACAGAACACAACATTTGACCGTCCGTTGTGTCTAGCGTCCACGGCGGTGCGCGGGCTACCCGGATCGCCGGTTCCGCGATCCGAGTTGGCAGTTAGCCTCGGCGGGTCGAGCGTCCAACCGTGATTGCCGAACGAGGCAAAGTCCTTCCCGTTATTCTCGTAGGGTTTGCGGTTTCGTTTTGCGACCCCCGCTGCGGTTCCCATGCAATCTCCACCAAGAACGGTTGTCGCGAAATTGCGAATTCGACTTCGGTTTACTGGGAAATTGTGGAACCTGCCGTTCGTCTTACGGGCATTGCCAAGGAATTGGTGATTATAGCCGTAGGCGTAATTGCGTTCGTCGATCCACTCTGTAGCTGAGGGGCATTGGTAGACATTGGCGTCGTAGTCCTGGCGATCGTCGCTTGTGCTTGGTTGGTCGAATGCGAACAATCCGACGTGCTTTCCCATCGTAGCGACCCAGCGCGGGCGGTACTTCCGACCGTTCCCTATTTTGTACCAATTGCCGGGGTTCTTCGTCCCGCCCGGCAGTTTGGCGAATCGGCCTGGGAGTGCAATGTCGCGATTTTCATCCGAATACAGATGCCAGCCGTGCGCAAGTTGTCGTAAATTTGAAAGACAGATTGTCGATTTGGCCATGTCTCGTGCGCGTGAAAGCGTTGGAATCAGAATAGACACGAGCAGGCTGATGATTGCGATGGTTACGAGAAGTTCGATGAGTGTAAAAGCGTGTCGAGTTCTTACAGTCATTTTGAATTTCCGTTCCTGGTGTTAATTCGCCTCGCTATGTGGTTCCGGTAGCCATAAGGTGACGGTATTCGCAGACTATGGAACGAAAAGAAGCGATCGGCTGGTGTGCCGATCGCCCATCTGGTACGACGATTCACATCTGAACTTTACGCAAACGCTTCCACTCGTTGCGATACTAACCAACGATCGTCTTAACGTCAGCTTCTGTAATGCGACTTGATTTTTTTCCCAGCTCTGCGCTAAGCCAATTCATCACGACCGGTGTGTATGGCAATTCACCAGCCTTGATCTTCGCCATCATGCGCACGTCGCGTCTTGCACGTTCGGCGGTCTTCTTAATGCGATTGACCCTCTTGGCTTTGATTGCGTCCAACTGATCGTAACGAAATCGCACGCTTCGCTTCATTTTCACGGCTACGTCTCCTCATGCAAGGCCGAAAGTTCAAGTCGCGGATTCTTGCATGATTGGCGAGAAAGTCAAGCACGACCCTCCGTGACTCTAGTTTGTCAAGCCTCGACGTTCTTTGATCATCAACCACAGCCATCTTATGACGGATTAGAACCGCTCCGTGCTCGTTAGCCCGCAATCGATGGAAGTCGGGCTTGTGGTGTGTGGAATGTCTATGTATCATTTTCAATAGTTATTGAAAGGATTGGATATGTCGCAGGAACCCGTACTGGCTGCTACCACATTGTTCATTCGTCGTTGGGGCGAGATGGGCGCGACCTGGGGGATCAGCCGAACGATGGCGGAGATCCATGCGTTGCTTTATCTGGCGAGCGACCCGCTCTGCACGGATGATGTGATGGAGCAGCTGTCCATCTCGCGGGGTAGCGCGAGCATGAACCTCCGGGCGCTTGGGAATTGGGGGCTTGTGCAACGCGTACATCGTCGGGGTGATCGCAAGGAATACTTCGAGGCGGAAAAAGACGTGTGGCAGATGTTCGAGACCATCCTACGAGAACGTCGTCGGCGCGAGGTCTTGCCTATAGTTGAAACGATAGAGCGATGCCTGGCACTTCTTTCCGACGGGAAGCGTAATAATGATGGCACAAAAGTGAAGGATCTGAATGAGCAGGAAAAGCGTTTCCGCGACATTCTTGAATTCTGCGATATCCTGAACACGTTTACAGAATTGATGAGCAAAGTCAGCCGAGATGAAGCCAAGCCTTTGGCCGCTGCGTTGCAAGAGCTTGTTGGTTAAGTTCGTTTTCGACTTTTCCTGCGAAAGGAATTGCACGGTACACGCGAAGTTTGGCTCGCTTCGAGCGATTGCCCTAAGGTAGCTCTACTGTGTAAGCAATCGGCGTCCTTCACCATCCCGATCAAAAATATGCGATCGAACCGGATCAAAATGAACGACGACAGATTCTTTGGTTGATGGAAGAAAATTAGCTTGTGTGCGTACAACAAGGGCGTGTCCGCCAGGCGTGTCAACGTGTACCAGATTGCACACGCCAAGAGATTCGACAAATCGTATCGAACACCCCTTGATTGTTGCATCTCCTTGTTCCGAGCCTTGGCTGGCATGTGATCGTGCCGATCGATTGGCATTATTGGGGGCCGTTGGCGGGGGAGTTTCTGTCGAACTGGATGTGTATTGGGTGTTGTCTGCTCCGACTTCGATCGAGAGGTGTTCAGGCCTGATGCCGAGTGTAGCGGGCTGATCGGTAACGTCTTGTGGGTTGGTATGCGGCAGCTGTACAGTCACGTCGCCAGCATCTGTAGTAAACCCTGTCGTTCTCGCATCACCTCGCAAACGGCCAGGTAACAGGTTCATGGCTGGTGTTCCGATGAATTCTGCAACAAATCGGTTGGCAGGGCGGTCGTACACTTCCTGGGGAGAGCCGATTTGCTGCACGCGACCATCCTTGAGTACGACAAGTCGATCGCCGAGAGTCATGGCCTCTTCCTGATCGTGCGTTACATGGATGATCGTCGCGCCCAGGTTGCGATGGAGGTTTCTGATTTCGGTTCGCATGCTGACCCGCAATTGGGCATCGAGGTTGGCCAGCGGTTCATCAAAAAGAAACACATTTGGCTTGCGCACGATCGCTCTCCCAAGTGCGACGCGTTGCTTCTCGCCGCCGGAAAGCGAACTGGGTTTGCGTTCAAGCAAGGAGTCGATCCCGAGCAGGTTCGCTACTTCTGTCACTTTCTGTTTGATTTCGTGCTTGCTGACTCGATGCATTTTGAGGGAAAAAGCCATGTTCTTGAAGACTGTCATGTGCGGGTAGAGGGCGTAATTTTGGAAGACCATAGCCACATCGCGGTCTTTCGGGGCGACTCTTGTCACGTCACGTCCATCGATGAATACCGTCCCGGCGGTCAGCTCTTCAAGACCAGCGATTAGTCGCAAGAGTGTGGTCTTGCCACACCCGGAGGGGCCGACAACAACGATCAACTCGCGGTCGGCTATTTCCAGAGAGAGGCTCTCGACGGCGCTCGTGACCGTTCGCTTGCTCTTGAAGCGTTTGGAAATGCCTTCGAGTCGAACTGATGCCACGCAACTACCTCACGATTCTGATGGACGGGACGGAAGACCGATCTGCCTCTTGGGTTGATATCCGACAGTTCGATCGGCTAAAGGGACTATCATGGTTTTAAGAGATTGTACGCCATAATTCAACTGACTGAGACTGTTCGCGTTACGGCTAACTAATTGACGCGAATGGCTCTCCGTCTTGATGGTTTGTCTGAAATGACTTGCGTAGCACGACCGATTGCGGTTACGTTATTGATATTGTGTCACAGTGGCAGGAATAATGTCGTTTATTGTGTCTGACTCGACCAAGGCAGACTCATTGGGAGAGCGTGCTTGAAGGCTATGCTCGAAATATAGCTTTCTCAAGCCAAATGAGCGACGTTCGGTGAAGGGTGTTCGAATGAGCGATGAGATATTTGATGTAGGCGTTGTGGGTGCTGGTCCGGCTGGGGCGACGGCTGCGATTATCCTCGCTCAAAAAGGACGTCGGGTTGTGTTGATCGATCGAGCCGATTTTCCCAAAAGCAATGTCTCTGTTGGTTGGCTCAATGCGCGGGCTGCACCGCTTCTTGCTGAGTTGGGTGTGAAGGTCAAGCCTGTACTCAACCGCGCTTTTAACGACGTCACTTTTTACAGCGGCGATTTCACAAAGTCTGCGAAGCCGAGTTTCGAAGACGGGCCTGGTTTTCTCGTCGAACGGGCGAAGTTTGAAAATGCGCTCGCCGACGCAGTTCGATCGGCCGGCGTTGAGTTTGTTGAAGGTGCCGAGGTCGAATCCATTGATTCTCGTGAAGAATTGGTCTTGATCGAAGCCAAGGGGGATCGATCACTGCAATGCCGATTGGCGTTGTTGGCTTGCGGTCGCGGTTCCGAATTGGTGACGCGATCGGGGTTCGCGAGGAGTCGAGTCGAGTCGCCTATCTGGAGCGGGCAGGTTGACGCTCAGATCAAAGGTGCCAAAGCGGTGCCTCAAATTGGAGTGGTGCTGGGCATGGACCGTGATGGCAGCTTCGGCATGTTCTGCCTCACTGGCGATCGCGTTTCGGTTTCGATTCATTGGTGCGGGGAGCGGGAAGAGACGGGGGTAAATTTTCAGTATCTATGTCAGCAGGTTCACCAGCGTGAGCTTGTTCCTGTCGATCTTTCTGCGGCGGCGCGTAAGGC
>JAJDEA010000133.1 GCA_029260035.1 Phycisphaerae bacterium
GCCCTGCGTCGGCTGCGCTCGACATGGATACGCATGTCGGCAAGCATATGTTGCTCATCGGGGATGCTGGCGGCTTTGTTTCAGCCGCGAGCAATGAAGGTACGTACCCCGCGATGTGGTCTGGGCAGATCGGTGCTGGTGTCATGGAAAGAGCACTGGAAAGCGAGTATTCGCAAGACGAGTTGATGCAGTTCAACACCGAGTGGCGTATGCGCATGGCCGACTATTTGCGCTCGCCCAACACCGATAGCCAGTTTCTCATCCCGTTGATTTTTACGAATCAGCCGATGGCTGATCGAATGGGGGCGGCGTTCTTCTCGGGAGAGAACATTTGATGGTGTTTGTTCCGGGCGTTTGAAAAAGAGCGTTATGTAGTGGTAGTGTCTGGAAACATGTTTTTTTCCTGTGTTCAGTCGCAGTTTGACTTGCTGTTTGGCCGCTCGGGTTCATAACATTTACATCGAACGACGCCTTTTTATAATGGCTGCTGGCCGTGTGACGCGAACACGTTCATTTGTTCACGCAAACTTTGCGAAAAGGAATCGTCATGCCTCTCCTGGGTGTCAATATCGATCACGTTGCAACCGTTCGACAGGCCCGTGGGACGGACGAGCCGGACCCCGTTTGGGCGGCGATGGAAGCCGAACTGGGCGGGGCGGACGGCATCACCTTTCATCTCCGTGAGGACCGTCGGCATATTCAGGATCGTGACGCTCGAATCCTGCGCGAGACGGTGGGCGTTAAACTCAATATGGAGATGTCCATCGCAGATGAGATTGTCGACCTCGCGGTAGAGCTTCGCCCGGATCAATGTACTTTGGTTCCCGAAAAGCGTGAGGAACTTACGACGGAGGGCGGACTCGATGTCATCAAGCACCAGGAGCGTATCGCACGCGCGATCGAGAAGCTCAAGACTCGGGGCATCGCGGTGAGTGCGTTTATCGAGCCGATCACGGATCAGATTCGGGCGTCGGCGGACGTCGGCTTCGCTGCGGTGGAGCTTTGGACGGGCGGTTATTCTCATGCTACGACTTTGCCGGAATCTGCAAAGGCTATCGACGATTTGAAAAGCGGGATCGGCGTCGGATTGGAGAATCGGTTGGAAGTGCTGGGTGGGCATGGGCTTACCTATAGAAACGTCGCACCGATTGCCGCACTGGCCGGTTTTTGCGAATTCAATATTGGGCACTCGATCGTGGCACGTTCGATTTATGTAGGGATGAAGCAGGCGGTGAGGGAGATGAAGGACATCTTGCTGCTTCACGCCCCGTAGGCTGCGAAAGCTTTTTCAGATTGCCTTGCGCAATTACTCTTCTAGTGCCGAGATGAAGACATTATGAAAACGGGCATGGATGGAGGTTTGTGAGAATGAACACAAAGGACTGTGATACAGGGCGTTTTCGCGGATCGATGACGGCTTTGGTGACGCCGTTTGCAAACGGAAAAGTCGACTGGGATTGCCTGGCTCGACTTGTTGACCGTCAGATCAAGGCGGGGACGGATTGGCTGGTCGCGTGTGGAACGACGGGGGAATCGCCGACACTTACATTTGGGGAACACGAGGCGGTTATCCAGGCTGTGATTGCTCGTGCAGCCGATCGATGTCCGGTGATGGCTGGGACGGGGACTAACAGTACTGCAGAGTCGATTCGGAGGACAAGGGAAGCAGCGGACGCAGGGGCGGATGCGGCGTTGGTGGTGGCTCCTTATTACAACAAGCCGACGCAGGAAGGGTTGTTCAGACATTTTTCAGCGATTGCGGAAGCCGTGGACCTGCCCATCGTTTTGTATAATGTTCCCACGCGAACCGGCGTGCATATCGATAATGATACGGTGGTTCGTTTGCGTGAGGTGAGCTCGAACATTGTGGCGATCAAGCATGCAACAGGAAACGTTGAAGGTGTCAGCGATCTGCTCGTGCGAAGTGATGTGGCGGTACTGAGTGGCGACGATTCAATTACCTGGCCGATGATGCAATTGGGAGCGGTTGGCGTGATCAGCGTGATTGCCAATCTTGCGCCGAGACTGATGAAAAATTTGGTTGATGCCGCGCTAAAGGATGATCGAGCGGTTGCTGACGCGATGCACCGTGAGGTTTGTGATCTGGCTGACGGCCTCGGTGAGTGGGGGCCGAATCCACTCCCGATCAAGACCGCTATGGCGGCTATGGGGCTCCTGGAATTGGATTTTCGATTGCCGATGTGTTCGCCTGATGACGAAGCTATACAAGGTATTGAGCGAGTCTTGCAGCAGTGCAAAGTTGTAGATTCACTGGGTGTATAAGAAAATGACTGCAAACATGATGGCACAACAATCGGGGCTCAGCACATGGGACAAAGCGAGTTCTTTGGTCGCCTGGGTGGGCGGTGGCGCGGTATTCTTAACCATAGGCTGGATCGCAATGCAGCCTGACGACCCCCTTGGTGCGGTCAGTATGCTTACGCGGACTTCGTCGATTCAAATGGTTTTCCAGGCTATGGCTTTGGCGATTGTTGTCGCGTCTCTAGCAACAGCCATAGCAGGGAAGAGTCTGCCGGATGTCGGGACATTTGCCGCTGCTATTGGCCTGGCTGTGGTATCCTTCCGTGGCGAAACGGCGGCACATCTCTTGCTTCTTCCAGAGTCACAAGCCGTGGGATATGAACGAATGTTGGCGCTGAAGTTTTCTGTAGAGGTGCTGGCATGGTCGAGCGTGATTGGCGTAGGGATCGTCGTCTCAGGTTTTGTTTCATCCTGGCTCTTCGCCAAAGCTCCCAAGACGGAGGATTATTCTCCGTCCGATCCAGGGAGTGTCGCGCACTTGCTCGCAGGCTGGGATATTCCGGTTTTCGGTCGAATTGTTCAAGCGGGTCGGCAATACGAGCAGACCACGCCGCGTGAGGGAATTAAACATACGCTTTTGCTGGCCGGTACGTCTTTGTTTTTCGTTGGCTTGTTTTCCGGAGGCTTGGCGACAAGAGGGATTGAACACGGGCAGGTCTGCTTCGTAGTCGCAGCTTCTGTCGCGCTCGGATGCTCAATCGCCGGCCGGATCGTTCCGACTCATTCGGTTCTTTGGTCCATCGCGGCTGTCCCATTGATGGCGATTGTTGCATATCTTTGGGCGTGCGTGATGGCTGGTTCAGGCCAGCGGCTTCCTAATCTTCCCGCCAGTCATTTCCTCCGTATCCTGCCAATTCAGTATGTCGCTATCGGCACCGCTGCCGCCATTTTCATGGAATGGTGGTCAAGGCCGATGGTGGGTAGCGTTGCCTTGGGGGATGAGTGAAGCGATCACGCATGAAGTTGTCAGTGGTTATCCCCGCCTTCAATGAGGAGAAATACATCGAACGCTGCGTTGGCAGTATTGCGTTGGCGTTGGAAGTGCATGCCGCGAAGATGGCAGATAAAGAGATCATTGTAGCGGATAACAACTCTACGGACGCCACGGCTGAGATTGCTCAGCGAGCAGGCGCAAAGGTGGTTTTCGAATCGATCAATCACATCTCCCGAGCTCGCAACGCTGGGGCTGGTGCGGCGACAGGCGACTGGTTACTTTTCGTTGATGCGGATTGTGAACTGCACGCGGATACGTTGGCCGACATGCTGGATCATGTGGAATACCATAATTGTGTCGGTGGCGGATGCGACATGGTTATCGATCGCGCTCCCGCATTAGGACGGCTGATAGTCTTTGTAGCCCGTAAATTCATGAAGCTGACGAAGAACGCGGGAGGTGCATTCCTGTTCTGTCGCGCCGACGCTTTTCGGGAGGTTGGAGGCTTTAGTGAAGATGTTTATGCCGCCGAAGAAATCCTCATGTCCAAGGCGTTAAAACGCTGGGCTACACCGCGCGGGCTGCAATTTGTTTTTCTCACACGCAAGCCATTGCTGATCTCAGGTCGCAAGTTCTATCTATACAGTTACTGGGATTTTTTGAAGATATTTTTGTACGCATTGTTTTCACGCAAACGCACACTTGGCAGCAAAGATCGCTTGGGGTACTTCTACGACGGGCGGAGATGAATCCGTCTTGGTTGATCCCAATGCCAACGATCGTCATGCCATCGACAGATATCCCATTGGCATTGTGCCGTTTTCATCCCAACTGTGCGCGACGGTTTTGGAATCTTGTGCTCGGAATCGAGCATGATTAGCGGGCGTCTCTTACATATCCGGAAATCTTTGCATCTCTTGTATTGTTGAGATGGAATGGCTGTGCGTTCATTGTGAAATGTGCCACGTTTACGCGCGATTTTGTTGGGTTACAATGGGCGATTATGCAACGTTATGTCTCGAATGAATTGACGCATTTTGTAGGAAGAGCCTTGAGAGATAGACCAGATGAGCAGTACGATTTGCTTGTTAAGATTATCAAAGAGGGGAGACTCAATGCTTTCTATAAGGTTATTTATCCGGGCGGTAAATCGGTGGGCGTTCCTTTAGAAAAGGGTAAACCTGGTGGCGTGTTTTTTAATAACAGTTTCACCGAAGGGGATTTCCGGCAAGGTACGTTGTTTCAAATGAGTAGCCTGTGTTTCTGCGATATTCCGCTTTCCGAGCTAGGCTTACATATGGGCAAGTACGGGCGGTTTGGCGTTGCATTTGCGAAGGCTACGTTAGTGCCAAGAGGAGCATCTCCAGTTTTCTACATCGAAGAAAATGCAACTGAGGGCGTACACAAAAGGTCGGCAGACCTCGAGAAGGCTGCAAAGCTTTATCCGTTATTAGATGAAATGATGCATTCGATTGCTTGCGACAAACATACAGCGCATCTTCGATTTGATCTAGATGATCTTTTTTACCGAGTTTTCCCATACATGAAGTTCTTCGACAGTACAAAGCCAGACGATTGTGAGTCAAACACATATATGGAACGCGAGTGGCGAATGAATGGCAACTTGGAATTCAAGATGTCCGACATATGCCGCGTTATCATTCCGAAGACGTATGCGCATCACTTACGCAGTGACCTGTCTGATTACATTGGGCAGGTTACCTTCGCGGAATCTGTGACTAATTAGTAGCCCGACGCTACCTTTGTGACGTTGAGTGTCACCATCTGTTCCTTCGAAATGGAGTCGTTCAGACCGCCGCTTCTTAAGCCCTGCAAATCGAAAGTGACGTATTCGTAGCCTATTTCCTTGAATCGTTTCTCGACTCGATTCGCGACGTTAGCGTTGATAAGTTCCGGTAGTCTTGCCTTTGGCACTTCGACTCGCGCGAGGCTCTTGTGATGTCGAACACGACATTCATTAAATCCAAGTTTGTGTAGGAATGACTCCGCTTGTTCGATCATTCGCAGCACGTTTGCATCAATCGCATCGCCGTAGGGGACTCGGCTCGATAGGCAGGGGCTTGCGGGCTTGTCGAATGTCGGCAAGCCTAATTGCTTGGAGAGCGTGCGGATGTCTTGTTTTGTTAAGCCTGCTTCCAAAGCCGGTGATCTGACGTTGTGTTCGTTGGCGGCGGTCATGCCGGGTCTGAAGTCTTGAACGTCGTCCGCATTCGCACCATTAACAATCGCCTCGATGCCTCGCTCACGAATGACAGGCACCATTTTTTCGTACAGGGTGGTTTTGCAAAAATAGCATCGATTGATCGGATTCGAGGCATAGTTTGCATTATCGAGTTCGTTTGTGTCGAGAATGACCAGCTCTGCGCCGAGTTTCTGAGAAATCTCCCGGGCATCCTGCAATTCGGATGAAGCGAGGCTGGCACTTCGACCCGTTACCGCTATTGCGTTTTCTTTGCCTAGCGTGTCGAGTGCCACCTTTAAGACGAGCGTGGAATCGACACCCGCGCTGAATGCGACGGCCGCGCTCTTCATGTCGCGCAGAATCGATTGAAGAGTCTCGTATTTTTTTGCCAGGGTTTCCATATTGGAGGCCAATTCAATTACATGCGCTGAGACGGCGACTTGAGTTTCGGCAATTTGTCATACTCCGTGTCCGGCTTGTTGAGTTCCAATTCTTCGAACAAAATTGCGGGACTGATGATGCTGCTGGAAATACCCGAGACCGAATTATGGATCTTCCGCTCTTTTCCCGCGGCTAGAATACGTTTCAATGATCGAGATTGTACCGGTGCGAACTCGGCTCCGCGAACCAGTTCCTCGCGCCCATCATCAACGTATACCTTGTACATGGCGATGGGGCGGCCCAGCCCGGCTGAACTCCCGCGCATCGATGCAACGCGAAGGCCGAACTCCAGGCCTTCTTCGCGGGCTGCTTGCAGAAGCTCTGCTCGCAAAGCCTCTTCGTCCAGCCCATCCTCCGATTCGATATACAGACAGCTGATGTGTGCGAGCGGGTCGCCTAGCCCGGCTCGAAAGCCATGACCATTCGATTTCTTGATTTTCCGAGTTGGGCTTCTGCTTGATAGCATGTTTTTTAGAATTCCATTCTCGACGACACTAACTTTTTCAGGAACGAATCCCTCGTCGTCGTAGGTGCGAGCACCTGCGAGCACTTCGCCTTCCAACATTCGGGCGGAGCTATCATCGTAAACGTTGAATGAACGCGGCAGAACTCGCAGGCCGAGTTTTTTCTCCATGTTTTGCTTCGCGTGTCGGCCGCCGCCGAGTGGGGTCGGTCGAGCGCAGATGTCGCGAGCTAATAGAGAGGCGAATACCGAACCAGCCGGAATCGAATCGAACAGGACAGGGCCGACATAAACATCGAGCATCGGTGCTTTCGAGATAGCGACGAGATTCTGGCACAATTCATCGATGTCTGCCAGCATTTCCTCAAGCTCTGGCAATTGGTCGAACCGTTCACCAATGTACTGCACGCTGTCGGAAATCCTCATGCCCTCTTTCGATTGAAGCCCCACGCTGATTTGGATGGCGACGCCGGTATCGCCGGTGCGAAGTTGGGTTCCCTCTGAATTGACCAGGTACTCATTGACGGCTCCAGCAAAGAAGGTGACCCCTGATTTCTGGATTTCGGGGTATTTTCTGATCCGCGCTGACAAAGATTTGACGTTTTCGACCCAACGATTTTGGTTGAAATCGATCTTGGCCGCTGGTTCCGTTGCCACAACGGCATTCGCTTTAGTGAAATCGTCGGGCCGATCTTCGATTTGCTTATCGCGAAGGTATGCTTTCTTGCGAGCAAGAACTTCCACCGCCGTCTTGTAGTCGCGATCCGTCATCAGCCAGATCGCATGTCGGATGGCTGCATAGTCGTCATCTATGGGAAGTGTTGCTCGGCCACCGCCTCCGCCGACGTTTGTGTTGTCGAGTTCATACGATCCAACACGCACTCGGCTCGCTGCAACGCGGGAACGCTGGTTGCTCACATCAACGAGACCCCCGCGTTCAGCGCGAATGGTAATGCCAACGCGGTCCTCGGCTGTGAACTGGATCAAGTAAGGTTTTGGAAGGTCGTCAAGGGCTAGGTCACTCATGGATCGGTCCAGCTCATCAACCAATGCTTTCATCAGTACGTCCGAACCTGGTATTGAAACGCCCTCAAACCCCTCGTCTGCTTGTGCGGCAGTTGGGCAAGACAAAAGGAGCGCGATAATCAAGGGGCTGGCAAGAGTCAGTTTTATCAATATTCGATCCTCAAAAGGAACTCGGTGCAATGTTCGGTGTCCCAGTGGAACGGTTTCGTCTATCCCGATAATCGCCATGTTGATCGCTCATGTCAAAGAGGTCTGCTATTAGCAAGCCATGCGCCTGTCAGTTAGAAAGAGCCTGCTTGTCAAGCGGCGGATCGAGAATCGGCGGCTTGCTCTGACTTCGCGTTCGCTTTTCGATTTCAATTGTGGAAACGAGAATGCTGGGTGAGATGGCCGATACCGGCATCCATCCTGATTCCGCCCCGCACGAGCCATTGAATACGGCCGGGTCATCGCCCGTGTATAGAATTTTCTCAAAACTCGTCAGCGGCGTGCCCACGATATCCGCACCTCGGATGAGTTCGTCAGGTCGCCCGTCCGCATAGACTTTGTATGCGACGATGGGAAGTACCTTGAAAGACTGTGGGCCTCTCCGGCTGGTTGTGGTGAATCCGCCCGAAATATCCTCAAAGAGCAGGCCATAAGGCTTACCCTGTTTCTTGCATTCCTCGATGAGCAACTCACGAATTCTTGAGAAAGATACCTGCTTCGTGGATTCCACCAAGAGGTTTGCCTGGCGAGAGACAGCAGCACGCCCAGCTTGTCGTCGGCCATGTCCGTTCGAACGTGCAAATCCTTCGAGGGGTCTTCGCGAAAGCAGGAAAGATCGCAAAATACCCTTGTCGATCAATGTTGCACGCTGTGCAGGGACGCCTTCATCATCAAAGCGATAGTAGCCGCGCAGATCAACGTCTCCGAAGACGGATAGTGTCGGATCATCGTACACGCTGAGAAATGTTGGCAGCACTGCCTTGCCGATTTTTTTCGTAAACGTTTGCCCCTCTGTGACATCTTTTTGTCGATGGCCTTCAATCCGGTGCCCAAAGATTTCATGAAAGAACACAGCGCTTGCACGATTGCGCAAAATAGCGGGACCGATGTAGGGTTCAGCAAGCGGTGCCCGACGAAGTGCCAATACTTGTGCAATCACTTTTTCGAAAGCTTCAGTTATTTCGCGGTCATTGGGGAGTTTTTCAGGCGAGGCTGCGTTGAACGTGTGATTTTGTGACAGGTTCATGCCGTCATCGGCTTTGGTTCCTGCTGTGATGGTGATCCGAAATCGCCGATGGTTCGTCTGAAGTCGAGTCCCTTCGCTTGTCACCATATATCGGTTCGCTGAAATCGCCCCAAGCGTAACAGAGGAGTCATAGATCAACGGATAGCGGCGTGCCAGGGCTGTGATGGCCCGCAGCTTCGACGCCCATTGCTCGCGATCCAAAACGAGTTTTCTTGGTTTCGTGTAATGGACCTGGGCGTCTTCGACGCTGAAGTCGTGCGATTGATCTTCTTCTTCAACTTTTACTTTCAAATTGGACTTCACGCGTGCGAGCCGCTTGGCGGCGCGGTTGAAAACCCGATCCGTGTTTAGCCAAAGTGTGTGTCGAATGGCGTCTTCGTCGTCATCCAGCGAGAGGCGAATGTTGCCGCTGCCGACGGCCTGGCCTCTTCCGCTATCTCGCAATTGATGCGTATTGTCCAGTTCATAGCCGCCAACGCGCAAATCGATATTGAGGTTTCTCGCTTTGGTCTGGCTGTTGCGGATGACGGCTCCGAGCGAAGCCGCGACGATGGCCGATTCTTCTTCGTAGGTCGTATACCCCAGGTAGTAGGGTTTGGTTCCGTCATATGCGGCCAAATGCTCCATCGTATAAAGCATCTCAGCTTCCATGAACTTCATGATGGGTTCGGGACTAGCCTGAGTCGTCGAATGTTTGTTCTGCGTCGCTTGGAATTTCTTGAGCGACGGCTCGGCGAAGCTGTTGCCGTTAAGCAATGTGAAACACGACAGGGCTGCGACGACAGCCAAGCGGTGAGTAACACGGCGTGTGGCTCGTCGAGGTGATTGTTCAAGAGTGTCGGCATTAATCATGGCTAAAGCGTTCTCGTTAACTGGTTGTATTGGAACAACTCCCCAAGAAAGCAGCCTGGGGCTGGTTCGTTGAAACATAGCTTTCTTCAATTTGTGGCCACGATGAATGATCTCCCAGCCTGGCCGTGACGGCTTCGCCTCTTCGGTTATACTGAAAATATCGGCACCCCATCGTCGAAACGATCGCTCAGAACAGTGCAACGTTGTCACGACCGCAATGAAATGCGATGATCTGCCTTTTATGTCTCTGCAGCGATCCCGGTCACCCATTATCGATCAGCAGATGGCTGTGTCCAGTTGCTTATGGTCGAGTTGTCCACTGTAACGTTAAACAATCGCTATGTATGTCGCATTGATCCTGGCAGTTGTTGCACTCCTGACCTCCACGGTTTCAGCCATACTTGGCATGGCGGGGGGCATTATGCTCCTGGCGACCATGCTTTGCTTTATGTCCCACGCTGAAGCGATTCCGACCCACGCGGCCGTGCAAATCGCGAGTAATGGAACGCGAGTGCTTGTATTCCTGCGCGATGTGGATCGGAACGCATTCGGCCGGTTCGTCCTCGGTGTCGTACCCGGCGGAGCATTGGGGATGCTCGCACTATGGGCCTTGGGACAGCCGGAGGAGAGCGAGCCTTATCTCAAAATCCTGATCGGAGCATTTATTCTGATTGTTACTTACTTGCCACGGTCGTCGTCGGGTTCTTCAAAGAAGGGGACCTGGTGGGATTTTCCGCTGCTGGGTTTGTTGGCGGGAATGGCTGGGTTGACGGTCGGCGCGGTTGGGCCGTTGATCGCTCCGCTGTTTGCGCGTCGTGGCTATGCTAAGAACAACCTCATTGCCACCAAAGCAATGTGTCAGCTGGCCACTCACGCGGTGAAGATTCCTGCCTTTGTTCTGATGCGAAAGCTCGATTACGACAAGTTAGGTTTGCTTGCGGCGATCATGATCTTGATGGTCATCCCCGGCACATTGCTAGGCAAGCGACTTGTCACCAACATATCAGAGCGACATTTTCGCATCGCCTATCGTGTGGCACTCACGGCCGCTGGTTTGAAGGTTCTTGTTTTCGATGGCTTGCGCAACTTGCCCTTCTTCGGATGACGAGTTTGACCTGATGACGTCTATCTGGTCAGCTAATTGACGTAAGTGCTGAAGCAGCCCATGGGTCGGTCGGATTTATTTCGAGCGCGCGACGGAAATAGACTCTCGCAGACGTCATGTCATCCAGACTCAGATGGATTTCGCCAAGAAGATAGCAGGCATCGAAATTATTGGGATTGTCATGGATCAATGCTGCAAGCGAGTTGATCGCTAGGTCCGTGTCGCCACGACGCCACTGAATAACTGCTCGCACAAATCGAACTTCGGTTTTTTCGGGCGCGATTTGTTCTGCCCGATCAATGGCTTCGAGTGCTGTCACCATGTCGCGTGTTTCGATTGATGTTTTTGCCAGTAGAATTTGAGCAGCGACGTCGGATGGGTGCAACGGTGCATAGCCTAGTAGTATTTTCCTTGCACTTTCCGGGTTGCCAACAGACTGGAGCGCAGTGGCCAACGCTTTGCGGGCTGACCCGTGTGTGCCTGGCTTGGCCAGCGATGCGACGAAAGGTTCGAGCACACGGATGGCGTCTGTGTGCCGCTTTGCGCGAACAAGATAAACACCGAGGTCTTCTGCGACGGCTTTGGCGACTTCGGGATCGGAAGAGGCGCTTTGCAGGTGTGCAATGACGGCGTTTGTATCACCTTCGACTTCGGCCAACCTGGCTGCGAGCAGGGAAACGGACTGCTTGTCATCCACTTCCTTTGAAGCATTTTTCAAAAATAACAGTGCCTTGTCGGTTTGCCCGAGTGTGGCCAGACATTCAACATAAGCAATTACATAGTCGATATTGGTTGGCTCAGCTTGGTAGGCCTTTTCGAATTCCCGTAAAGCCAGGTCGGGTTGATCTTTTTGCTCAAAGACAACGCCGCGCAGATACGTCAGCGACGTATGGTCTGCTCCACTTTTTGTAGCAAGATCCAAGGCATTTTTCGCCGACGCGATTTTGCCCAACTCCAAATTGGATTTGGCTAGCAGTGCGTACGCGTCCGCCTGGTTTGCATCCAGTGTCAGAGATTCGGTGACGGTGCGTAGTGAGTCTTCCAGCAGGCCACCTTCGTACTGTTTTTCGGCAAGTTGGAATTGAACACGCGCTCGGACGTGGTTCCACCGTTGTTCCGCCTGGACTTTGTGCTCGGTGTGAGAACCCGCATTGCAAGCGGAGAGCAGAAGGGCGACGAATGGCAAGCAGGAAAGCGGGAATCGTCTTTTTGTCTTGTGATGGCTCGTGATCTGAAGCATTGATGCTAATCCTCTTGTGGTGGGTCCGCCGGGCTTGTTAAGTCAGCGCCATCTTCTGAAAACTCAGTGAACGGCGGCGCGGGTCGTCCAAAGGCGGGACGTAAGTCGCCTCGCTCCCTCCCAAGAATTCTGTGAAGAAACGTTCGATTGCTTGCGCCGTCATCATCCCACGCTCGTTCACCCAACAATTTCTCCTTGAGTTCGATTGCGGAAATGTGGCGGGCGTTGTTATGTAACGCCATCTGTGCGTGCCAAAGCGCGTTGCGCCTGTCGCCGTGGGCGTACGCATCTGTAGCCTTTTGGTAATGAATCTGCGCCAGGCGGTCTCGCCCGTGCCACATTAAACCCTGTCGCAATCCCACTCTCATGCTTTCAATATGCTGGAGCAGGCGCATGGATTCTTCTTCGTAAACGTCTGGGTTTTTTACGATGTGAAGTGTCATCAAGATGATGATTTCTTCTCTGGCGGTTGAGTCGTTGTTGGATCGGAACAAAGGTCCAATGCCCGGTATGCTTCCCAGGAAAGGTACTTGGTTTCGCGCATCAGTGGTAACCTCTCGAAACAATCCGCCGATCAAAATGGTTTCGCCGTCACGAATGAGAACGTTGGTTGTCACTTCGGTGGTCTGCTCAGAGGGCAATCCTTGGGCATTTACAAAGCCAACACTGTCTTCGGGGTGAAGCTGTACACGAACATAGCCATCATTAGCGATGTACGGTCGAAAGACGAGCTGCGTCCCGGTTTCCAGAAATTCGACAGTCTGTACGGCTTGGGTTTCGGTTACGGTGGTCGTCAGGTATCCGTCACGCCGACCCACGATGACCTCTGCCTCCTGCTTGTTGAGCGCCAACACCTTCGGGTTGGCAAGAACCGTTGTATCAGTGACCTGCTCCAACGCTCGCAGGAACACGCCAACATTGTCCTTGATAACGCCCACCGTGATGCCGCCGTCTGGCACATCCTTTGCAAAATTTGTTGTGGTCGCAGAGTTGAATTTCTCGAAGCGGCTTTCCGGCAATTGTCCAAGGACCAGATTTTGCACGCCGCTCGACGATGCGCCAAGGAGTTCCAGGTCGACCCCTCCTACGAGCGTGAAGTCGACGCCGAGTGCGTTGTCGTCGTTCAGGTTGGCTCGCAGGATCGTCGCTTCGACGAGGACTTGTTTTGGGCGGACGTCGATCTGTTCAATAATACGTTCGACAAGTTTGATGGTATCAGGGTCAGCCGTGATGATGATGAAGTCTTTTTCAGCGGTTGCGAACGAGCCGCCTTCACCTGATGCGTCCGCTCCGGCCAGCGTAATTGTGTTTTCTTCGCCGATCAGGGGTTTTGCGTATGCAAGGGCATCCTTGGCTGAGAGATAATTCAGCCGAATGACCTTGGTAACTTGTTTCTCTTTGCGCGAGGCATCCATCGCCGCCAGCTCTTGCTTGGTATATACATAAATGAAGTTGCCTTGTTGCACATGCGATGCGCCATTGGGAGTGAGGATCGCCTTCATCGCCTCACCAAAGGACACGTCGAAGAGGTTGGCAGTTACTGTTCCCTTGACGCCGGGGGACACGATGATGTTGCGTTGGCTTTCGGCAGAGAGAATCTGCAAGGCCTGCGACAACGGCATGTCGCCAACGTGGAATTGAATTCGTCCGCGATCAGAGATTTTTATCTCATGGGTGGAGCCGGGAATGGGGGCTACCGGGGTGCTTTCGCCCGCCTCAACAGCATCACCGATTCCCTTTGTGGGAGCGTTACCCGCGGTGATGAGAATAAATACCAAGGGAAGCGCAACCAACCTGCTGCGCCTCGTGCGCAAAGGCTGCGAACCAGCGAAAGGCATGCTTGTCGCGAAACTTGTTGTGTCCCATCTCATGCGAGGTCTCGGATTAAAGCGGCGAATCACAAATGTCCGTAGAAAGACGCCTGTTTCCGAACGCTACAGTTAAGTAGAGTCTGGTTTAGTTATCGGCACCAGGTTTATCGGTTCCTGTTACATGCACTTTGAATGTATGGCTTTGAAGAAGTTGTTTGATTTCGCGAAGCAGTTGGTTCGTTTGTTTGGCCTCCTTGAGTATCTGGAATCGCTGTTTTCCGCTGTCGGGGATTTGCGCGGAAGCCGGCTTGGTAATAGTTATCGGCCCAAGCCAAACTCTCAAGCAGGTCACTCCAATGATTATGGCCAATACCGTTCGACCGCCAGTGCGCCAATTTATACGAATAGTTTGCATCGAGGACTCCTTCTTGTAGTTGCGCCCTTAATCCAGCTTAAGTACTAAGCGGGCAGTGCAATCGCTCGCTACTGTCCAATGGATGGCACGAAAACAGCGGGGAAGGGTGTTCCGCCGAAATCGTCTCGCCTTACCAAACTGTTCTTATCGGTCTGTTTGGTATGCGCTATGACCTTAGAGCAAGCCCTAATCTACTGTTGAGTTCAGAATTCGGTTTTCATCGAATAAATGAACAGTTTGCCGCTACAGTTTGACTGTTCGCGGCTATAGGTTCAGTTCTCTTTGACGAATTGAAGTCTGTCGGCAGTCAAAGGAAAGCAAGTTCAATGCGTGCTACCTGTGCTGGTATCTTGCATAAAGAAATAGCGCGGGGATGATAATAGCGATGATGAGTAGTGTGCCGCGT
The DNA here is from genome assembly GCA_029260035.1 of Phycisphaerae bacterium. Lineage (GTDB taxonomy): Bacteria > Planctomycetota > Phycisphaerae > UBA1845 > UBA1845 > OFTM303. Next base: position 14,453 of record JAJDEA010000133.1, read on the forward strand.
GTTTTCACGCTTTTGGATAATCTCGCTGGTTCGTGAATGACTAGGGTTCCACCGAGCACGATCATAGCGACCGATGCGAAGACAAGGCTTCCGGTACGGCGGAATAACTGATTGGCGATTGGCTCGACAATGCAAATAGTTGCTGCGGAACAAACGAGTATTCGTGACAAAATGGATGCGCCAGCGGACGGACGATTTGCGACGCGAGACAGCAATGTCTGCCGACCAGACGCCTTAGCGACTCCCAACGCGAGAAGGCTGATCGATGCGATGAAGAAGAAACCGATTGCGCCAAGCGATGTGTCGTATTCTGCCATCACTGCAGCTAGAAAAACGGCGAGACCCGCGATCGTGCAGCAAGACCCAAATCCAAAAATTGTTCGTATACCAGCTATTTTGCTATGGCACACAAGAAGTACGCCCAAGCCCATCGACGTGAGAACGAGCCACAACGTTAGAGCGGCTGAATGTTGAGATGGCGATGCGCCGACAATGGAAGCGATGGTCCAGGCGCTGGCGCCCGCTGCCACAACGATGCTCGCACGGAGCAGCCTGGGCCAGCGATCGCGCGAAATCGGAAGGGGGGTGTCGGTGTTTTCGGCAATCTGTTTGGCATTACTCGTCGAGCTGGCCATGGCGGATAGAATCGCAACCAAAAGGCTTGGCAGCGCACCGGCAACCAGGGGGAGATTCGGCTCGTGAGTTAATCGAATAATCTGCGCACAAAAAATCGTACCGAGTCCGGCGCCGAATAGAAGCCAGGCGGATGCGTGGGTGTCCCATTTTCCGTATCGGCAACTCAGCCGGTGTGCGAACGATATCGCCAACCCAACAAGGCTTAGTGGTACGAAAACGGCTATGAAACTCGTGACGAGATTCAGCATCATCATGGGAGGTTCAGACCACACAAAGAGGTCTTGAAGCCAACCATGGAAGAGCATGGCCAGCCGAATTGAAAAGGGAAGCAATCCCGTTGCAATACCTGCCGAAAGTGTGACACCGGAAAGAACGATCCAATAAAGCGGTCGATCCGTCTCGTTTGTATGCAACAGGTAGGTAGCATCTCGGCGTGGTCGATAACGACTGACCAAACGATGCCATGCTGTTGCACTGACCCAAACAATGAACCTCTGTGGAAGTCTGACTCCCGCAGCCAGGGAAAAAAGTGATGCTGCCAGGATGATTCGTGTACTAAGCCATCCGCCGCCAAGTTGTGGTTCCATTCTCGCAATGCAAGCTGAAGCTACGATTGCAGAAGCCATTCCCAGGAGCACGGATACCATGGCTGCCCTGGTTCGGCCAGACGTGGGTTTCGTCGATTCGGCACTTTCTTCTTGTGGAACGTGCTGTTTGGTGTCTGCCGGTTTTGGTGTCGGTTGTTCCGTGCATGAAGACGCCTGGACTGCGGGAGTTGCTTTCAGTATCCACTTAGGTGGACGCGACCTTCGACCTCTCGGTTTTGCACCGCGAGACTTTTTCGCCTTGGCGTGCTTGCCTTGTTTTGCCAACCTGGGGCCTCCTGCCCGAGAGATTATTGTTTGAGGCTACAGCTTGCCCGCCTTTTGTGGATCGTTCATTCGAAAACGACTGCAGAAAAACCAAGCTTCGCACGCCACGCAAAAATAGTGCCTGCTCTGTCGAGGCCCGACCCCCTTGCGACCTTTTCGACTACGTTTCCAGTACTGTCGTATCTGCTGAATTGAACGCTCGCAGGCCACCTTCGTCAAGTTGCAGGACGATTGCGGCTGCGGGATCAATGTCGATCACTGTTCCTGTGAAGTGTTTGCCGCGGTTTTTGACCTTCATTCGCGAGCCAAGAGGCGATGAACCGGCTATCCATCGGCCGCGCAGTTGTTCATAATTCCAACGTTTTGGTAAGGCAAGCCACAGGTCCAACTCTTGCAGCAGGGCGACGGCGAGGTGTGATCGTTCGATGCGACTCTTCGACTCGAGTTCGAGTGAGGTGGCTCGGTTTGCAATGGCGTCGCCGAAATGACCTTTCTGTTGCAGGCAGTTTAGGCCTATTCCAATGACGAATGCATCGCGTCCGTCGGAACATGATCGTGACTCGACCAGGATTCCTCCGAGTTTGCGACCGGAAACCATGATGTCATTTGGCCATTTGATAGTGGCGCGAACATCCGTGCTGCTTGCGATAGCGCTGCGGAGTGCGACAGCGGTCAGCAGGGCTATTTCGCCGCCGGAAATTTCTCCGTCGCTATCGAAGACGAGTGTACTGCAAAGCAGACTTGCTCCGGCAGGCGACAGCCATTGTCTTCCGTGTCGACCTCTGCCTGATGTTTGGGTTTCGGAAAAGAGCACAAGTCCGTCCGATTCCTCTGATTCAATAAGTGCTATGATTGCGTCGTTTGTGCTGGTGGTGGTTGGCACATACTCGACGCGATTTCCCACACGTTTTGTAGAAAGCGCGCTGCGAATGAAATCAATCTGAAGTGCGCCTTCTGTCATAGAACTCCTTCGCTAAGGCCGATGCGGCGACAAGTTTCCGGCACTGACGCGCGCTGCCACGCAGGAGCCAAATGCCGATAGTCTAGATCTAAAGCTGTGGCAGTTACCATCCACCCACCTCCGATCGGTCCCAATCCCAATTAATCTCTTCGATCGGGGCATCCTTGCGGGCAACCACGAACATGATTGGTCTTCCGTGCCGATCGCCGAAGTCCCAGCCGACTGGCTCCGTGTAATACTCGCGAAGAAAATCCTCCCAGCCAGGGAAGTTTTCATTATCGTAGGTGACAAGAATCGCCCGCGGGAGATTCTCGCGCAACTCATCCAAAAGGATTTTGCGACGCTCTTCGATGCCCGCATACCCTTGATATACGCCAGTTGCCATCGTGTAACGAGACGCCGCTTTTCGATTAGCATAGTAATAAATGCACGCATCGTTGCTATAGACGAAAATCGAATCGTCCGGGTTTGTGGCCTGCTCCATGTTTTCACCCTGCGCGCGTGCCCAAAAATCACGAGAGTTATAGCGTTTGAACGTGATTCCATAAGGAGATTGCATCAGGTAGTGTCGCGTTTCCGTCACGGCCAGGCCAATGATGCTGCCGGCTAGCAGGATAGCTGCTGCAATGGAAACTTGCTTGGTGTACGTTGGCAAGTGGAGAGCAACCGTCTTCGCCGCGAAGTACAAAGCGACGGGCACAGCTATGCAGGCAGTCGGTATCAAGAGGAAATAGTAGTGAGGCCAAAATTTCCCAGGCAGGCAGATGCTTACGAAGCCAGCGATCGAAAGGGCAAGAATTAAGGCGCTGTTTCGGCGGTATCGGATGAATGTTTCATAGCCAAACCAGCAGAGAGCGACAACCAGGCCGATCCAGAGAGAAAGCGCGCTTTCGAATAGGAAGGGGTGTCGAGGCGGGCTAAAGAACGTCAGGAATCTGTACAAGAAGGGGTCATCCTGCCCGCTATAGCTCATGTTGAATAGAAAGACTGCGTCCACGAACTCGCTGAATCGTCCGGTGGCGAAAAAATAAACTACACTGAGCAGCCAGAGTGCAAATGGGCCGGCACTAAAGAGGAGGATGGTCCTGCATACTTCCCGTAGCTTGCGGCCAATTAGGTCGTCGCGCGATGCTTCAAATACGAGCCAGCAGGCGAGGGTGATCCAATGTACAGCGACGACTGTTTTTAGCAGTGACGCCAACCCCAGCAGGAATCCCGAGACGAGCACACGTCTGCCGCCGTTCGCATCTCGTGACTTCAGGGCGGCATACCATGTAGCTAGAATCAGTGTATTCATGAAGATTTCGCGATTGCATCCTTCACCGCCAGTTCGTGGATCGCTCGACGCCAGGGAGAATAATAGCGCCGCGGCTAAACCAAAGAGGGGAGTGGTGCATCGTCGCGCAATTGCGTATACGAGAACAAGCGATCCAGCCGAAAAAGTGCAAGCGAGCCAGCGAAAGACGATCGGCGCATCGCCGAACAGGCTGATCGCTCCGGCGAACAGGGCAAAGACGCCGAATGGCTGGTGGTCCCAAACGTCAATGTAAAGACGATCTCCAGCCAGCAATCGAGCACCAATGTAGGCATAGTTGCATTCGTCCGATTCCATCGGCAGGTCGAACGCGTGCATGCGGAGAAAAACCATCAGTGTCGCCAGCGACCCAACACCTGCAAACGCGAGCCAACCTTGGCGCGCGGGTGTGCCCAACGACGAAGTGTCCAAAGATTCTGATTTCACGGGAAGCAATGGTATCCAGCCTCGACAGATCGTGCTATGCCGAGTCGCTGGATGGAACAGGATTGTGAAATTAACCAGAGACTGGCAGCACAAATCATCAAAGGGCTGGGTGTTTCAATTGCATCGTACCATGTACACTTTCTCTCATGATTACGTTCTCTCTGCAATCAGGCTCCAACGGCAATTCGATCTATGTCGAGGCGGACGGAACTCGCCTTCTCTTTGACGCTGGTATTTCCGGATCAATGGCACACCGACGAATGGCCAGCCATGGCCGTGATATCCGTGACGTGGATGCGGTGATTATTTCGCACGATCACACCGACCATATTCGAAGCGCCGGTATTTTTCGGCGGAAGTTTGGCTTGCCCATCTATATGACGAAGTCGACCCTTCGAGCTACCTGGTGCAATCTAGGTCGATTGGACGACGTTCACTACTTTCGTTCAGGGGATACGCTGGAATTTGGAAGTGTGAAGGTGCATACGATTCCCACGGCTCACGATGCGGCTGACGGCGTTGCATTTGTCATTGAGCATGAGACAAAGAAGCTTGGGATTCTGACAGACCTGGGGCACGTTTTCAGCGGCCTCAGGGGCGTGCTCGAATTAGTGGACGCAGCCTATCTCGAAAGCAATTACGATGCGCAACTCCTGGCTAATAGCGATTATCCGGCTCGTTTGAAACAGCGAATTACCGGGAGCGGAGGTCATTTGTCGAATCACGAATCTGCGGAACTTGTGGCCTGTTGTGGACAGAGCAGGCCAAAGTGGGTTGCGGTCGCGCACTTGAGCGAACGGAACAATCGGCCCGAGCTTGCTCTGGCCAGTCAAAGAGACGCGATTGGAAATGACTATCCGGTCTACCTGGCTCCGCGAACTTGCGAGTCCGAGTTGCTGGAGGTTTAGTTGGTTTGCTAACGGCGTTGGGGGAGATTGCCATTGTACCGGCAGTTGCAGGTTGGTTTG
>JAJDEA010000134.1 GCA_029260035.1 Phycisphaerae bacterium
GAGATCCGGTTTCCCGCGAAACACACCGGATCATGGTAAGGTCTCCTATTTCATCGCGGCCCAGCGTGTCGATCGGACCTTCCGGAAAGATAAAAAACGCAAACCACCGGTCGTTTGAATTGCAGCCTACCGTCTACGAAACGGCGAAAGACAATTGAAACCGAGACTCGATCTTAGAATTCCTAGCGTCTAACCTGGATATGTCTTGTCAACAATCAGCCCTCGCCCACATAAGACCAGTAGGAATGGTCCTGTTTTCTGTAGATGGGGATATTCAATGCGATGGACTTTGGAAATCATAGATGAGGTATTGGAAACGCCACTCGGAATCGCACTTTGCGGGTTTATATTGGGAAACGGAATTACCGGTCTCCTCTGTTTCTTACTGTATGGCTGATCGCCAAAGCACGATTCACCAGTTTTTCACGAGATCCACTGGTCGCTCCTTTCGGCATCTAACTGTTCAAGCAGAGAGGGGCTGTAAATAACGGTGGCTAGACTCTTACTTGACCCTCCATACTCGTCTTGTCCTAGTTCGACCCATGTTCTCCTGAAACCACGTTCTGCGAGATTCTGCCAGAGGCGCGATTGCTGAACATCTTCGATTGCCTCTCTTGTAGTCCTCGCACCGACGTCCTCGGTGTCATACTTCTGCGCATAATTGCGGTAGTCAATCCAATCCTGCAGTGAATCAGGGGCATCTTGGATCGTGCGGTCAATCCAGGCTAGTTGCTCAAGACGGCACGAGTTTGCCAAAACGGCCTCGGCCACAAGCTCCCACGCGAGAATATTACTTTTGTCCTGCATTTTGTTCGCGCCCCGTCTGCGGCGAAACTGCCGCTTTCATCTTACAATTTCAATGCCAAAAATGGCCTATCAGTTTGAATGAGGCCGAGAAGAGGAATCTTCTCGGCCTTTAATGGACGTGGGCACTTCTAGGAGTATAAGACTCAGTTCGCATTATCACCCGAAAGATCCTCGATGATCTTACGAAATCGTGTTTTGGCACGGCTCTTCCGTTGCCAAAACACCTCATCAGAGACTTGCAGGAATTGCGCGATTTCTTTGTCGGAACGGCCGACGAAATATACTTCGTGTAGGATGTGTTGGTCGTTGCTTGAGAGCTTCTCGAAAGCCATTTGAAACAACGATTCGATGGCCAGTTTTTCAAGAGGGCTCTTTGCTGGGTCAATAAGCGTTTCGGCAATTGCGTCAAGGCCACACTTTGGTTTGCGTATCGTTTGGCGTTTGTGCTCTCTAAGCTTGTTTCGCTTAATGCCGTGGAGGTATTTCTTCGCGTCACGTTTACATTGAAATATTCGATCGCAATTCTCCGCGGCAAGAGCAATCTCCTGTATGACATCCTCACTGTCGTGCCGGCGCACGACCCGGCGGACTCCGCTGTGTATTCGCTGTTCTTCTTCAGACCAAATATCGGTGACGCGATATCCACCGTGACCGTTTTGTGGTGAGGGATCTGACATTTCGAATTCCTGAGTTGAGAATTGACGACACGACCCATGTCGGCTCTGGATAATTGTAGGCGCGCTACAAGCCGGGCGAGCGGCCGCCCGAAAAACCGCCACTCGCCCGTTTCTTCCGATGTCATGTTGTCAATTACCATCTCAGCACCAATATTTCCGTTACAGCCGGAACCCAGACCATCCTGGTTGCCACCAACGAAGTACGATGATCATAATCGCCGGTTTCGGTTCTCGTTCACTCCTACGACTTGTGGGGTTTTCCATCCAGGGTGGAGCCTGCGGTTCGATGCTTTTCATCGTGACCTCCATTGTTATGGCCGTGCCCATGCACATGATCATGGCCGTGCTCGAACTTGTTTTCGTGATGCTGATCGTGTTCTTCGTGAATATGTTCAGAGTGATGTTCGTCGTGCTTCTCCTCGTGATGCTGATCGTGTTCTTTATGAATATGTTCAGCGTGTTGTTCGTTGTGATTCTCGTTTTTGTCCGCCGCGAGAGTGTGGTCGTCAGAGCAATCCATGAGTTTTTCTCCTTTGACAGTGATTTTCGGCACAACTGTTTGCGCCTCCGAATAGCCCATGTAAGTTACGCGTGAATCCTGACACCGTTTTTTGTAACATTTAACTAATTGCCAGCAAAGGATTTACATCAATCTTGGGGCACACGATTTTCTAATAGAAGAATTGCAGGAATTTGGCGAGCCAATCCCATGATCTCTATTCAGGATTAGAGGATGAGACTCCAGTCTGCGATCAATTATTAGGGAAAACAGGATTGGACTGAAGGGGTCTCGACGAAACAACTGCAGTTATTCGAATCCCTATTTATCTCTGCAAGAACCGCGATTCCCGATTAGAAACTCTTGTTTTCGATAGTGGATAGCGGCATTCGATTCCCTGCCCATCAACCTCGGCAGCATCTCAAATGCACATTTGTCACCGCCATGCGAGTGGCGATGCCACCGTATTCACTACCCTAAGGATATCCGCCAAGCCGGTGTCTGTCGGCCCTGGCCTCGTACGCGAATTTCTCCCAGTCGGGCACTCGATCCAGCATGCACGGCGATTTGGCCCGTGTCATCTCAAACGTTGAATAATCACACGCCGCGAATCCCGGAATCTCGATCGCGTTTACCACATCCATCATTGTCAATGCGCTGTCCGCTTCGCACAACCGATCGTAAAGGTCAATCATAAGAGGCGCGTTGAGGCCGAGTTGGTCACCCGTGATACGACGTTGAAGATGCAGTAACTGGCCGCGGCCGCGCCGGTCGACTTGACCAACAGTAAGTATGGGCCGGTCATTGAGACCGTAGATCGATTCTTCTAGTTCCTCAAGATCTTCATCGGAAGGAATCGGAAACCCGTATTCGTCAGGATGAAAATGTAAATCCAGAAGCAAGTGCATGCGTCCATTATCGCAGGCATTGCGCAAACGTGCCAGCTCCGGAGCACCACGCAGATTGATTTGATCGGTTTTTCCGCGGATGACCTTGGTGTAGTTGATAGTGCCGTCTTCCAAGTCTCTGTACACGCCAAAACCATATTCCAATCCCGTTCGAACCGTTCCGAGGGCAACCGTATTGAGCCTCTTTCGAAAGCTCTCCGAGTGGAGCATTTGCGTTAGATCTTCTTGTTTTACGGTGACATAATCGATCGACATGAGTTAGTGCCACCAGGTTGACAACTCTCGTGGTGGCACTCGCACTGCTGTTGGGTACTTAAATGCATCGATCGGTCTATGGGACTACGTCTCAATCATGATCACACGGGTCTCATGCCAGAAACGAAAACCACGCGACGATTCGCGAAGCCTGCGCAGGCGATCCTCAGTCGAATCGACGGTAAGCCCCGATCTATCCTCGACAGGCACCAACTTCTCTTCGAGGCCACGGAGGCCACGAACTTGGCAGTTGAGGGCACGGTTCCGAACTTCACGCTCCCATGGGTATTCGTCCAAATCGAGGTCGATGAGTCCGCGCGGTCGGAGGCACGATCGGTAGTAGTCCACGCGTTGGACGAACTGTTCGTTTGCTTCGATCTCGTGCATCTCCTGTTGCTGCTCTTCCGGATAAATCGGCTGAATAGGAGCGACGCGCAAAGGCACTAGTTGACGTTCAAAGATCACAATTCGCGAGGGGATGTGGTCGCCCGCCATCAATGCACGTTCAAATTCCGGCCATGCGAGCGCGGAGAACACCATCATCGTGCGCCGGGCCATGCCCGTTGCACGACTGGCCACCGCTTCGAGCAGTCGTGTGCCCTGGGTAGCGCGACCGATGTTAGTGCTGGCGAGTTCAAGCTGTGGCAGGTAGGGAGGGTTACACAGCATTAGGTCGTATTTTTCTTCTTCCTGAAACTGCACGAAGTCACCGGCCCAGGTTTGAAGCTTCGTTTCTGGTGCGGGATCCCGGTACACATATTGGGATGCTTCTTCGTCATATTGTTTCAAAGCGCTGCGGATGTTGGCAGCGGCGTAATGTACAGTCAAAGCATCCATATCCACCAGCGTGATTTCCTTCATAGACGGAAAGAGATACGTCGCAGCAGCGGCCAGGTATCCTGTACCGCATCCCACATCAATAGCAGTTCCAATGTCAGGGCATTCCTGCGTATGTCGCCAACGTTCCAAGGCGCTGACGAAGAACTGAGAGTCAATGGCTGGTGGAAACCCGATAGCGTTGTGATCCCACAGAATACCGATCGGTACAGGTTTATCCTTCGGGGCCCTTCGCAGATTGAATTCAATGCGGGCAGGCACTTCGTTGAATCGGCCACTGATGGCTATCTCCTCTTGCCTTGGTAGTTGAGCAAGGGTGTCTTCAGCGAGACGGTAGCCCCGCCGTTGGCTATAGCGACCACTCGAAGCAGCTGTTTCCAAGAGCAGTACCGGGCTCGGCAATGTTGGGTTAGCCTCCAGACAATCATAAGTGACGTCTAAATCATTAAGCCGGGTATCGAACAGGGATCGATGGCAGCGAGGACAGACTGGGTAAGCGGTTGTGGCCCGTTTGGCTCCGAAGAGAAGTGTCAGATCCACGTCGCCTGTCGAGAGCAAGGCGCCCGGGCCAGTCGTACGTCGAATCAGCGTGTTCAGCAACTCTCCGAGTTTTCTTTGAATGCCCGGCGGATATGAATCGAAGCGACCGCCAAAATTCTGCACGATAGATCGAATCAATTCCGACTGGTCACTGCGAAACTGCTGGAGCACGGACATCGCGAAACCGATTTGACTCAGTGGTTCGACGCTGCGGATCAATTGGTTGGCCAAGTCTTCCATCCGCCGTGACAGACGCTGGCACAGTTTGTGTGGTAGCGGCTCTTCCAGCCATCCGGTATAACAGCCAATGTCGAGCAGCCATAACGCTCTTGAAAGCGGCGTTTTTTCGAGCGTTGCGTCGGAGTTGGAATTGTTGTCACCGACCCAAATGGCCAGATCCTCTGCCGGTGAGCGAGAGGCATCTTCGGAGATAGCAATTTTTAGTAGCTCACCCAGATGCTCATCCAAACAGAATCCGCTCAGCGCTATGATCCCAACGACTTCCGGAAGATCAGCCGGGCACATTTCTTGCTTACGAAGCGTTGCCACCACAGCGCCGACTCCAACCGGGAATTCATCCTCGGTGGCACGGTGGAGCAGGGCCGCGTGCAGGATGCGTTGAATGACTTGCAGGTGTAGATTGCCGTCGACCGCACCATCGCGCGCACGGGTCCAAAGAGTTGACAGGTCAATACCTACGTTGAACAGATTCTCCCAAGAAAGCGTTTGCGGAAGCAAAACCGGTTCGCAGGGATGATCGGCGTCACCAAGGTGGAACCGCCTTAGGTGGTCCGTGATTTCCCGATCTTCCGAGTCGGTGTCCTCCTCCTCTCGGCGACTATGATAATAGAGTCGTCCCGCGTTATGCTCACCGACCGCCAGCGTTTTTGCCGGGATACCCGCTACCGATTCCAACACAATTCTCTGTTGAGCATGATCAAAAGGAGCCAGTCCCGCGGAGAACACGATGTTGTCTCGAGGAGGCAACTCCAACAGACTGGATAGCGACACCAACAAAACGGCCAATCCGTGTGAATGACCCGATAGTTCGGCTTTAGTGTCGATGGTCAGTTCAATCGTGGCGGTTCGCAAAGGTTCTGCCACCAGTCGACTGAAGGGATGTATTTCGAGGAATGCCGTCAGGTAGGCTTCGGCTGTTTTGATCTGGGTATGGTAGACTTCATCCATGACAAGATCATTGCGTACAACAATCCGAAAAATAGAGTCGGGGCGGGTTTGCGCGCGGATGACTGCCACATCGCCTTCGGTGGGCAGCGTTGTGGCAACAAGAACCTCGGATATTGGGGGCATGTTGGTCGCGCCGGACTACGGCGCCTCCGTGATGATGTCTAAGACGATTCCACCTTGGGTAGCATTAAGGGTTATCTGGCCTGCTTCCTGCTCGTCCTTAGGCCCTGCCGCCGATTCGGCGGCCGCGCGGAGATTCACTTCACCGGCATCGAGCCGCATCAGGAAGACTCCCGTGCAGGCGACTATTCGAATTGTGCTGGTTGAGGTGCGTTCGACCTGTAGCTTACCCCATAGCCTGTTATCAAACCGCAAAGATAGCGTCGCTCTTTTGGATACGGTCGCTTCAAGGCGCCAGATAGTTCGGTGACCATAACGAACCGGCACGGCGGGATAGGAACGATCCGTGACATCGTGTCTAAGCACCGGGCCTTTGGCAGCCGAAACACGATTTGGATTGAGTCGCGAGAGTTTTTGAAGAAGCGACTGCGTTTGTGACTCAGCGGTTAGGTCTGTGGTTGGCGAATCCGGGAACCAGACTTCAGGCGCACCCTCGCCGAATATGCGTTCGGCCAGCTGTTCCAAAAGGTCCGGGTCCTGGGCTGCGTGACGTAGCTGTGTCGGCTTGATGATCTGTGCTTTACATGCGCTCCAGAATCCTTTTTGCAGGATCGCTTCGAACTCCGCCGGTGACCAATCCGTCGCAGCAGGCAACGGAGTAGCATCTGAACGCTGAGCCTGCAAACGCAACCATGCGCAATGGGCGTCCAGGTGCTCCAGCAGGATCTCACTCAAGTCGTCGCAATCGGACTTGAGCCTCTCAAGGTCATCTTCTGGAAATTGCAGGCGATCATTCATGGTCATTTCCTAGAAAGCGTTCGAGGTACCTTTGGTGCGCATCGCAAATCCCACGGTACTCCCGACGTAGGAAGCGGGCGACTTTTCGTCTGGCTACTTGTAGGTAGTTCTTCACTGTGTGATGAGTGCAGCCCATCTGTCTCGCAATATCTACATAACGCTCGCCCGCCATCTGCAGAAGTAATGCTTCCTCCTCATGAGGCTCGAGCGCCTGCAACGCCTCTGAAAGTGCATTGAAGAACTTCTCCAACGTCATCTCCATAAAGTCGGCTTCGTCATCGGTTCCCGGTAGCTTGGCGAACATTTCAGTCGGAATTGATCGCTCAAGAGATCGACGCTTTGACGTCAAGATGGTCAAACAATTATTCCTGCAAATCCTATGCAGCCAACCCCAAACGCGGCCGCCAGGGGTATAGGGTTTCGCGGGGTCGATCGCAACAAGAACCGTGTCGTGGACCACATCCTCAGCAGTGGCATGATCGAGCCCGCGGCACCATAGAAACAGCCTGGGCATTACGACGTCATAAAGACGGCGACCGGCACGCCGATCACCATCGCGTGCAGCAAGCACAAGCCTTTCCAATTCCGCGGAGGAAATATTCTCTCGTTGTTTTTCGAGTTGGCTCACGGATTCACCTTCATCTGCTGCACCGAAACGCCGTCGGATATTTTTTTGATTTTCTTTTACCCGAAGCCGCCGGACGCGCGTTTGTTGTAGCAGAAGCACAGGAACGTAGCAATCGGATCGAGCATGAACCTGCTGATTCGTAGACCCGGCGACCCTCTGAAATCGCCACAACCAAGGAGAATGAACGATGAACACACCCTTTTTTGCACCCGGCACGAAGGCTCATGATCAGGCCAGGCAACGTGCGGCCAACATTCGGCTTGATCTTGCACGTTCAATTGGCCTATACGCCATCGGTGATCGTGCCCCAGTGGTATTGAGAACGCTGGCTGATGCCCATGTCATATACAAGTCGCTCAGCGCCAAGGTGCCAGCGCCTCGTGGAGTTGATCCATCGCGATGGCCTGCCACTCTCGATGCCCTGGTTCGTCGCTTTCATTCGACTGTCGCAAGTGACAAACCTTGTGCGGCTTAGAGGAGCCACCCATGAATCCCTGGAAAATTACTCTGCTTGAGTTCTTGCGCGACATCCTACGCTTCGCTCTTTGGATCGCGTTTGTGATCAACGGATTGATGGTCGGTGTTTTCTCGATCGTGTTTTGCTATCAGTTTCTCAGTCATCTCTGGGGCTGGCTGCGTAAGAGTTTTTTCACGGGAAGTTGGTAGATCGTCCAGGTAGCAACATCGGAAAGGAACACATGTATGCAGCCCATTCGGAGCGAACGAGAGGATGAGTTCTGTCATGATCCCTGGAACAAAACTGCACAGCAAACCGGACAAAAAGATACCGTCCATGTCCTCAGCGATGGTGGTGCCATTGAATCATACAACGCCCTCCGGCGAATTGCATGCGTTTGCGGATGTCTTAAACCAGCGGGCGGTTTCTGCGCAGTTTGCACTGAACCTGTTTGCGAAAGCTGCTACGGCTCCTGCCATTGCTGCCACATGCCGCTCTGCCCTAACCACAGCGTGTTCGAACAGGATGCCACCACTGGGTCGATGCGTTACTGCAAGACCTGTTACGCCGCTCGTTCAAGGAAACAATTGGTGCGCAGCATCGGGCGAGCGATTCTCTCACCTTTCGTGCGATTCGGAGATGAACATGCCAATCGATAAACCATCCCAAACAGCGCTCGATCTGTTGTACAGCGTTCAAAACGGTCTGCTTGAAGATCCCGTGGGTCGTGCGATGCGGCGCGTGATTCAATTGGGTGTCGCAGGGAATACCGAGATCGGCTGGCTGCACGAGCGTGTTACCAAACACAAGACCGCGCAGATGTATGCCGGACCATTTCAACAAACAGGCAAGACCCATGGCGAGATCGTTCACGGCACGGATGACAAGGGCCTGCCGATTCGACAAACTGTTCAAGCGATGAGCGCTCACACGCTCACACTGGGCGGCAGTGGATCAGGCAAGACAACCAAATCACGCTGGATGATTCTTCAGGCGGCGAAGCACGTGAAAGGACTGTTCTTGTTCGATTTTCGCAAGCGTGAATACCGCTGTCTGGTTCCATGGTTTGCGGCCATGGGTACGACGCTCAAAGTCGTGCCCGCCAGAGCTCTGCGCCTCAACCCACTCGAAGTACCACACCACGTCGCTCCATACAGTTGGGCCACGCGCGTGGCGGATGTGTTGGTGCAGGTTTTTCGGCTGCCGGCCCGAGCCACCAAACTGATTAACGTCACACTGTTGGAACTCTTTGACCGGTTCGGCGTTTCCCAGGGTGGCCGTCGATTCCCAACGTTGTTCGATCTGCGTGAGGCGGTAGCGGGAAAAGCCACAGCCAACGCACCAGCACGCATGGCCGTCATCGACGCGATGGATCCCGTGCTCATGTCATTGCGATCGGTGCTGTGCTACCGGCGTGGCTGGTCAACTTCCGATCTGGCCAAACATCATATTGTTTTCGAGCTCGACGGCGTGGGGGAGGTGGAGAAAGACCTAATTCTCTCAAGCCTGATCCTGCCGGAGTTTACCTCGCGCGTTGCTGCTGGAGTATCCAACAAGCGTATGAACCTGCTCGTCTGCTGCGATGAAGCGGCACGCCTCGTGTCGGCCACAGGTACCGGCTTGGCGGATCAAATCGGGCTTATCAGAGGAACCGGAATCGGTTTGGAGTTGTCGATTCAGTTTGCTGACATCGCACCCGCGATTCTGTCCAATTCCGCGAACAAATTCATTGCGCGCTGCGGGAGCGCAAGTGACTATTCCACCATGGCCGAAGCCATGGGCCTGACGTCCGAGCAGCGTCGCTACATGGCGCAGCATCTCGTGTCCGGTCGGTTCGTCGGCCAACTGGCAGAGGGTCCGGGGCGATCTCCGTTCTGGATGCGCGTGCCCTACTTGGATTTTTCCAAACCGTCTTCCCCGAAAACTGCGCAAGGCCACCCTGCACTGGCCGGTCTTCTTCCAGCGGTGGGCGGCTCGATGGATGCAGCGGATGCAACAGCGGGGCTGGCGGAGCTCTTGGCACTGCCAACCGAAGTGGCTGGCGAGTTTGTCGATTGGTCGCCCAATGGTCAACGAACCAGCCAAGCCGGCCCCGTTACATCCAGTGCTG
Source organism: Phycisphaerae bacterium (assembly GCA_029260035.1). Lineage (GTDB taxonomy): Bacteria > Planctomycetota > Phycisphaerae > UBA1845 > UBA1845 > OFTM303. Next base: position 9,825 of record JAJDEA010000134.1, read on the forward strand.
CGCCGTTGCTGTCGGATGGCGAAAGTCGTTTTCTACAAGCTGTGATCGATCACCCTGGAAAACCCTCAAGCGCCTACGCCAAGCTGGCTGGGGTAGGAACTCACCAGGCGATCGCGCTACGCAAGCAGCTCATTGAAAATGGCTATCTTCGAGAGCACCGCGTCAATATTTCATCTCAAGGTCGGGGATCGATCGTACTCGAACCATTGCCGAAGGCCCAAGCCGCGGTTCAAGGGAAGGAGAACTAACAACCATGCGTGGAGGTTACTTGCACAACGCGATCATGATTTCGGTGCTGGCTGAACTTTTTGAATTGGAAGGCTGGCACACAGACCAGGAGGTACCCATTCGCATGGGATCATCCATTCGGTTTGTGGATCTGGTCGCAGAGCGCGAAGGTCATAGCATCGCGATCGAAGCCGAGAGCTCGCCCAAACGTATTGAAGGCGATTTGGATAAGGCGCAAGCCATGGGCGCGCAGGAACTTTGGATCGTCACCCCCACCGCGCGCATCGCCGCAGGTGTACGACGCAAGCTTGACCGACTGTTTGTACCGGTCAATCGGGATGGTCTTTTTGTGCTGACACAAGGTGCTGCCACAGAAAGAGTTATGAATAAATTGCCGCATTTTGCCGGGTCGTAAGACCGTAGCAAACAAAGCAAAAAAGCAAACCAGGCAAACAACACATTCGCATTTTAGAAAGGAGTTGAAACGTCATGCAAATTAAATGGTCCAACGTAGTCGCGACTGGATTGGTCATCCTCGGTGTGGTGTTAGTGGTGCGTTACGGAGCCGGCGTGTCGACGGCAGTTTCATCGATCGCCCACATAGGGCCGGGGCATTCCGCGGAGGACAAAACACTGGGGCTATGCGTGTTGGGTGTGCTATGCGCAGCCGGGGTTGCCATCGTGCGGCTCATCATCGCCAACCGGGAAAGGAAAGATTCATGATCATTGGAATAAACGGAATGGAAAATCAAAAACCCACAACTTCAATTGCCAATGAGCCGGACTTTGAAAATAGCGCACCGGTTCTAGTTCAAGAGGAGGAAGAGTTCTCTGATGGCCCCAATGTTAATCTGGAACGGCAAGATTCGATAAACATGCTCGTCGATGAGATCGCGACTCTCGGGAGGAACGTGGACCAATTGACCGAATCGGCAGCCATGCATGGCCAACAGATCACCGAGTTTGCAGCGCGAGATCAGTTAATTGGTCGGTTGCACGATCGATTGGCCCGGTACGAACAGGCTGAAAGAGAGGGCAATTTCATTGAGCCGCTCACCCGTAAGATCGCGGCTCTGCATCGAAGAGTGATCGAACAGCGATCGCTTCTGGCCGGTGCACTTCGCAAAGTCCCGGAGTCCCTTCGCCGTCACTCCTCCAAAGCTTGGTCCCTCCAGGCACTCGATGGCATACGCATCGAACTCGAGACCAACCTCGGTGACTTCGGTGTGGAGGTGTTCACCTGTGAAGGAGATCGGTTTGATCGAGCGCGCCAAACGGCCGTCCAGCGCGTGGCTACCGAAGACATCTCGCAGGTTGGTCGCATCACATCCCGACTGGCCCCGGGTTTTCAGGTCGGGGAGCGCGTGATCGTGGCCGAACGCGTGGCCGTGTTCGTTAATTCAGAGAATCATTAATCATCCAATCGAAAGGAGATAAACACCATGATCGTTTTAGGAATAGATGTGGGAACGACGAGAAGCAAGGTCAGCGCACTGGATGACACCGGCCGCGCGCAGATCGTTTTGAATCAGCGCGGTGATCCATACACACCGTCCGCGGTGTATTTTGAGGAAGGCCGAACGCCCATCGTTGGCGTGGAGGCCCTGGCCGAGGGATTTCTGTATCCGCAGTATGTCCGCACTTGCTTTAAGCGGGTGTTGGGATCATCGGATGTGCTCTTTACCGATGTTAATGGAAAGACCTACACGGCCACGGACCTGACGCGCGTCCTGATCGCTGCGCTCAAACGCGATGTGGAGAGCCGGTTTAACCAAGAAGTGGACGAGGCAATTTTCACGGTACCGGCAAATTTTCAAGACCATCGTAAGCAGGCCGTAATCGATGCCGCAGAAGGTGCCGGAATTAAGGCAATCAAGCTGGTCCACGAACCCACCGCTGCGGGGATTGCCTACGCTCTCGACAAGAACAAGGATTTTCGGTTCGGTGTCTTCGACCTTGGCGGCGGCACGCTCGACGTTTCCATTCTTGAGAGCAAGGGCAATCGCATTACCGTTCTCAACAGCACCGGCTGCGAGAAACTGGGCGGTGAGGATTTCAGTGCTCGCTTGCAACCACTGATCCTCAAGCAGTTTACGAAGGAGAATAAGTACGAACCGACGCAGGAATCCGATCCACTGTTTTTTCAGGAACTGGCGGACAAGGTCGAGCAGGCCAAGATTCACCTCTCACAAAAGAACAAGACCCGAATCGTGGTTGGTTGTCAAGGCCGGCAGTCGATCGTCGAGATCACTCGGGATCAATTCGAGTCACTTACTGCTGATTTGGTTCAGGATGCTATGGACTGCACCAAGGAGGCGGTGGTGGAAACCGGACTTTCGTTCACGGACCTGGATACATTCATCTTAGTGGGCGGTAGCGTTCGGATACCGGCCGTGCAGAGCGCGCTCGCTGATTTAACCAGCATCGTACCGCACTGTGACATCGAGCCCGATCGCGCCGTGTGTTACGGGGCAGCCCAAATGTGTGCGATGGAACTCGCCAAGGCGGGTAAGACCATCATGGTTGGTGGACGAGCCATACCCGCCCCCAAGGCGTTTGTTCAGGAAACCACAGCGCATTGTGTCGGATGCTGCGTTGCGGAAAAAGATGGCACCCTTCGCAATGCCGTGATCCTTCCCAAGGGAACGCCCATCCCCATGACCAAGACCGATCGCTTTGCGCTGCATGAAGAAGATCAGACTGAAGCGCGAATTGAAGTGCTGCAGGGAGATGAGGGACAGGAACGTGACGAGTGTTTGTCCATCGGTGAGATCGTACTCTCGAACCTACCGCCGGAACACAAGAAGTCGCGTCGGATCGAAGTCACCTACGGCATCGATGAGAACGGCATGATCCACGCCACCGGCAAGGATCTCATAGGCGGCGAGCACGCCGAAATCCGTATCGATTACAGCAAGGGAATCGCACAGGCGGATCCCAGTCAGCAGGCAGCATAGGGCAAGTCGAGTTTTTGAAGAAGAAGGAGCATCTAAGATGAAATACCTTGGATTTACAAACGGGAGCACCGATTTCACCGGAGGCAGCACTGAACGGCTCGTCCTGGCGATCGATGCTTCGCCCTCAATGCGTTACTCCGACTGGCCACCGACGCGACTGAAGGCTGCTGTCGAAGCGGCCATCGCTCTCGTTCAGCGCAAGGCCCGGATAGCGCCCGATGACGAAGTGGGTGCGCTTGCCTATGCCGGCAGTAGCTGGTGGCTTTCCCATCCAGCCGTCGTGGGCAAGTACCAGAATCGCACATGCCGTTCAATCAAGAGGATTAGCACCAGCGGCGCTACCAACATCACATCTGCGCTTCTTCGAGCTAAGCCCGTTCTGCTCGAACGCCGATCGCGATCTCTGCTGGACCGGCTGATCTTTCCAGCCACAACGACCGAATCTGCAAAGGTCATTCCGCGAATGATTCTGCTGACGGATGGTCAACACAACGATGACAGTGACCCGCTTCCGGCAGCCAAGGATCTCAAGAAATCTGGCGTGTGCATCGACTGCATCGGCATCGGCGGCTCGCCAAATGATGTCGACGAGGACCT
>JAJDEA010000135.1 GCA_029260035.1 Phycisphaerae bacterium
ATGACGGCATGGTTTTCAGCGGATACCGATGGGTTGAAGTCGGCGATGAATGGTGGCTGTATTACGCAGGCTGGGACGGGCCGCATGGCACAAAGAAACGCTCACCGGGGATTGGCTTGGTGAAACTACGCAAGGAAGGATTTATTTCCATGCGTGGCCCAAACAGCGGCGGTGTCGTCTCCACGAGGCAGATTCTTTGGCCGGGTGGAAGACTGTTGGTTAATGCGGACGCCAGCGAAGGTGAATTTAGCGTTCGCGTAACGAATGGAAAGCGAAAAATCATTCCTGGCTTTGACTACGACGACTGCGTGGCGTTCGAGGAGAATAACGCGGCCCACGAAGTCACCTGGAAAGAAGCCTCGATGGAGTCACTGGCCGGACAAGTCATTCGCCTAGAGTTCTTTTTGAAGGACGCCGACCTTTATACATTTCGGTCGTCGGGCCGAGACGGACAAAACCAAAGCACGGACACACCATGAAATTCTTCATTCCCATCGCGGCTCTGCTGCTTGTGAATTGCTCGAACCTTCCCGCTCAGGGTGGCGATAACTTAATTACTGTCAGCACGCGGGACGAATTGGTGCGAGCGGTTCGAAGTGCCAAGCCCGGCACCAAGGTGCTGATCGCTCCTGGAACGTATCGCGGCGGACTAAACTTCAATCAGCTACGGGGAGCAAAAGACAACCCGGTTGTGCTTGCGGCCTCTGATTCAAAGCGACCACCAGTTTTCGAAGGCGGTGCGTCGTGCTTCCATCTGACTGATCCGAGCTACGTCGAACTGAACAACCTTGTTCTGACCGAAGTGACCGGCAACGGCCTCAACATTGACGACGGTGGATCATACGACAGCCCAGCCCATCACGTTGTCCTACGTGAGTTGACGATCCGCGACATTGGTCCAAACGGAAACCGTGATGGCATCAAAATGTCGGGCGTGGATGACTTCCGCGTGGAATCCTGCACGGTCGAGCGTTGGGGCAGTAGTGGGTCAGCGATTGACATGGTGGGGTGCCACGATGGTCGCATCGTCGAATGCACGTTTCGTCATAAGGACGCAGACTTAGGGAGCGGTGTTCAAACTAAAGGCGGCAGTAAGAATATCACCATCCAAAAATGCCGCTTTGAAAACGCGGGTGGTCGGGCGGTCAACATTGGCGGCAGCACCGGCCTCAGCTACTTCCGACCGAAGCCAAGTGGCTACGAAGCAAAGGACATTACCGTAGAAGATTGCACATTCATCGGATCAATGGCACCGGTTTCTTTCGTCGGTGTCGATGGAGCGGTCGTTCGCTACAACACGATCTACCGCCCGACACGTTGGATCGTTCGGATTCTCCAAGAAAATCGTGGCACTGAAGTTGTTCCGTGTCGCAACGGAATCTTCACGCACAACATCATCGCGTTCCGTTCCAATGAGTTGAGAACGGCAGTCAATGTCGGGGCTGGTACGGCTGCCGAGACATTCAAGTTTGAGAAGAATTATTGGTATTGCATCGACAAACCAGATAGAAGCAATCGGCTTTCGCTTCCTGTCAAAGAAGTTGGCGGTAATTACGGCGTCAATCCGCAGTTCGTGAGCGAGAGTGAGAGCGTTTTTCGGCTGAAACAGACAAGCCCGATTCGAGATGCTGGGGTTCGGTTGTCCGATTAAATCTCGCTACGCCAGATCAAACATCATCACTTCTGAATCGGTCTTCGCCACGACAGTGTCTTTGGGCTTAGCTATCATCAAAACGATTCCCACAGGTTGGATTTATAGACGCCGAAAACCAGTAGGAGATGGCAGAGGGGTCACGACCGATCAAACTTTGAAAACGAAGGCAAACAAGAAAATAAACGGCCCCGGCACATTGCCGAGGCCTGGGTGTCAACTTGTTAGTTGAAATACACTCTAATATCAATCTTGACGACGACCTTAGGTGATTTGCATCGGATACACCAAAGAAGGACGACGGAACGTGATCAATCAGATGAGAAACAAGTTGCGAAAGCACACTTGCCTTTTCGCTTCCTTTGACAAGACTGTCGACGCGGACGTTGGCCGAGGGGATCGCGTGGCGCGGATAAATCCAGCGGTCGTGCGCCACGAACTAAAGGCAGGCCGTTTTGGCGGCGCACTCGTTTTTGATGCGAAAGACCACGGCTGGGCGGAAGACGAGTTCGTGTTTTCCGCCAGGCACAACTTCCCTTATTCCGAATCGAGCTTTGACGGGACAATTTCGCTTTGGCTTCGAGGCGACCCTGATGCCGACCCCGCCGATGACTTTCCGGTCGACCCGTTTCACATTAGTCGTCATGCAGCCGATGGATCATTCTATCTGGACCTGACGCGTCCCAACGACTGGCGTTATGGTTCACCGCGCAAACTGCGGTTTGGGTTCTACAATGACAGTCCGGCACAAGACATGTTTGTTGGTGGGCAGCTGATCGTCGTCAGTGATTTGGGCTGGAACGACGGGGATTGGCACCACGTTGCAGCGACTTGGCAAAATGCCAATAGTGGCCAGCCGAATGGTTCCGCCGCACTCTACGTTGACGGTAAACTGCGAGGTTGGATGAGGAACTATTCGCATCAGTTGAGTTGGAATCTTGACGAGCTGACGATCGGACTTGGTCAGCGTTACGTGGGAGCGATTGATGAACTCTTGATTCTCGATGTTGCGCTCGCAGACGACGAAGTC
>JAJDEA010000136.1 GCA_029260035.1 Phycisphaerae bacterium
CCCACAGTTATGATGTACTGATGGGCTTGGGATGGAATGATTCGCTGTCAGCCCGCTGGGGTGTTCACTTAGCTATGAGGGTTTGGAAATGTCGCGATCCAGAAATTTCGCTGTCGCCTTGACAGCTTTCATCGGCCTTGCATTTTCCGGTTGTTATTCACAGGGAGCCAACTCGGCGCTAAACCCTCATAGGAACCTGGAATCACTGTCTCAAACACCAAAGGAACACCGGCAGAGCGTTTGGTCTATCTCCGAGCACGATCGCCGAGCACTCGCCAACGATCTTGACTTGTTCTTCATGACGGATCGCCCGACACGTCTAACCACTTTGCACACGCGCTGATTCCGCAAGTCGCTCTGTAACGATATGCCGGATCACTCGCCATTACTTGTTGCATAAGTCGCGTAGTGTGCGAGGCTTTGTGATTTTGCGCTCGCTACATCGGTTGATTTTTTCCCCTCGAAGTGTTCCTATACAAATCGAAACGCTGATTGGCGGCGTAACCAAACCAAATCGGAGTACTAATTGTGTCAAGAGTCATTCATTCCAGGGTCCTTACTACATGTATCTGCATCTCCACAACCATTGGCTGTCTGACCGTTGGATGCACATCGGGTCTGGAAAGACGTTTTCAAGGACACATCGATTTCCTCGCGAGCGATCAGCTTCAGGGTCGGGGGGTTGGTACTCCCGGAATCGAGCTCGCAGCCAGCTACATCGAGAAACAGTTCGCCGACATAGGACTCGAACCCGCTGGCGAAGATGGAACGTTTCGTCAAACCTTTGAGATGACACTGCACAGAACGCTACAGCCTTCAACAAATTTGGCTTTCTCGGGAATACCAGGCGGTTTTCATCTTTTCAAAGATTTCGTCCCACTGAATTTCTCCTCCGACGAGTCCTTTTCGGGAGACGTCGTATTTTGCGGCTATGGCATTGTCGCCAAGGACCGCGATCGTGACGATTTCGTACATGCTGACATCAAAGGCAAAGTCGCACTCATGCTTCGCGGAGAGCCGGCTGACTGGGCTGACGACAACGGGCAAGCAACGCCCCATGCGTTACTTCGCAACAAGGTCTACAACGCCAAGGATCGCGGAGCTGTCGCGGTACTGTTCGTGAACAAGACCCCCGTCGAAGGCGAAGAAGACAAGTTGATCGATTTTGAAGCGAAAGGGGCTATGGCGTTCGGCATTCCGGCGTTTCATGTCCGTCGACCACTTATAGATCAAATTGTTTTCGGGAGTGGAAAGGGCAAGCTGTCAACTCTGCAGGACAGGCTTGATGATGGCGGCTATGCATCAGGCGGCCTCAAAGATATTAATGCCAGCGGCCAAGCTGTGTTCAAAAAGGAGAGCACCCCGACGAGCAACATCGCCGGTCTGTTGCGAGGCCAAGGTCCGCAGGCAGATGAACTGGTCGTGATTGGCGCACACTACGATCACCTGGGCGTCAAGAGGCCCATGATGCGCAGATTCAAGGCGGGAAAACTCGTGCGAGAAAAATCCGAGCCTCAGATTCACAACGGCGCCGACGACAACGCATCCGGCGTTAGTGGCCTCATCGAGATCGCACGCATGTTTGCGAGTGGTTCGAAGCCTCGTCGAAGTGTCTTGTTTGTGGCATTTACGGCAGAGGAAAGTGGGCTTCACGGGAGCAAGCATTATATGGCTCAGCCCGCACACCCCGCAAGCAATACGATTGCTATGCTAAATATGGACATGATCGGTCGAATGCCAAAAGGCTCCAAAAAGCTGCAGGTGTTTGGCGTTAATTCCGGCGACGATTTTCTGGAGATAATGCAGCCTATAGCAGACGATTTGAGATTGAAGATTGCGCCAACCCCGGATGCAGGCGGTCGAAGCGACCACGCTCCATTCGTCCGCAACAAAATTCCCGCCATGCATTTCTTCAGCGGCCAACATAGTGACTACCACAAACCAAGCGATGACGCAGATAAAATCAATTCTCGCGCTGGCGCGAAAGTAACCAAACTCGTGTATGGAACCGCTGCCAAGCTTGCGAACCAGGATACGCGACCAGCGTTCCAAGCAGTCAAAGCATCCACGCTTGTCGCCGGCAGTACACCAACTTACCGCGTGGTGATGGGGTTAGCACCAGGCTATGGAGACGATGGCAAACGCGGCATGCCCGTAGAAGCGGTTAATGCGGAGGGGCCAGCCGACGAAGCGGGCATGAAGGCCGGCGACCGAATCATTCGTATCGGCGAGAGACCCATCGCAAATATATATGACTACATGGCTGCGACGAGAGCAAACAATCCCGGCGATTCGGTCGATGTGGTGATTCTCAGAAATGGAAAAGAAGTAACTCTTACAGTCAAACTATCCGCGGCAAGCTGACCGCCAATCCAACTGCGGGTCGTGGCAGATGCTCGGCTATGTTTGTTTATTTGCCCGAATATCCGTGATAAAAGGTAGACGATGCCCGGCAAAGTCTTTGGCCAATCAGGTCAAGAGCTAACCGTTGATTTTCGTGTTCGCTACGCAGAATGCGATGCGATGGGCTACCTCCATCATGCCAAGTACTGGGAATATTTTGAGCACGCCCGGACGGAATTGCTTCGCCAAATCGGCTTTCGATACCGGGATTTGGAAGAGCAAGGCGTTCTTTTTGTCGTTTACAAGGCAGAATGCAAGTACATCCAGCCAATTCGATACGACGATATCGCAGCAGTTACGGTTCGCGTCGCGCGAATAACTCGCACCCGCGTGGACCATGCGTACGAGATTTTCGTCGGGACCGTGCGAACCACAAGCGCCACGTCAACGCTCGCCTGCGTGGGGACCAATGGCAAACCAAGACTAATGCCGGACTCGCTATGGATGCCCCAATAGAATACCGCCATCACCAGCCAATTCCGAATGGCTCGCCCCCGGCCAATCGTTCTCGGCCACTATTTAATCATCCCTCGGAAAATTGGAATTCTTGGTTGTAGGCGGGCGCGTTGACGATAAACTTCATAGTTTCGCCCGCTGTTGTTTGGGAACTGTACACTCGGGCGACAACCTTCCACAGGGAGTGTGAAACGTGGCGACTTATGGATGCTCACGGAGCAGTTTAGGCTTGGATCATCACGGGATCGCAGAACCCGGCGATGTCTATTGGAATCTTTCTCACGCCGAACTTTACGAGCACGCGGTTCGAGCAAACGAAGGATCAATCGCGGCTAACGGTGCGCTCGTTTGCCTGACCGGCGAACAAACCGGTCGGACCCCAAATGCCAAGTTCGTTGTCGAGGATTCCACGACCCAGGACCACGTCGCTTGGGGCCCGATCAATCAACCTATGTCGGAAGCGCATTTCGACGCCCTTCATCGAAGGGTCATCGATCATTATCGAGGCCGAAAGCTTTTTGCACGAGACATGTTTGCAGGCGCCGACGATCAATCGCGACTAGCCATTCGCGTGGTTACGGAAACGGCGTGGCACAATATGTTCGCTGCGCAGCTTTTCATTCAGCCCGGCGAAAACGACACCCAAGACCACAAGCCACAGTTCACCGTGCTCAACGCGCCAACATGCCAAGCCAATCCAAGTGAGAACGGCACCAACGATGGCACTTTTGTCGCAATCCACTTTACCAAACGACTCGTCTTGATCGGCGGCACTGCCTACGCCGGAGAGATCAAGAAAAGCATATTCACAGTCATGAACTTCCTCTTGCCCATGTCTGACATTTTGAGCATGCATTGTTCAGCCAACGTCGGACGTGCCGGAGACGTAGCACTTTTCTTTGGGTTGAGCGGGACAGGAAAAACAACATTGTCCGCAGACCCGGAGCGCGGCCTTATTGGCGATGATGAACACGGGTGGTCCGATCGTGGCGTCTTCAATATCGAGGGAGGTTGCTACGCGAAGTGCATCAAGCTTACCAGGGAATACGAACCGCAAATCTACGACGCGATCCGTTTTGGCAGCGTCTTAGAGAATGTGGTCATGGACAAGACCAGTCGGCGCATCGACTACGATTCCGATCAAATAACCGAAAACACGCGCGTTGCGTACCCCTTGGAGTACATTGATAACGCAGTTCATCCTAGCGTCGCTGGCCATCCAAAAAACGTCGTCTTCTTGACGTGCGATGCTTTCGGCGTGCTGCCCCCCATTTCACGACTGACGCCAGAGCAAGCAATGTATCATTTTCTTGCCGGCTATACGGCGAAAGTTGCAGGCACGGAGAAAGGCGTCACCGAACCCAAAGCTACTTTCAGCGCTTGCTTCGGTGCACCGTTTCTACCTCTCCCGCCCATGCGATATGCAAAAATGCTCGGCCAGCGCCTTTCCCAACACAAGGCTAAGTGTTGGCTCGTGAACACGGGATGGAGTGGCGGCGGGGTTGGTGTCGGCAAACGCATGAACCTGAAGTATACGCGTGCGATGACCCAGGCTGCTCTCGCTGGTGACTTGGACGAAGTTGGCTTTACACCTGATCCCGTTTTTCAAATCGAAGTGCCAAATTCGTGCCCAGGTGTGCCCCAACAAGTCCTGACGCCGAGATCAACGTGGTCGGACACAGGCGCCTATGATACCAAGGCGAAAGAACTCGCATCCCTCTTCAACAAAAATGCAGCAAGCTCGAGTGAGGTCTCGCCGGAAGTGCTTGCAGCTGCTCCGAGAGCGTAATCGTCGTTTAAGCCGCGGAGAGGATTGCAACCCAAATGGCGACCTTGAAACCGCTCGATGACCTGGCATGCAAAACCGTTGATCGATGCATGTCATTGACGCTTGTCATCCAGGCGAATGCAGGCGATCGGCCTGAACCAATCGACCTGGACGACCTTCACGCTTGCTTGGGGCTTTCACTATTGGTGTGTGCGTCGGAATCCGAACCGAATGTCGGAATGTGGCCATTGCTAGCCCGAGATCTTTTTCTCGAAGAATCGTGCCACGTCTTCGGCATAAATACCCGAGCGTTGCATCCGCCCGAATCCGCAGTCGGCCTGGAAAAGGCCGAAGAGTTTGAGCAGCATTTCGACGCGAGCTACCGTCCGCTGATCCATCGAGCCTTGGAAAACCGACAAGCCGTCATCGCATGGCGCGCATGGAGCGGCCAATTTGAAAATACATGGGGAACGATCGATGGGAGCCATGACGAAGGTGCAGGGTTCGTAGGAACGCCCCACCCGGCAGCGAGCCCTTCTCATCGCCAGCTTGTTTGTGACCGCCCCCCCACTCAGGTCTATACGATTGAGTCGGTTTCTCCACAGCAACCAAAAGCGTCCGAGCTATTCGAATTGACTGTAGCACATGCGCAAGCTGGCCTACGCGGCGATATGCCGACTCAAATGGGAATCACCACCGGACCTAGCGCGTTCGACGTGTGGCTCGACAAATTGACCGGGCTGACTGAGCCGCCGGACCCCAGCCATTCGGTCGCACACAGCAGGCTCGCCAAGTCGCTCATCGCCGGCCATCAATCTGCGGCCCGCTTCTTCCGCCGATCGTGTGAGGGCGAATCGCCAGCGTTTCGTTCGCAGTGTGAAACCATCGCCGCGAGCTGCGATTCTCTAACGCACACTCTTTCGCCTGTCGCCGACCCGGATTCAGTTCAGGCGATGATAGTGACGGAATCAGGCAGAAAGGAAATCGGTCGCTTCATCCATGAGGCTCAACAGGCATCAGAAAAAGTACTATCAATTCTGTAACGGGGATGTCCCACTATTGAATTGAGCGACTGTGCATTCGGTTTGAGGATGGCAGCAGTGTCAGACCAAAACAAGTATCCCAAAAAAAGTAGCATGAACCAAACTGAGCACGAGGAATCCTTAATCAAGTCTTTTGTCGTTCCGCAAAAACGCGATCGCATATTGTCGCTGCTCACAAATCCAAAAAGACGACGGACAGTGCTGGATGCGCTATACCACTTCAATGACTTGGATGACCGGTTTGTAGTACCGGTGTTGCCACGCGATCAAACTCCACATCGCATCGCTGAGATCCTGCGGGGATATGGCGCGCCCGACGGTTGCTGG
>JAJDEA010000137.1 GCA_029260035.1 Phycisphaerae bacterium
AACGATCCTGAATTGACACAATGCGCTCGCCGTTCTCTCGAAACCATTCTCGATGCGCAGACGCGCGATGGGCACCTGCCTAACTACGTGGACATAGCATCAGGAAAGCCGGAGTATGGCGGAATCGGAAACATTGCGGGCGTTGACGGTGCTCTGTGGGTTGTCATTGCGGTTTGGAATTATGTCAAAGTCACCGGCGACGAGGAGTTTGCGCGCCAGCAGTTTGACAAAGTGCATCGCACCATGAAATGGCTGCGGGCGCTCGATACGAACAATTGCGGCTTGCTTGAGATTCCCGAAGCGTCTGATTGGACCGACTTATTCCAGCGGTCTTACAATGTTCTCTACGATGAGGTGCTTTGGTATCGGGCAACTGTCGATTTCGTTGAACTTCGGAAGATCATGAATTTGCCGGTTGAGCGGTACATCAACCGGGCGGCGCGCATTCGACATATCATCAACGATCAATTCTGGCCAACGCCTGATTCCATATCGCAGGCACGCGACTCGTTTGCCAAGACCCATTTCAATCTTGGTCGAACAAGATATCTCTTGGCGCAAATCACGCCTTTTGGTTTCAGTTGGCGCTGCGATGTCTTTGCCAATATCATCGCATCGCTTTACGGGGTGTTGCCAGACGAACGAGCGACAACCGTTTGGCGGTTTCTTCGCCAGACGGGCGTAGACGAGCCGTATCCTGTTCAGGTTCTTTATCCGGTGATCAATCCGGGCGCGCCCGATTGGCGCGACTATTTTCTCGTGAACCTCCAGAACCTGCCTCACCATTATCATAATGGCGGTATCTGGCCATTCGTTGGCGGGTTGTGGGCCCGTTTTCTTGGTCGAATCGGGCAGCAAAGCCATGCGGAAAAAGCGATGATGAAGCTCGCAGAACTTTGCAGCGAGGGCATCGATCAAGATTGGGAATTCACTGAATGGGCGCACGGCAAAACGGGCCGACCTATGGGAAAAGCCTACCAGGCGTGGAGTGCCGCGTCTTACGTCGCGGCCTATCTTAACCTTCAGGGCGAAGAATCGATCGAAGTTCCGACCGGCCAGCCGCAAGAGAGGACTCAGCAGATTGAATCGGGTTTGCCGACGGAAGTTTCAAATGGAACCGTAGACCTCGATTCAAAGGCCAGACCCGACGCGCCCAAAGATTAGCGCAAGGTCCAGGATGTTGTCTTGATTGTTTCCCCGAACGCTTGGCGGTTATAATTGCTTTTCGTAAGCTGACTTCAACGATTGTAGTTGGTCGGCCAAGTCTGGCATCGCGCCAGGGCAGCTTGCAACCAATCCGCCTACATCGTTTGCAAAATGAGCCATGTTGGTCAGGGGCCATTGCTGCAACAAGCCGTGAATGAGCGCTGCCGTAAACGCATCGCCCGCGCCGACTGCGTCAGCAACGATCACCGGTTTTCCAGAAACGTCAGCCTTTTCTTCGCGCGTCAGCAAACAGCATCCTTCCGCTGCCCGCGTGATGCAGATCAACTCGACCGGGTAGTCCTTGAATAGCTTAGTTGCGAAGCGTGACGTATCGAGGTTGCCCATGCCCAACAGCTCGGCCACTTCGCAAATCTCGCTGGCATTGAGCTTGACTACGGATGCATGTTGAAGCGACCATTGCACCCATTCTTCATCAACCCAAGGCTGACGGAAATTTACGTCATAGACGATCGTCGCCTCCGACGCGGCTTGGATGCATGCGCGGATGGCGGTGCGACTTGCCGGGGATCGCTGCGCGAGCGTCCCAAAGCAAACAGCATTCGCATTCTTAGCGAGTTCGATCCACTCCGAATTTGCTGAGAAGAAATCCCACGCGGCGCCTTCGTGAATAGTGTAGATGGGATCATCCACAGTTGCCGTATCGACCGTTACGGTGCCGGTTGGATGGATGGGGTCGAGCTGAATATATTGCGTATCCAGCCCCGTTCGCGATAAGTGATCGACGAGTTCCTTGCCGATCGCATCGTCTCCCACGGCAGAGAGGGGCACTCCGTGCCCGCCCAGCTGATTTGTGTGGAAGGCTACACTAGCCGGTGCGCCGCCCGGATGTCTGGCGTCTGGAAAACAATCCCAAAGTAATTCGCCTATGCCAATGACCGTAGGTCTATTCACGCGAACATCTCAAACAAAGAGCTTCTTTAGTGTCATTCGGATGGCGTCGTTTGAGGGGCGACGACCTGCGCGCGATTGATGTCGCTTGCGTGGCGTACTTGCACGAGCAACCCGGAAAGGAAGACAATGGTCACCCCCAAGAGAAGCAGGATGGTGAGCCAGCGATGTCCTGCTTGACGCATCTTGGCCAGACCCGGCGATTTGCCAGCCAGGGCGCTTGCTATGAAGAAAACGCCCATGGCGACCAAGAACTTGAGGCCAAAAATACCATGATACGGCATCGGGTCTACTTTCGGAGGCATGGCTACCAACATAAAGTTCACGATACCCGTAATGAACAAGAGTCCAATGGAAGCGTGTACGACCTTAGCCCATCGTGAGTGAATCGCCTCCTTGAGCGAGCGTCGAGGCTCTTCGTCCAGAGTCTTGTGCATGCTCGGAAGTAATGCAACAAGTGCGAACATGGCTCCACCTATCGCAGCCATGGCTGCAAGAATATGAACGCTTCGAGATATCCAAAGAATCGGGTCAATTGAATTCATCATTGCTTTGTGTATCCAGGTACCAAGTGTTTAGTAGACCAGTAGGCGATTCATTGAACGCCCTATACGAAATCGCAGAACGCGGATTGTATCGAGGCAATCGGAACATGGCTAGCTTGCCTTGTCGAACTCGTCGCCTCGGAAAGTGCTGCCCAGGTAGGTCTTGCGAACCAATGGATTGCGAATGATGTCGCGGGGCGTTCCTTCAGCCAATTGCTCGCCGTCGTTGATAATGTAACTTCGATCCGTGACGCGCAGCGTTTCGCGCACATTATGGTCCGTAAGTAGAATGGCGATACCGTGATCCTGCTTGAGCTGTAGAATCTCTTTTTGAAGATCTTCGACTGCTTTCGGATCGACGCCACTGAACGGCTCGTCGAGCATGATGAGCTTTGGGTTGGTGACAAGCGCCCGTGCGATTTCCAATTTACGTCGTTCTCCGCCAGACAGCGTGCGAGCAAGTTGCTTATGTTGCTTGGTCAATCCGAATTGCTGAACAAGCTGATCCGCTTTTTGCGTTCGGTCTCGGCGAGACATATTCCGCATCGTTTCGAGAACAGCTAGCAGGTTTTCCTCGACCGTCAGTCGTTGAAAAATGCTTGGCTCCTGAGAAAGATACCCCATGCCGAGTTGTGCTCGCTTGTACATCGGAAGGGACGTAACGTCTCTGCCGCAGAATTCGACGGTTCCTTCTTCGGGGTCGATCATGCCTACGGTCATGCGGAATGTCGTGGTTTTTCCAGCTCCATTTCGGCCAAGCAGTCCGACGATTTCTGCTTCATTTACATTGTAGCTGAGACCGTTCACGACGGCTCGGCCGTTGTACCGTTTGACCAATTCGTGAACATTGAGTAGTGGACGTTTATCCATGGTTTATTCTTCGTGGAGAAGTCATGTGCACAATCGTCAGACGCATTTTTTGTGCCTTGCGTTTGACACGAAATGGCCGGGGTGGACCAGCAGATGACGGCACCTGATTCGTCTTTTGAATCGGCAAATCGGCTCGATGCAGTTTTGTCGAATCCATCATCGTATCCATCGCATCCGTCCGACGTCAGGGATCAAACCGATTTTGAGAGACGAAAGCCAAGGAAGTCTTTGCGGGCTGGGCCAATAGACGAAAAATGCTTTGCCGATAATTTGATCCTCGGGAACCGTGCCGAGCTGGAATTCCTCGCCTCGTGGTTCAAGGTGAGGCCCCCATACATCCCAGAGTCTTGAATCCTTACTTGCAGCCGTATTGTCTCCAAGCATGAAGTATTCTTTGTCACGAAGTAAAATAGGATGCCCCGGAGAAGCCCACCCGCCAGGCGGTCCCCAGGATAGCGCAAGCGCTGAGGAATTATGAGTATGATAGTAGTACTGGTCGCGATCGACGACCAAGTGCGTCAACTCAAAGGAGCCGCGATGGCCGAAGATACGGGGCGGCGGGGCAGATCGCCTCGTCGAGGGTTTTCTTAGTGCTGCGATGTTGGGTGCATAATAGGCTTTGTCCTTTTCGTCGCCGCTACTGGTCAGCACTTCCTTATCACCGACCTTCAGTGTCAGAACATAGTCAACATTTTCAAAAGTAACCTGAACTGATCTGTCGATCGGGAACGGCTGGAGTTGTTTCTCGATCATGGCGGGCGACTGATCGTTCGGCTCGCTTTTGGAATCGAATAATGCGACGGTGCCGCTGGCGGAAACCGAAGCCCAGAACTGACGACCAAGTTTCTCCAGCTTGATCCTGACCTCTGCATCCTGCGTCTTCGGCGTGAAAACGAGACGCACGCGCTGATCCTGCACGGCTGGTACGTTTCGCCCGTAGATATTGTACGAAATGGACGCGTCTACCGGTTTGTCTGCCAAGACAATATGATCCGCTTCGAGTCCGTTGTCTTTGAACTCGATGCGTCTGGTGGACACGTCCCAGCCGGAGGTGTTTCCTCGATAGACTTTCCAAATAGGCTGATTCGGACGACGATTTTGTGGAGGATAATCGTTGTCGTAGACGACGCGCCAAAGTTCTTCTTGTGCTTCCTCAGTCTTGCGGACAATCCTGAGCTTCTGATTCAATTCCTCAGTCGCCTCCTTCGAAGTCGTCCTCAATAAACCTCGACGTTTCCCGGTGCGAAGTTCGTATTTTTCATGACGTATCTCTTCCAGTTCCGCAATGGTCTGCTCTGAAAGGTCTTCGGTTGGAACTGTATAGACATCGCCGTCTAGGATTGTAAGGACCTCGTTGGGTAGACCGGCGAGCCGTTTGATGAAATTCGTTACTCCATCGGCGGGGTCCTTGAAGACCGTGACGTCCCATCGACTCGGAGAAAACCCAGGCCCCCCGATATCCAAAGGCCATTTGAGCACCAGAATACGGTCGCCGCTTTCCGGGTTTCGAGCTTCGTCGTTGATGGCTAACCCGGAGTTTACATGCGAGCAATTTGGGCAGATCGCAACCGCATTGCTCCGAACGAGTCTGACATTCCGATTGTCGGCCAAATCTCGCACGCCATAAGCAAACTCAGTCCCACAGTTGCTGCAAACGATCGTGCCATGCGCGCCGTAAAGTGTGGGAGCCATCGAGCCGGTTGGAATGACGAACGCCTCGACGATGAACGCGCGAAAAATAAATGCGAGAATCAGAGCGACGAAGATCGACTCGACAGTTTCCTTGACTCCCTCATGTTGCTGGGCGCCGCCTGCCGTATGTGAATTTACTGAGCCAGTCATCCGTTCATCCTGACGTTCGTTTGAGACGCTTCCAATTGCCGAGAATCATGGTTTTGTGCCTGTTGATCGATAGAAATCCATGGCTCGGTCGATCCGGTGTAACCGGACTTGCACCAGCGTACAAATAACATGCAATCCAATTATTTGCTATTCGGCTCGGACATGCCGCGCTGTCCAGCTTTCGCAAAACCCAACTGATAAACGAAATTCCCAAAATTGGCAATGAGATCGGCATGGACTACGAGAGAATGTCACTTCGATTGGTTGCGTTTGTCGGATTGCCTCGTACCATTGTCAGGTGGTCCAGACATTATCGTCTGGATCGGTTGTACCGAAAACGCGTTGGCTTCGGGGTCCGCTCGTTGCCCGAAGTCTTAGTCTCATTGTTTCCATCGGTCCAGATCGGCCGGGAAGGGACGGGGCAGGTGTTTCATTCACGTCATGCGCTAGCTGTTTCCGTTGCGGTTTACTTCAGCTTATTTGCAGGTTCCACAACTCTCTTCGCTGGGCCCGTTTTCATTTGGGCGGGCCATCCCGACGGCCCGCACGCTTACCAACTCTTCGAGGCGGCGCTTCCTATTCCTCCCGTATCGGCGGATCAATGGGATTGGGATAATGCCAGAACATTGGCAGAACAGGAATCATTCCTCGGCGCTTCTGGGTACTTAGCCACGATTACCAGTGCGCAGGAGCAGCAGTTCATTCAGGATCACGTTCTTTCGCTGCGGGGCGACGAAGAGATAGACAACGTTTGGCTCGGGGGCTGGGAGCCGAGCGATGATGGCGTCTGGGAATGGATCACCGGCGAACCCTGGGGATACACCAACTGGGATAGCGGAGAGCCGGACGATCTCCTTGGTGAAGATTACCTGATGTTGTATCAGTGGATTTCAGTTTTTGGGCAATGGAATGACGCCCGCCTGGCAGACGTAACCCATCCCCGTCATTTCTCTTATCTGGTGGAGTTCAGTGTCCCCGAGCCGGCGACATTGTGTCTGCTGGGCCTTGGTGGCTTGCTCCTGTTGCGACGGCGAAATCCTGCGAAACCGTAAAGACGCTTCGCATGGCACGGCAAGTGAGGTGTCACCCAGTTGTCGATAAAGTGAACAAGGGCCAAATAGATTACGTCGAACAAATGGCATTGATAAATCAGAAGACCGCCTACTCAATTCTTGCAAAGGAGCGGAAAATGAATCACAGCAAATCGAAAACGATTCTTGGCGTCGTGGCGATTGTCGTAGCGTTCCCTTGTGGAGTATTTGGCGCTACGCTCAATGTTCCCGGTGACTTTGCCACCATTCAGGGTTGTATCGATGCTGCTGTTAGTGGCGTTGATGAATGCGTCGTTGCCTCTGGAACATACAACGAATGCATCAACTTCAGCGGGCAAGCCATCACAGTGCGCAGCGCCGATGGTCCCGACGTGACGACGATCGACGGATTCGGCCTGAATTGCAGTGTTGTACAATGCGTCAATGGCGAAGGCCTCGACACTGTGTTGGATGGGTTCACGATCACAGGAGGCAATCCTCCTACGGCGGCAGGAGGAGGGATGAACAACGTGGGAAGCAGTCCAACGGTGCACAATTGTGTGTTCACGCTTAACACCGGAAATGACAACGGCGGCGGGATGCACAACCTAAACAGCAATCCACGAGTAGAAAATTGCAGCTTTGTTGACAATGTTCAACCTGCTGACGGAGCGGGAATGTACAACAGTAACAGTAACCCAACGGTTAGTAACTGCCTGTTTAGCGGAAACAGCGTGAATGCTGGTGTCAACCGCCACGGCGGTGGGATGGCCAACACAGGCGGTAGTCATTCCATAGTGACTAATTGCTTGTTCATCAACAATGTCGCAAGAGGTGGCACCACGAACAACGCTGGCGGCGGAATGTCTAACTCCACAAACTCCCAGCCAACAATAACAAATTGCACATTCATCGGCAATAGCGCAGATGACAACGGCGGAGGCATTTGGGCAGAAGCAGGCTCTCAGCCAACAATTGTCAACAGCATTTTTTGGGCAAATGTTGACGATGCCGAGGGCGGCTCGGGCGGCCCCTTCACTGACGAATCCGCCCAAGTACACGACGCCGGCGCAAGTGCATCCAATATTACTTATAGCTGCATCCAAAGTTGCACAGCTTTTTGCAGCAACCCTCCAGATCAGAACATTGGTGCAGATCCTCTTTTTGTCACAGGACCACTGGTCCCACCGTTCGGAGATTGGTATCTGTCGCAAATCACTTCAGGACAAGGCGCTGACAGCCTTTGCGTGGATGCAGGGAGCGGTCCGGTTTCTGACTTCTACCTGGCAGGAACGACTCGAACCGATCAAGTTGACGATATCGGTGTCGTTGACATGGGCTACCATTACAATGCGACGCTCGCGCCACCACCACCCATCCCCGCTGTCTCCGAATGGGGCTTGATCGTGTTGTTGCTGCTTGTTGTCACCGTTGGCACGCTCGTTTTTGCACGAGGGCGATCGGTTCCCGCGTAGTACAACTAGTCATCCCTGAAAAAGCCGCCTACGCGGCGACGGGATAAGTGAGCGGGTTGGACTGTCGCTACGCAGCGAGGTTTTCGAGCCACTGGATCGGCGCAGAAACAAATCGCCCGGCTTTGCGGTGGATCAATCCCAGTAGTTTCCTCAGGTTGGAACCCGCGGCGGCTAGTATCGCGTTGATCTCATCACTCGCAAGTTTCGCTAG